>JBARSJ010000203.1:0-112780 GCA_049644685.1 Anaerolineales bacterium
GCTTGTATGGATTAAGAGATGATGCATCAGTGGAAACCTGTTCCGCGGTTCCAGATGCTAAACTGGTAGATTACGGATATATTGATAATCACGGTTTCGAATTGCTGCAGCCTCAAAAGGGTCCGGATCCTCTACTATTACTGCTGGAGTTTATTAACACGGCGCTACTCGAATAACCCCGGGAGTTTACAATGAAAATAAAAAAATTTATCAATGGCCTTCTCATAATCAGCCTGTTCATTCCGTTTCTGGGTGTTCGATCAGTCCAGGCTGCAGGTTCATATGATGGAATATGCAATGGACCGGATGAGGTAATGACTATCCTCGTGATCGGCTCTGATACACGTGGCGTCGGGTACCTATATGGTATGGCAGACACGATCATGGTTTTCCGAGTGGATTTTCAAAAAGGTGAAGTCTCAGTGATGGGAATTCCTCGAGGACTTTGGGTCATGATACCGGACGTGGAAGAGGATGACGGGAGGACCCATGGAAAACTTACTCAAGCCTACCACTTTGGAACCGAAGGGATGGGGTATTATAGTGGGTCAGGATACGGTGCGGGTTTAATGCAGGCAACATTTAAGCATAACTGGGACGTGGAAATTGATCACTACCTAGTTATCAACATGCGAATATTCCGCGATCTTACCGACGTGATTGGGGGTATTAAAGTATACAATCCTTCTCCTGTTTATTCACACCACAAACCGAATAAACCTAAAGTTCTTATTGGCGGGTATTTTTTTTCAGGAGAGGACGCTTTGTTATATGCTAGATATCGTGACCCCCAGAACGTAGATGACCGAGTTGATCGCCAGGCGATTATCCTGAAAGCCTTGTTTGAGCAAATATTCAGTATTAATATAATTCCAAAACTTCCTGAGATAATTGGTCTCTATAAAGGAAATATATTAACCGATTTACATCTGGCAGAGGTTGGTCAATTGCTTTGTTTGGCAGCTAAAACTGATATCGACAATATTTTATTTACCAGATTACCTACGGATTTACTTTACATCCCGGATTGGGCAAGTTCTCCGTGGTTGGAAAAAGAACCCGGGTCAATTGCAAGATTACTGCAAGATTACCTGGCCGGGACTTGGCCGGAAAAACCCTAGAATTAATAATTTTGCAAATAACGAGAGGCTATAGATGAATAAGATAAAAAAGCCGAGTTTAAAACTCGGCTTTTTTTTATGATTAGTGAGTTTGATAAAATCAGATACAATCACCATTGAATCGGTGAAATCAACCTCCCATAGATAAAAGGAGGGGCGTGATAGCGTGATATTTTCAATAAAACGTACGGTCCTGGATTCTAAGGAAAAGTTCTGACTAAGAGGAGGGGTAGTGAATAATTTACGCTTTGATCACCAAATTATCTTTATCTATGTCCGGAATCTAAAAAAATCTTCAGCATTTTATGAGGGGATAATGGGCTTTCCACTGGTGCTTGACCAGGGCGGCTGCCGGATTATTCAAACCGCTGAGGGTGGATATCTTGGATATTGTGATCGAGGAGAAAGATCACTGGAAGAAAAATCCTTGATCCTAACCCTCGTAACTACAAGAGTTGATGATTGGTATGCTTATCTGCAGGAGAAAGAGGTAGAAATTTTCGAACCTCCGATAATCAACCCGGAATATGATATATACCATTTTTTCTTAAAGGATCCTGATGGTTATTTGGTGGAAATTCAACAATTTCTAGATCCAAATTGGGCGGATGGTGGAGGAAATCAAGGGGCTAAAAGAGCCGGAGCTGAAGGGCGGGGGATTTCCCATTAATTAGGATATAAGGTGAGGATTTTGGAGTGATCAAATTCATTTTCTGTAATTTGCTGAAGGATTTTATTGGATCTGCACGACGAAGGGAGATAATACTATCTGCACGAGCGGGGCCAATGCCGGGAATACGGAGTAGCTTTGACCGTGATGCTGTATTAATTTCCAGCGGCTGATGAAGCAGGTGCTGTTCAGCCCAGGCTAATTTTGGATCAATTTCCTGAGAAAGATTACCAGATTCATTGTAGACAAGATCTTCCCCAGAAAAACCGTAATCCCGAAGGAGAAAGGAAGCTTGATATAAGCGGAATTCCCGACTGGGAGGGGAAGGAGAATGATTTTCCAGAGGAGTGTCTTCTATGGGATTAAAACTTGAATAATAGGCTCGGGAAATCTTAGTGTGGTGATATAGATTTTCAGTGGCTGCCAGCAAATCCAAATCTGTTTCACCGGCAGCGCCTACCACAAATTGAGTAGCGGAAGAAGGCCAGGATCCTTTCCAGGCATTAACAGGTGATTTCTCTGTCCTGATTTCCTGAATCCAGCGCAGCTGGTCCAGTAAATCTGAGTTGAAATCTTTCTGTGGAGCCAGAATTGCCAGCGCATCAGAGTGAGGTGCCTCTAAATTCACCGATAGTCGATCTGCCAGCAGCATAGCCTGCTGGATCTGGTCTTTCTCAGCTCCAGGCATGATTTTAAGATGTAAATAACCGCGGAAATGATAACGTTTCCGAAGAATTGAGGCAGTATCAAGCAAAAGATCCTGGGTTTTCACAGCTCCCTGAAATACACTGGAACTAAGGAAAATGCCTTCTACAAAGCCAGCTTGGTACAGAGAATGGAATAACCGTGCAAAATCATCCGGAGTGAAGGCTGCTCGAGGAAAGTCGCGTTGGGAGCGGAAAGGGCAGTAAATACAGTTTTTTTCACAATAAGAACTAAGCAGAGTCTTTAACAGGCGAATAGATTGACCATTTGGCATTAAAGCCGTTTTAACCGCAATTGCTTCTTTTCCTCGAGAAGGTAAGGGATTTGGGTAACAGTCCTCCGCAGGTTCCAGATGCATTTGACGGGTAAGGAGCTCTAATCGTTCGATGTCGCTCATACGAGCAGTATAGCACAAACGTTCTACTCTATCAATCATTATTGGGATTATTGCTCCGATAATATTGTCTGGGTTCTGGAGAGGCGGGGATTGTTTAGGGATCTAAGAATGATCTTTGATTAGCAAATAATTATTGGATATGACTTCAGGCAGGGGCTTGACCAGAGGTGAAAATCCTGTTAAAATCCTTATGGTTGTGATAAGTACTATTATCGCAACCATAAGGATTTAGGCGAGGAGAAGCCCTTTTGTCCCCTAATACCCCAATTTCCGTCCTGGAAGCAGTCCAGAAATACCTCGACAGTGTACATTTATCGCGCAGCTCAAATACTGCCCGTACTTATACAAACGCCATGCAATCTTTTTTGGCTTCCTGGATAAAGAAAGGCAATGATCCGGCAGAAATTAAAGTTTCAACTCTTAGTGAGAATTTTATAGCTGATTTTGCAGCGGATCTAAAATCTTACTCACCTAACACAGAGCAACTTTATCTTACAGCTGCTACTGGTTTTTATGAATTTTTAGCTGCAGATAATTTAGCTGCCATAAATCTTCCCCGGATGAGGATGTTAATTAAACGACGATCCCGGCGGGTTGGACAGCGCCTTCCCCAATTTCCGAAAGCAGACATCCTAAAAGTATTAAACTATGCGCAATCAATGGGACAATTACCTTCAGAAAACAAAAGGCAGCGCCTGCAGCTGCTGAGAGATCGGGCATTCATCCTCACCCTGGCAGACACCGGCCTCCGAGTGCACGAAGCCTGTAATTTGAGGCGTGGAGATGTCGACTGGCAGGAAGGAAAAGCTGTTATTATCGGAAAAGGAAATCAAGAAGCCATTGTCCGGTTTTCTACCAGGGCAATGAACGCTCTCAGAGATTACCTGAATACCAGGGCAGAAAATGACGGCGCCTTTGGCAAAGCACTTACCTCTCTGCCATTATTTGCCAGACATGACCTGGGGGCTGGTAAAAGGATTGAACCAATCAGCACAACAACAGGCCGGAATATCATTAATCAAAGAGTCCGGGAGGCTTTGGGTGATAATGCTGCTGGAACGATCACTCCCCACTCGTTCCGGCATTATTTTGTTACTGAAGTTCTTCAAGGATCGGGTGGGAATATTAAACTAGCTCAAAAACTTGCCCGCCATAAGAATATTCAAGTTACTCAGCGGTATGCACATTTAAGTGACGATGAATTAGACAAAGGATATTACGAAATTTTTGAAGAATAGGGAGTTAAAAGAACATGGAATATCGTCAATTTGGAAACCTGGATTGGAGAGTTTCCGCTTTAGGGTTCGGATGTATGCGTTTTCCCCTCATTGATGGAGACTCTGGGCGGATTGATGAAAAACATGCTGCTGAAATGCTTTATTATGCCATCGATCACGGTGTAAATTACATTGACACAGCGTATCCATATCACAGCGGACAAAGCGAAGGTTTTGTGGGGAGAACGCTTCAGGGAGCTTATAGGGATAAAGTTAAGCTTGCTACTAAGCTTCCCTGTTGGAAAGTTGAACAAAAAGAGGACTTTGATCATTATTTAAATGAGCAGCTGGATCGATTAAAAACAGAACAGATTGATTTTTATCTTTTGCATGCATTAAGTGGTAAAAGCTGGCAGAAGATGGAGCAGCTTGGCGTTCTTCCTTGGGCTGAAAAAGCCCTGGAGGATGGCAGAATTTCGCATTTAGGTTTTTCCTTTCATGATGAATATCCCGCCTTTAAGACTATCATTGATGCCTATGATAGCTGGGAGTTCTGCCAGATCCAATTTAACTATATGGATGTGGATTACCAGGCAGGTAAAAAAGGGCTGGATTATGCGGCTGAAAATGATTTGGCAGTTGTCATCATGGAACCCATCCGCGGCGGTCGTTTGATTGATCCCCCCCAACAAGTACAGGGTATCTGGGAGCAATCCGAAATCCAGAGAACTCCTGCAGATTGGGCGCTGCAGTGGTTGTGGAATCAACCCGAAGTCTCGGTTGTCCTCAGTGGAATGAGTGAGATGCTGCACGTAGTTGAAAATGTTACCAGCGCAACCAAATCAGGAAAACACAGTTTAATGGAAGCGGAATTGGACTCTGTAGCCAAAGCTAGGGAAGAGTATGAAAAATTAGCTCTAATTCCCTGCACCCGGTGTGGGTATTGTGTTCCCTGCCCGGAAGGTGTTGATATCCCTCGTATACTCAATATCTATAATGACAGCATAATGTATGATAAACACGAGATTGCAAAGATTGATTATAACAATTGGGTGCCGGTTAAAAATCGGGCTAATTTATGTGTGGCATGCGGTGAATGTGAAGAAAAATGCCCCCAAGGAATCCCCATCAGTGAGTGGATGGTTAAGATTGATCAGATATTTACCACAGATTAACTGCGGTTTCACCCGGGAATTTTGATCACCGAATATTCAATATATCCCCCTGCTCTATCAGCGAGAGTGATGTCAAGGGGAAAATACTATGCGAAACAGCAAGGGTAAAAAATGATTGTTGCCTCAGACCTCAATGGCACATTAACAACAGGATCTCCAATATTGGCGATTGCTAATTGGGCTGAAAGAAATCAACCCTGGCTCCGCCCCAGGTTGTTTAAATACAGTGTTTTATTTTCTTACTTGCAGGTAAAAGCTGGATTGAAAGAAATTGATTCCTGGGCTGATAGAACAATGCGCACAGTATTGGAACTGATCCAATCGCCTGATGAGGAGATGGTTAATTCAATTATGTCCTATGTCGTTGAAAGCGAGTTATGGCCAAAACGGCGGGAGAGACCGGTTTCCCTGCTTAAGGAGTATCACAACCAGGGAGCTGAAATAATCCTTGTTAGTGCTGCCTATGAACCAGCTGTGTTGGAGTTTGCTAATAAAATCGGGGATGAAAGGATAACTGCGATAGGAACCCGGGTGTTTCTTACTGAAAAGGGAATCTCTCTGGCTGACACCTTAACCACAAGAGAAAAGAAACTTGAAAAGGTGAAAAATATTATTGGATCAAATACGCTTGAGATCGCTCTGGGAGATACCTTTGCAGATATTCCCCTGCTTGAGCAAGCTCGCCAGCCAATAGCTGTGTTCCCGGATAGAAAGCTCAGAGAAACAGCAGAGAAAAGAGGTTGGGAAATCCTGGATTAAAACGAACCTGTGTACTTGCCCTTGCCCCCTACCCGAAGTAAACTAAGAGAATTATTCATTTCGCCCCTGGAGGTAAAATGAACATTTTGGTTAATAGAGTGATGAGAGCAGCTTTGCTGGATAAGGAATTTTATAAAGAAGTTGAGGCAGACACCAGTCTAAACCAGGAAGCTTTGCTGGTGGTGATAATCGTGACTATCGCTAGCGGCATTGGTTTCTTTATTGGCAATCTGTTTGGGGGAAAAATCGGCGGCGCCATCCTGGCTTTGATCGTAAGTACTGCAGTTGGTATTGCTAATTACTATATCTGGGCATACGTGACCCATTTCATCGGAACCAATATGTTTAAAGGAGAAGCAGAGCCAGGTGAATTACTGCGTGTGCTTGGTTACGCCAGCGGTCCCAGGATTCTCAGTTTATTAATATTCATTCCTTGTTTGGGAGGAATTCTCAATTTTGGGGGAAGCATCTGGGCTCTCGTAGCCGGCTTTTTCGGAGTACAGGAAGCTCTCGACTTGGATACCACCAAAACCCTGGTAACTGTGGTTCTGGGCTGGGTGGCTATTTTCATCATCAATTCCATACTCACCAGTCTGCTGGGATTTGGGTCTCTGGGCCTTGGATCCGCTTTATCAGCTTTTGGACGTTGAGAATCAAGCTCCCGATCTGCCATTCAGTAATCTGAAAAACGGCCAGTTTTCTGCTGGGGAAGCAGCTGCTGGTCGTTTGCAATTGTAATTCTCAGAGGAGAAAAAATGTCAGACTTAAACGCTTTATCCCCCAGGCTTAAATACCTTGCCGGGTACTACGGCATCCTGCAGACAGTACATCTACTTTTATTGGCCAGGGCTGGTTTATGTTTACTGTCAACAGGCACAGTGCCTTTTCCGGCCCTACCGCCAGCGAATGGATGGTCTGCCCAGGTCATTCCATTTTTATTGGGAATGGGAGCGCTTGACGGAGCAGCAGCCGGATTGGGTGTTTTTTCTGCTATATCCCTATTCGGCAAAAATCGTTTTGATTCCAGGCTTTGGATGCTGTCTTTGGGAATTGCACTTACCTCAGCGATGATTTTCACTGCTGGAACCCTTGCCAGCGGCGCTTGGAATTACCACCCAGCAGCTTATATCCTTCTGGTGATATTCTTCTCTCCCCTCTTTCCGTTATTTTACAAAATATTCCGGATAATTGGGACTGAAGTGTAATATTCTCAATAATACTATACGAAATAATCGCAGGGGGAAATCAGGTTTTGCTCTGCCTTTTATCAACGATTACCCAGACAAAATGATCTTCTTGGTGAATTTCTATATCTGCAGGAAAGGATGAGAATAGGTCCTGGATTTCCTGCCCAGAAAGGAAATGACTGCGCATTAATGCCAGTTTTTCTGCCAGGGCAATCAGTTTTACTGATCGGTTGTGAATATCAGGTTCTTCTATAACAATCTTGCCGCCAGGTTTGATTACTCTCCATAATTCCCGGGCTGTTTTAGCTTGATCGCAAACATGATGTAGGGCGTCAACCATGATGATCCGATCAAATGACTCATCTGGAAATGGCAGTATTTCAGAATGTGAATTAACCGGGTATAAACCATTTTTTGATTGAGATTTGGCAAGCATTTGAAATGCTAAATCAGCGATGACAATTTGATCTACCCGGTCAGAAAAGAATTGGGAAACTCTTCCAGTCCCCCCACCCACATCCAGCATTCTTTCAGTTGAGGTAATATCTACAAGCTCGGCCAATCTTTCAGGAAGTTTTGCTTTTATTACATGTTCATATATTGGGGCAAGAAAATTAAAGTGATCAAACATTATTTATCTCCATAATACTGGTAAAGATGTGCTATCCGGGGAAGATCCGCCGGAGATTTGATTAACAAAACTATTATAGTAGATTTATTGACGTGCGGGGACCTCTGGCTTATAATTTTTTTGCACCATTTGTATTGGGGAAGTGCTGGAATTGGCAGACAGGCATGACTTAGGATCATGTGCCTTTAAGGCGTGTGGGTTCGACCCCCACCTTCCCCATATCAGCAGTCAAGGCGAAGACGAGGGGCCTGAATGATTATGGCCCTTTTCTACTGCCACAATAATAGGTGAGGATTAAATTGAAAATTGAACAGAGTTATCTAGAAGAACATCAGCTGGAAGTTATTGTAGAAGCGGACCAGGAGACTTTTGAAAAGGCAAAACACCTGGCGGCAAAAGAGCTGGCAAAAGGAAAAAAAATTCCAGGCTATCGCCCTGGTAAAGCGCCTTATCAACTTATTGTAAATCACTTTGGCGAGGGCGCGATAATCGATCAGGCACTTGAGAATTTTCTGGATGAAATTTATCCGAAAATCCTGGATGAAGTTGAACAGGAGCCGTATGGGCCTGGACAGGTAAAAGAGATAAAGAGCCTTGAACCTCCAACTTTCATCTTTAATATCCCGCTGCAGCCTGAAATTACTCTGGGAGATTATAGGGAGATCCGGATAGCATTTAAACAGAGCGATGTTTCAAGTGATGATGTGGATGAAGTGATTGAGCGGATGCTCTCTCAGCAGGCGTCAGTCGAAACCGTAGAACATCCGGCTGAGGAAGGCAATCTGGTAGATACTTCCCTGGATTGTTATCCAACTGATAGTGATCCTGAAAACGAGGACAATTTCCTGTTGAAGAATCAACCCTTACCGGTAATGATTAAATCAAAAGATGAAGACCCCTCAAAAGAATGGCCTTTCCCGGGTTTCTCGCGTCAACTGCTGGGTGTATCTGGAGGTGATTCCCTGGAATTGACCAACGAATTCTCAGATGATGAAACAGTCGATGAGGATTACAGGGGAAAAGAAGTTCTCTACATGGTCTCGATTGAAGGTATTCGCGAACGTGTCCTCCCTGAGCTGAATGATGAATTTGTCACAACAATCAGCGAACTGGAGACCGTAGCAGAACTTAAAGATCAAATTGAGGAGGAATTAAACACACAACGGGAAGTGGAAGAAGAAAATACCTATATCAATCAGATTCTGGAGGCTGTCTTGGAGGACGCTGAGGTGAAATTCCCCCCTCAAATGCTTGATAGTGAAATTGAGGGTGAAGTCCGTGAACTGGAAGCCAGACTTAAATCTCAGGGAATGGATTTAGAGATGTATCTTGGCATTCAGGACATGGAAGAAGAAGGGCTTCGGGAACAGATTAAACCTAATGCAGAAAAGAGAATCATTCAAGGATTATTGATTGGCAAGATCTCAGAAGCAGAAGATTTGGATATCAACCCCGAGGAAATAACCGGAGAATTTCAGTCAGTACTAAATAACCATTTTGGTGATGACGAATCAGGTCGTACAGAGTACATGAACAGCGGAGATTCAGTTGCTCTGTTGAATAGAATAAGTTCACAGGTTATTACCAAAAAAACTCTAGATTTCCTGATGGCACTTGCCAAAGGTGAGGATATTTCTGGTTTTTTGAAACCAGAAGAAAAAGAAGAAGAAAACGGATCGGTTGATTCCAAGGATGAAGAAATTGTGGAATCACCCTCAGAAACACCTGAGGAGCAGGTTTCGAGTGAGGAAGAAACAGAACTAAAAACAGAAATAAACAAAGATAAAAAAGAGCAGGATTAGTGGTCTTGCCTGAAATAAAAGGAGGCATCATGCATATGGTAGAACCCCAGGCGCTCATTCCAATGGTGATTGAAAAGTCCGGCCAGATGGAAAGAGCGTATGATATATATTCGCTGCTGTTAAAAAATAGAATTGTTTTTGTAGGAACCCAAATCACTGACCAGACTGCAAATTTGATCGTTGCCCAATTGCTTTATCTAAGCAACGAGGACTCGGAATCGCCCATCCAGATGTACATCAACTCTCCAGGAGGCCAGATTTATGCTGGACTGGCTATTTATGATACTATGCAGATGATAGCTAATCCAATCAATACCGTTGCAGTTGGTGTGACTGCTTCATTCGGGACAGTGCTGTTATCCGCAGGAACAACAGGACAACGCTTTGCCCTGCCCCATGCGACTATCCATCTGCACCAGCCTCTTGGCGGAGTCCAGGGCCAGGCCACAGATATTGAGATCCAGGCCAATGAGATCATGAGATTGAGGAAAAAGCTCAATAGCATTTTAGCTCACCATACCGGCCAATCAGAAGAGAAAATAAAAACTGATACTGAACGCGATTATTGGTTAACTGCCCAGGATGCAGTGGATTATGGCCTAGTGGATAAAGTGCTTGAACCGAGCAAGGATTCGATATTGGCAGCATCAAAAAAAGACAAGAAAGACGATCAAGAATAAGAAGTTAAACTCAAAGCCCGGTTTTCTATCAAACCGGGCTTTTTTCTATCTCTAAATGGATATCCTGTGGCGAAAGAAGAATACCCTGCTTTAAAAGTAGTCCTGCTGGATATGGATGGCGTCCTGTGGCGAGGTCCTGATCCAATATTAGATATTTCTAAGCTGTTTACCTGCATAAATGACTATAACCTATCTGCTTTCTGTATCACCAATAATTCTACGCGTACGGTAGATTACTATCTTGGGCAATTGAATGAGTATGGGGTTAGTCTGGATGAGAAGCAGGTGATTACGAGTGCTGAAGCCACGGCTGATTATCTGGCAATGAAATATCCAGCTGGTGGTTCAGTATATGTTGTCGGTGAGCAGGGACTAGTGAAAGCGCTCCAGAAGCAGAATTTCTTTCACGTTGAGAATCCCCGGAATGAAAATATTCTAGCAGTTGTAGCTGGATTGGATCGGGGTTTAACTTACGAAAAAATTGAATATGCCGCGAGGTTGATTGATCAAGGTGTGCCTTTTATTGGAACCAATCCGGATAGAACAATACCCACACCTGAGGGGAATGCCCCGGGTGCGGGTGTTATCATAAAAGCAATTGAAACCGCATCCGGAACAGCAGCCGAAATAATAGGAAAGCCGAAAATACACCTGTTTAATCTTGCTTTGCAGCGAGCAGATTGTTTGCCAGCTGAAGCTATTATGATTGGTGATCGGCTGGAAACTGATATTGCCGGTGCCCAAAATATTGGGATGCGTACTGGCCTGGTTCTCTCAGGAGTAACTGATAGATCCACAGGTGAAGCCTGGAATCCCCCACCTGATTTGATTGCTGACAACGCCCTGAATATTATGGAGAAAGTGACCGCTCATGAGATCTAATCTATTTGACCTTGATTATGAAGAACTGAATGAGGTCATCCAGGGTTGGAATGAACCAGGGTACAAAACACAACAAATCTGGCAAGGGATCTTTCAGAAATTCTGGAACAATTTCGAAGAATTTACTGCTCTTTCTCTTCCTTTGCGAAAAAGATTAGATCAGCACTTTATTATTGGTGGGTTAAATCCTGAAAAAGATTTGCAATCCAATGACGGATCTACCCGTAAAATCCTCTACAGGTTGCAGGACAAGGCTGCGATTGAAACTGTACTCATGGGATACCCAGATCGTAATACGGTATGTATATCCAGCCAGGTTGGTTGCGGCATGGGATGTAATTTCTGCGCTACAGGGAATATGGGTTTTATCCGGAATTTATCCCGGGGAGAGATTGTTGAACAGGTAATAAAAACAGCTGCGGATCTTGGTCAAAGCGGAAAAGGACTGACTAATGTAGTATTCATGGGCATGGGAGAACCATTTCAAAATTACCAGTCAGTTATGGATGCCGTGCGAATCTTGAATAACCCCAAGGGATTTGGAATGGGCACAAGACGCTTTACTATTTCAACAGTGGGTCTTATTCCCGGAATAAAGCGGTTTACAGAAGATAACACGCAGATCAATTTGGCGATTTCATTGCATGCTTCTGATGATGTGTTACGGTCATCGATTGTACCGATAAATCGCAAGTATCCCCTCAAGGAATTGATGGCAATCTGTCGCCAGTACATTCAAAAAACTAACCGGCGGATTACATTTGAATGGGCGTTGATTGATGGGGTAAACGATACAGCGGAACAAGCTCGAAAATTGTCCAATTTGATAGGGGGAATGTTGGTACATGTCAACCTGATTCAGCTGAATCCGGTTGCTCATTACGGTGGGAAGCCAGCAGAAGAGGAAAAAGCGCTTATTTTCCAGAAAATTCTGACCGATGCGGGCATTGCCTGCACCATACGTTTACGTCGGGGGATTGATATTCAGGCAGGCTGCGGACAACTGGCAAGTGAATCCAGCTAAACTATTCAGTTTAGATTTTTCCACTTTAGACTGGTTATTTTTATGTTATTTCATTCCGGCAGAGAATTCATATTTCATGTTAAAATGTAATTTTAGGAGCTAGGAGACAATATGAGCAGCCAATCAGTCCGCTTGGTCTTTCCTCCCAATCTACATGATGAGCCGATTATCAACCATTTATTACGGCAGTATTCTTTTACAGTGAATATACTGCGCGCAAATGTTACTGCTGAACAAGGTTGGATGGATATCCAAATATCTGGAAAAATAACAGAAATTGAGTCCTCTTTCTCGTGGCTCAGAGATCAAGGCATAGAGGTCATTCTCTTGTCAAATTAGTTTAAGTATCTGCATAATTTTGTATGTTAACCTGGCAGATTCTATTGATACAGTTCTGCCGGTTTTTACCTTAATGAGGGATTTGAAACAATGAATAAATTCGAACATACCGATCCAGCTATTTTGCTGGCCCTCGAAGAATCCCTGGAAAAGGGAGACTATAACGTTGCTCTAGAACTCCTCCGATCGTTGCATCCGGCGGACCAGGCAAAGGTATTTAATGAATTAAAACCTGAAAAGCAGAAAGATTTGATACAAAAACTGGAAATCCCCGAAGTTGCGGATATCTTCGATGAGTTGGATGACCAGCAGACCCTGGCTGCAGCCCGGAATTTACCCCTGCCCTTCCTGGCAGATATTATTGATGACATGGATCCGGATGAGGCAGCTGACTTGTTGGGAGACCTTACCGGCCAAGAAGTTCGAAAGACAATATCTTTAATGGAAGAACCGGAAGAAATTTTACCCCTGCTTCGCTACGCTGACGAAACAGCGGGCGGTAGAATGACAACTGATTTTTTGGTATTGGATCCTGGTGATACGGCGGATACTGCCATTCAGTACTTGAGATCAACCGGGTTGGAAACAGATATCCCATATTATCTTTTTGTAGTCAACAAAGAAAAACAATTGCTGGGAGTAACGGGATTAAGAGAGTTGATTTGTGCAGAGCCGGATCAAGAAATCAAAGAAATAATGAATACTCATGTTGTAAATGTCCAGGCGATGGAGGATCAGGAAGAAGCAGCCAGAGTGATGAAACACTATGACCTTTCTGCCCTGCCCGTATTAAATAATATGGGTCACCTGGTAGGTGTAATCTCTCACGATGATATCCTGGACGTTCTGGTTGATGAGACAACAGAGGATATCTATCGCCTGGCAAGCGTTTCAGATTCAGCCCTGGAGCCGGAAAGCAAGTTATTCCAGCAGCTTAAAGGCCGGTTACCCTGGTTGCTTTTAAACACTGTTACCGCCTTAATCGGGTCCTGGGTGATAAGTAATTTTGGGGATCTTTTTGTTAAAGTAGCAGTGCTGGCTTTTTTCCAATCTGTTGTAGCAGCCCAAGGCGGGAACGCAGCCAGTCAGAACGTAGCCATGATTGTCCGGTCCTTGGCGCTTGGCAAGGTAGAGCCTAAAAGAGTGTGGCCGATCTTAATCCGCCAGATTACCGTAGGTTTATTATTGGGATCGGTGATTGGTATTATTGTCGGAGTGGGTGTTGGTTTCTGGCAATCAAATCCCTTCCTTGGATTTGTTCTTGGTCTTGCATTATTGGGAAATATACTTGTGGCAAGTATAGTAGGAACACTCGCCCCGTTGATCCTGGAATTCGTCGGTCAGGATCCGGCTCTTGCTTCATCAGTGCTGGTTACTGCGATTACAGATATCATAGGTTTCTTAATATTCTTAAGCCTTGCCAGCGTATTTCTCCCCCTGATTCAACAATATATCTAACAACAAGTTTTACTTGTGGATAGCCTTACCCCAAATCTCAGTCCTGAGATCGAATTTTACGCTGGGAATCATGGGTTTCAATTTTCTGAATGATAAAGTAAAATTTGGGTATGGAAGTCCAAATCGCGATTTCAAAGATCAAAAAATATGCCACATCTTCTAGCGGTGATACTGCTGAAGTAATTGAAAGACCTAATGGCGGGATGTCAGTTGTGTTAGCGGATGGGCAGAGTTCTGGGAAAGGTGCCAAATGGGTTTCAAGTCTTGTGGTGAGAAAAGTTATCCAGTTCCTGGCTGACGGAGTACGGGATGGTGCGGCAGCCAGAGCAGCATCTGATGCACTTTTTACTGAACGTGGAGGCCGGGTTTCTGCCACCTTAAATATTCTTTCCGCTGACTTACAAACCGGTACCCTGGTGATCACCCGGAATAACCCTGCCCCTTTGGTTATTTCTTATGGGAATCAAATTAAATTACTCTCGGAAGAATCAGATGCGGTAGGATTAAGACGCGATACCAGACCCATGATTTCTGAAATCCCTCTGGAAGCAGGTTTAACTGTTGTAGCTTTCACAGACGGCCTCATGCATGCTGGTTCATATTATGGTGATTCTATGGATATCAGTACCTGTGTAAAAGTGGAATTAGAAGACGAGAATCCCTCTCCAAACAAAATCGCAGATTCCCTGATCACCCATGCCTTGAAACTTGAACGAGGGCGACCGCGTGATGATATCAGTATTGTAGTTTTAAGAATAATCCCAGGTGGAAATGATATGATCCGCCGTATGTCTGTTCAACTGCCAATCAATTCACTAGGAAAATGACACCTGAAAAACCAATTATTGGCGTTGTAGGTCCCTGTGCATCGGGTAAATCCACTCTGGTAGCTGCTCTCAGATCGAATAAATATCATGCCCGGCACATTGCTCAAGAGCATTCTTATGTCAGAGATATGTGGAAGCAAATGGGAGATCCGGATTTCCTGATTTATCTTGATGTGTCGTTTGATATCTCTCTAAGACGGACAGGAACTTCCTGGAACAGGGGAATTTTCGAAAAACAAGTAGCTCGATTGGAACACGCCCGGAACCATGCTGACTTATATATCCAGACTGATGAATTGAACCCGCAGCAAGTCCTAAATATAGTATTGGGTTCTTTATAATAGTGCACTAGTACTCCAAAAATGTTATGGAAAACAAAGAAAGTGATATTTCCCCGACAGTTAACCCTGAAATTCAGGAAGTATCTGATAAGATCAGGGAACTGGATGAATTAAAAAACACATTCATCGCACTCGTGAGCCATGAACTCAGAACCCCTTTGAATTTGTTGGCCGGTTATCTGTCCCTGGGTATGGAAGAATTGGAGGTAAATTCCGCTAAGGCTAAAGAGTATTTGTCACTCGTGGAAGAAAACACCAAAAAATTGATGCGGATTGTTCAAGAATTGACTGATTTTACGCGCCTTCAACTTGGGAAAGAGATTACGTTTTTGGATCCAATCCCTATTGGGGAAGCGTTTTTACAGACTTATGATTTATTAAAACCCAATCTTCAAAAGAAAAATATTAATCTCGTTGTGGATTTTCCAGATAATGTGAAGGAGCTGCAGTATGATGGGGAAAGCTTGATCATATTATTTAGGAATTTGCTCTCCAATGCCGCAAAGTTTTCGATGGATGACGGCAAAGTGGTTGTCGTAGGCAAAATCCAGGATGATCAGTTGTCAATTACTGTGCACGATTGGACTATACCGATCCCAGAAACTAAAAGAGAAGTAATCTTTGAGGATTTCAGACAGCTGGAGAATTATTTAACCCGGCGTTATGAAGGTATGGGGTTAGGTTTGGCCGTCGCCAGAAGGACTGCTCAATTTCTGGGGGGAAATATTAAACTGAATGTCCGGAATGATGGCAATACTTTTGAGATCATTTTGCCAATTGATGAACTGGAAGACCCTGTTTAAATTAAAAAACTCCCGAAAGGTAGTTTTTTTTAAGGATTTATCCTATTTATTTCTTTTCATTAATAACTTCTAAAAATTGATCCAATATTGTCCGCAGCATGGGTTCGGGTAAGGCACCCACTTGCTGGTGAACGACTTTTCCCTCTGCCATAAACAGCATGGTGGGAATCCCCTGGACACCAAATTTATTTGCCCACTCCGAATGATTGTCGGTGTTAACTTTGGCAACGATTACTTGTCCTGTATATTCTTTGGCTATCTTTTTTAGGGTTGGTGCAACCATTTTACAAGGACCGCACCAGGGAGCCCAAAAATCGACAATAACTGGCAGCTCGGAATCTACAACAGTTTTCTCAAAAGCTTCATCGGTCACATTTATCGGTTCGTCAATCATATTTACTCCTGTAATTCTCAAATACCAATTAAATACCTTAGATTGATAATTCTAAACTTAATCTATTTTTATCACATAGAAGCTATTATGTCATAGGTTAACCGTACAATTAACAATTTTCTAATCAACGGGTAGTCCCAAACTGATTTTGTCCCCTAAATAAATCTTCATTTCAGGATGTCGAGTATAATGGTTATTATGGATTTAATATTTTCTACTGATCAGGTAAATACCTACAAAATTGACACACCTGTTTATCAAGGGCCTCTTGATTTATTGCTTCAATTAATTGAAGGTGCGGAATTAGATATCACTACTCTTTCTCTCGCTCAGGTAACAGATCAGTACCTGAAACATTTAGAGAAATTGCAGGATATGCCCCCAGATGAAATCTCAGCGTTTTTAGTTATTGCTGCCAAACTTATTCAGATTAAATCTGAAGCGCTTCTTCCCACCCAGACTTCAGGGAGAGAAGATGAAGTTGATATTGGGAATGAATTAGCACGGCAGCTAATTGCTTACAAACGTTATAAGGAAATCGCTGATATTCTGGCAGACCGGAAAGACCAAGGTTATCAGACATTTATTCGTCTTTCCTCCTCCAAATTGGAAGTTAAAGATCAACTGGATCTAGATGGATTTGGTATCAGTGATCTTTTTGAGCTGGCAACCAGCATATTCCAGAAAGAAATTGATCTGAAATCAATTAGTGTCGTTGTAGAAAGACCAAAAATTACAATAAAGGATAAAATTACTCAAATTTCTGAAAAATTTAAATCCTCCGATGAATTGACCTTTCGTGAATTGCTGGGAAAGGAATATTCCCGGATGGACGTGGTGATTTCGTTCCTTGCCCTGCTTGAATTGATAAAGGGTAATTTTATCAAGGTTATTCAATCAAACTTATTTGAAGATATAAAGATGAAGAGAGTGAAAGAAGTATCGGAAATGCAGGAATTTGCATTAAAGAATTTAGAATTATAAGAATAAAAGGAGATATTGCCTATACGCAATCTATTAGTCAGTAATCAATAAATATCAATTCTAACCGATAATACTAACTGGCATCTTGCTGTCCCCAACTTAAACCTAGTAAGTCGCTCTCCCGGGAGCATAGACCCCGCCCCTAACCCCGGGAGTTCTTTATGTCAATTCCTAATATGGATTTATCCAGAGATCAAATCAAGATAATTGAATCGGACCCGAGCAGTTCATTGTTTCTGTCCGGTCCTGCCGGTACTGGAAAATCTACTATAGGAGTGGGACGATTGAATTTCCTGGTTAAGAACGGTATCCCGGGAAACCAGATATTGCTGCTTTTCCCCCAAAGAACGCTCTCTTCTGTCTACCAGGAATCCATCAACTCAATCGCATTCCAGGGGAACAGCTTGCCTGTTATCGCCACATTCGGAGGGCTTGCACGGAGAACTATCGAACTTTACTGGCCGTTAATAGCGGCTGATACAGGTCTTTTCAATCCTAATATACCCCCAAATTTCCTGACCCTGGAATCCACTTTATACTTCATTTCCCAATTAATCACTCCACTGATTACTGATGGGGGTTATTTTTCATCCGTTACCGTCCAACGAAACCGGCTTTTCAGCCAAATATTAGACAATCTCAACAAGGCAGCTATACATGGATTTCCGCATACTGAAATCTCAGAACGTCTGCAATCATCCTGGATTGGAGATCCTGCCCAGTTAAGTATTTTCCAGGACGCTCAAAATGCTGCAGCGCTTTTCAGGGAATATTGTTATCAACACAATTTATTGGATTATTCCTTACAGGTAGAGCTGTATGTAAATCATCTTATCCGCCACCAGCAAGTTAAAGATCATTTCAAAGAGCAGTACACTCACCTGATCTACGATAACGTAGAAGAAGATGTTCCAGTAGCTCATGATTTGATCAAAGATATGCTTCCTTCCCTAGATTCATCTTTGCTAATCTTCGACCTCGCTGCCGGTTATAGAAGCTTCTTGGGCGCGTCTCCTTCCGGAGGAAAGAAATTAGCAGATCTCTGTGCTAATAAAATTGAGTTGTCTCACTCCCAAATTATGTCTCCAGCTCTGGCTCAATTCAATTCCTTGTTGTCTGCCTCCCTGAAGGCAAAATCATTATCAACTGGGAAATTAGAACCATCTCTCAAAGACACAGTCTCAGTTAACTTCCACTCCTACTATCCCCAGATGGTTACTTGGGTAGCTAAAAAGGTCAAAGAACTTGTGGAAAGCGGAACATCTCCTGGTGAAATCGTTGTTCTGGCGCCATTCCTGAATGATTCGTTGAGGTTCTTGTTAACTTCCGAGCTGGGAAATCATCAGATAGAGTCAACTTCTCACCGACCATCCCGGGCATTGCGCGATGAACCAGTTACTCACTGTTTGTTAACTCTCTCCGCATTGGCACATCCAGATTGGAAGATTCAACCTACAATACACGAACTCTCATATGCTTTTATTCAATTATTGGAAAACTTTGACCTTACAAGATCTTATTTATTAGCAAAACATTGTTTTCAAACTTTGAGCAAAGAAGACCGTTTAGATGATTTTGTAAATTTTCCATCTGTACTGCAGGATCGCATCACCTTTTTTGCCGGAAATCGCTACCAGGTTCTTGTTGATTGGTTGAACGAATACAGAAACCAACCTCCCCAACCTCTTGACCATTTCTTGATTAGATTATTTGGCGAGCTATTATCTCAGCCCGGTTATGGATTTCATACTAATTTTGACAAGGGTCAAATTTCTGAACAAATTATTGACTCAATCCGAAAATTCCGTCTTTCAGCAGGAGAAGTCCTTGGATTCAATAATCTTCACCTGGGATCTGAATACTACCGTATGGTTAAAACCGGTATACTTGCAAACCAGTACCCCAAATCCTGGACTCAGAGACCAAAGGATGCAGTATTTCTAACCCCTGCCTACACGTTTTTACTCAGTAATACGCCTGTTGATTACCAATTTTGGTTAGACGTCGGATCTCGAGGGTGGTATGAAAGAATTTTCCAGCCTCTAACCAATCCTCATGTTCTTAACAGAGAGTGGGAAATCGGACTGCCCTGGAGAGACATTGAAGAGGTTGCCCTTAATCACGAAAGCCTTAATCGATTATCTACCGGCCTTATTCGCCGCTGCAGAAAGGGCATTTTCTTCTGTCTGACTAATACAGATGAACGCGGATTTGAACAGAAAGGTTTACTGATTAAATCTCTTAATAATATTCTAAATCAAATTCGTTCTGATGATCAAAACCAGATATAACTGATGACTGACCACTATTCTCCTCGCCCTGCTCAAAAGAAGATACTCGCTTATCGCGGCGGGACTATGGGTGTCTCAGCCGTACCCGGCAGTGGAAAAACCTGGACATTATCTCTGTTGGCAGCTGAATTAATCAAGAGCGGGATAATGTCCGTCGACCAGGAAGTCCTCGTGGTTACTTTAGTCAACTCGGCTGTAGATAATTTTTCTCAGAGGATTAGTTCATTTTTGCAGGAGATGGGTCTTCTTCCTTCCCTGGGTTATCGGGTTCGAACCCTTCATGGTCTTGCTCATGATATCGTAAAGGAACGTCCTGATCTTGTAGGTCTTGATTCTAGATTTCTTATAATTGATGAAAGAGAGGCGGACCGTATTAGAATCGATGCTGTTTATGATTGGCTGAGAAAATTTCCAGGAGCAATTGACACTTATCTGATTCGCGATCTTAACGAAAAGAAAAAAACATCATTATATCAAAAACAAATCCCCGATTTATTATTACAAATTTCGCATCAATATATTCGTACAGCAAAGAATTATCAACAATCTCCCGATTCTATCTCTGCTCAACTTAAATCTAGCAAAATTACTTTGCCTTTAGCCGAAATGGGAGTAGAAATTTATAAGACATATCAACGAAATCTTGAATATAGGGGTGCTGTAGATTTTGACGATCTAATTAATCATGCTTTCAAAATTCTACAGTTAGATCGGTCGCTGCTTAATCGACTCCAGGCAAAATGGCCATTTATTCTTGAGGACGAGGCTCAAGACAGCAGCTTAATGCAGCAAAGGATATTATCTCTGCTTGCGGGACCCGAAGAAGACCAAAACTGGGTCCGTGTTGGTGATCCCAATCAGGCAATCTACGAATCCTTTACAACCGCAGACCCCAAACTACTGCTAGAATTTATAGAAAATTGTGACCAAAACCACCTTCTACCCAACTCGGGCCGAAGCACTGAAGCAATCATCAATCTTGCCAACTACCTCGTTGATTGGACAAATAAAGAGCATCCTCAATTGCAGATCAGCGATGCTCTTTATCCAAATAAAATTATTCCAACACCCCCTGATGATCTGCAGCCAAATCCTAAAAATCGCCCGGACCAGATTCACCTCTTTGCCAAGGAGCTCACTCCGGAAAGAGAAATTCAGGTAATTTCTGATTCCGTTTTCAATTGGCTGGAAGATCATCCACAGCAGACAGTCGCAGTTCTCTCTCCCCGGAACGAAAGAGGAAAAAAAATCGCTGCATACTTGAGAACTAGATATAAAATTGAACCTGTAGAGTATTTAAACACTACCCTCACTACCAGAAAAACCTCTGGTTCTCTGGTAATAATCCTTTCCTATTTAATTGATCCGAATTCCTCCAGAAAATTATCTTCCGTTTACCGAGTGTGGAAAAGGGACATGCAATCAAATTCAGATACCTGGTTAAAGGTTGAATCTGTTTCGGATTTAATAAGAAAAATACAAAAACCTGAACTTTTCCTTTCCCCCAGCCCCTCTGAGGATTGGATGAGCACATTAGATGCTGGTGATCCAGACTTGATGTCAACGCTTGATGAGTTTAAGGAAATCGTCCTCAAATGGCAGAAAGCAGCTCTTCTTCCCATTGACCAGCTTATCCTCACGCTATCAGGAGATCTTTTTCATACACCGGAGGAGCTTTCAATTTCTCACAAAATTGCTGCTTTTCAAAAACAACTTTCGATTCAACACCCCGACTGGGAATTACCAGTGCTGCTTGATGAACTCAAATCATTGGCCAGGAATGAGCGGCGCTTCTTCTCTATCAGCGAGGAAAATCAATTCAATCCTGATGATCATAAAGGAAAAGTTGTCATAACCACAGCTCACAAATCCAAGGGTCTTGAATGGGACCGGGTGTATTTAATATCGGCAAATAACTACAACTTTCCTTCCAACCTCCCTGACGATAATTTTATATCTGAACGATGGTTTATCCGCGACCAATTGAATTTACCAGCCGAAGCTTTGTCACAGCTTAATTCTCTAATAGACAGCTCATCACCAGAATATATCGAAAGCGAAGGTACAAAACAATCAAGACTGGACTATGCGCGAGAGCGATTAAGATTATTGTACGTGTCGATTACCAGAGCAAGACAAGAATTAGTTATAACCTGGAATAATGGACGATCTGGAAAATCTACTCCTTCGGTGCCATTTCAGGCTCTAGCTGATTATCTAAAAAATAAAACAGTATCACCGCCTTTAGATCCAGGATAATTGATGCTAAAGCCTAATCAACCCTTACAACTAAATCAAAGCAACCTGCAGGACTATTTGGATTGTCCGCGGCGTTTTCAATTGAAAGTTATTGAAGGCTTATCCTTGCCCACTGCTTATTCAGAACCTATTGAAATTTTTGAAAAAGCCACCCAGCTCGGCAACAGATTCCACTTGATTTGCCAGCAATTCTTCTCAGGAATTGACCCCGTTTTGCTTGAAAATTCATTGTCTGACCCCGATTTGCAGACAATGTGGGATAATTTTTTACCTTATGGTGAATCCTTGCTCAAATATCGTCTTTATCCAGAGCCACTTCTTAGCATTTCATTCCTCGGTCATAAATTGATTGCGAAATACGACCTCATAGTGGAGCTCAATCCAGAGCAATATTTAATAATCGATTGGAAAACTTCGGCAAAAAAATCCCCAAGACCGAAATTAGAAAAAAGACTTCAAACCCAATTGTATCCCTTTATTTTTAACCAGGCAGGAAATGATTTATTCCCTGAAATTTCCATTTCTCCTACCTTTATTGAGATGCACTATTGGTATCCATTAGCATCAGAACACGAAGAGGTTTTCCCCTATTCAGACGATAAAAACGCTAAAGCAAATAATGATTTGGAACAAATACTTAGTAAAATTAATAATTCAATTTCCGAAGGAGCTGATTTTCTATTAACTGACGATAAAACCACTTGCCATTATTGTGTTTTTAGATCTCTTTGCAATCGCGGCATTAAAGCAGGACCGGTTGGAAAATCTCCTCCAATAGAACATGAAGACCTTACAAATGTCCAGTTTGATATTGATCAGGTTGGTGAAATTGAATATTGATAAGTGAGAGATGTGATAATGCCTATGCGCAATTCTCAGATTAAATGGGTTTTCCCTGAAGTGTTTGATATTCCTGCTAATTTTCAATCTGAAACTGGTTACTCATCAGTCATCTCTCAAACTCTTTTTCGCCGGGGAATAACCTCATCCAATCTAGCCCGGGGGTTTCTTAACCCCGATTTTTATCATCCCACTCCAGCTGTACAACTTCCTGGTCTAAAACTTGCCGCGAAACGCCTTCAAGCTGCCCTCTCTCTAAATGAGAAGGTCCTGGTCTGGGGTGACTTTGATGTTGACGGACAAACATCAACTGCTCTTCTTGTATCTGCGCTCAGTGACTTAGGCTTCAATGTTCACCACTACATTCCTAACCGGGCAAAAGAATCGCATGGTATATCTACCTCCTCCTTAGCTGCCCAAATCGATGCTTATCACCCCGATCTTATCTTGACCTGCGACACCGGCATTGACGCTTTAGAACCAATCGAACTCTCACAAAATCAAGGCATCGATGTCATAATCACTGACCACCACCAACTTCCCTCTGTTCTTCCAAATGCGCATGCAATAATCAATCCCAATATGCTTCCTTCTATCCACCCCTTGTCATCCCTGCCAGGGGTCGGTGTGGCTTTCAAGCTCATTGAGCATCTTTACAGCTATTACGACAGAAAAGTCGACCACCTTTTGGATCTGGTCGCGCTTGGTATCGTGGCAGATGTTGCCCCTCTTTCCGGGGACACTCGTTATCTGCTCCAGCGAGGTTTGCCGATTCTCCGCAATACTTCCCGTTTGGGGCTGCAACAGCTCTACAATAACGCAAAACTAGAAGAAAGCTCAATAAGTGAAGATCAAATCGGTTTTGTCATCGGTCCCCGATTGAATGCTCTCGGTCGTCTTTCTGACGCAAACTCATGTGTAGAATTTTTCACTACCAGCAACAATGCTATTGCAGCAAATCTAGCTGGAGAGCTTGAAAATCTCAATGCTCAAAGACAAGAACTCACTGAAGTTATTTTCCAAGACGCCTTAACAAAAATTGAATCCAATCCTGATCTCGTTGAGGATTATCCAATCCTCGTCCTCCTGGGTTCCCCAGATTGGAATCCAGGCGTGACAGGGATTGTTGCCAGCCGTCTGGTTGATCGTTTTCGCAAGCCTGTCATTATGCTAACGCGTGAAGGAGATTACGCCCGCGGATCCGCACGATCTATACCCGGTGTGCCCATATCAGATTTGATCGCCAGTGCCAGCGATATTCTTATTAGCCACGGGGGACATCCCATGGCTGCAGGCGTGAGGCTTCAGGGTGACAGGGTTTCAGAATTTCGAAGAACAATTGCTCAAAATTTTGAGGGTGTCGTTGGCGACATTTTGCCCTCTCCAGAAGTAATAATTGATGCAGCGCTTCCTTTCCAATCAATATCCGTTGATTTTATTAATGATTTTCATCGTCTTGCTCCCTTTGGCTCAGGAAATCCTAAATTATTGTTTGCCTCCCGAGGAGTTAACCTTGTAAGCGACAAAACGATTGGTAAAAATAAAAATCACAGGAAATTAACTTTAGTTGACAGTGCCGGAACCAAGCAGGATGTCCTTTGGTGGAACAGCGTCGGCATTGATCTGCCTGTAAGTTCGTTTGATATTGCTTACTCATTAGTACTTTCAAAGTTCACTGGCCAATCCCAACCTCAACTGACCCTCCACTATTTCCGCAATTCTGAAGATACTCCAATTCTTCTTAAGGATAGCAAAGAAATTGAATTACTTGATTTCAGAAAACAAAAAGATCCTCTCGCTGAACTAGGTCGACTGATTGACGAAAATCCGTCATCAGTTATCTGGGCGGAATACAATATACCGCCTGGGTTTGATTGCCTGCCCAGGGAAGAACTTGAAAAATCACCAATGCTGATTATCTGGACAACGCCACCGAGTCCTGCTGTCTTGAAAAAGGCTCTAAATTCTGTATCTCCAAAAACAATCGTTCTCTTTGCAGAAGACCCAATGCCCCAGACTAATAGATCAATTTTACAAGCCTTGCTAGGATTACTCAAACACTTGAGGGATACTGGAAAGTTTTACGATCCAGCTCTTTTTGCGCAAAGCATTGGGCAAACTCCAGCACTGATCGAACTGGGTTTAGCCTGGTTCCATGAACATGGAGATTACGATCTTTCTCAACTCAAAACGAATCAAATCCATCCAGGCGGAGGTTCTCCCCTGCCTGGATTCGCCGCGATTGAGGCCAAATTCAATCTTCTCCTTCACGAAATATCATCTTACCGTTATTATTACAAAAATACGAAAAAAGAATATTTGCTATGAAATATAATTTCGATCAGATTATCAATAGGCGTGAATCCGAGAGCATTAAATGGAATCTGTACGATGAGGATGTTTTGCCCCTCTGGGTTGCAGATACTGACTTTTTATCACCCCCATCAATAGTTTCATCTCTCCAGGAGAGGATTGACCACGGTATATTCGGCTACTCATTAATCCAAGAATCAACCAAAGTAACGATTCAACTTTGGCTTCTCAAAAGGCACAATTGGAAGGTAAATCCCGATGATATCATTCTTATCCCCGGAGTTATCCAGGGATTTAACGTCACCGCAAAAGCCTATACAAATCCTGGCGATTCAATATTAGTTCAAACTCCCGCGTACCACCCTTTTTTCCACGTAGCAAAAAACTCAAACATAAACTTAATTACCTCTCCGCTGTCACGCAACTCTAATGGTTCCTATAGTGTAGATTTTGATCATTTCCAATCTTTCGTAACTCCCGAAACAAGGGTCTTCATCTTATGCAATCCGCAAAATCCAACAGGAAGAGCCTTCTCTAAATCAGAACTTCTCAGTATGGCTGATGTTTGCCTCAATCACAATATCATTATTTGTTCAGATGAAATCCACAGCGACCTGGTCTTTTCAGAAACTAAACACATCCCCATCGCCTCGCTCTCCGAAGATATTTCCGCTATCACAATAACATTGCTATCTGCGAGTAAAACTTTTAATATCGCTGGTCTGAAATCATCAGTTGTTGTAATTACTAATCCTATCCTTAGGGATCGCTTTGTCCAAGCTATGAATGGGTTTGTAGGCGCAGTAAATCTTCTAGGAGAAGTTGCGATGCGGTCAGCCTTCGAAAATGGAGAGGATTGGCTTAAAAAACTTTTATCCTACCTGGAGGTTAATCGCGATCTTCTCTTTGATTTTGTTCATAACGAGCTGCCTGGAGTACAAATGAGCAAGCCGGAAAGTACTTATCTTGGCTGGCTTGACTGCAAAGACACAGAGCTCAAAAATCCGGCTGGTTTTTTTCTCGATCAAGCCCGCGTGGCTCTAAACGAAGGTAGCTGGTTTGGGGAGGATTATAGCCGCTTCGCCAGGCTTAATTTTGGTTGCCCAAAAGAAAGGTTGGTCATCGGGTTAGAAAGATTGAGAACTTCTTTGCTTCAGAAATAACAAATTCCCTTTTCCCTATAGTAAAATTCCACCATGGCTTCCCTGACCGAAAAATTAAAATCCCTGGGCGTTCAACTTGGCGCTGATAAAATTAAAACTCACCCCAAATCCAACCTCCAGCTTCGGCTTGCAGATGTATTTGATGGCTGCTGGGAAGGCACTTCCAGAGGTGATTGTTTTGTTCTCAGAAAAACCTTTTCCCCAAATTATACTCATGGCAACTTAAAGCTTTTTCAGGAATTAAGCCTGGAAATATTTGAGAAGATTCCATCTCTCTCAGGCATCTCATCGATTCCCTTTGAGCAATTCTTATTTATCGACACAGAAACAACAGGTTTGACGGGGGGTGCGGGTACTTATGTTTTCTTGATCGGGGCAGCTAAATTTGTAAATGAGGATTTTCAATTCGCGCAATTCTTTCTACAGGACCCTGCAAATGAACTTGCGCAACTAGCTGCATTGGAAAATTTTTGCTCATCTGCAAAAGTGATAATTTCCTACAACGGTAAATCATTTGATCTGCCCAGGCTGCAGACCAGGTACAGATTCCACGGCTGGCCTCCTCCCTTTAAAGATATATTACATATTGATTTGCTTCATATTGCTCGCCGTCTCTGGAAATCTCACCTGGCTTCTTGCACCTTGGGAGACATTGAATATCATTTACTCGGAGTAACGAGATCCTCTCTAGATATCCCCGGATGGCAGGTAGCCTCGCTTTTTTTTGATTATCTCCAGAACGGCGATCCAACACCCCTTTCTTCAGTCTTTTATCATAATGAGATCGATGTAATTTCCCTCATAACCCTCTTGAATTACATTTCAAATCGACTGTCGCTTCCACTTGCTGATCAATACCAATCCTTAGAAGATCTGGTTTCAATTGGGATTTACCTTGCTCATTACAACCGAATACAGTCTGCCCAGTCTGTTTTGTCTCACGCAGTTAATAATATTGATCTGCCAGATCATCTATACTTTGCGGCTATGTCAAACTTAGCTTCTATTTACAAAAAAAAGGGGGATTACTCACAAGCTGTTCCGATCTGGGAAACAATTGCTTCTCACAATATACTTCAGGCTAATACTGAGCTGGCGATGTATTACGAACATAAAAAAAATGATTATCAGGAAGCCATCCATTGGACTCTATCTGCAGTAGAAATTTTGTCCACCAATCCCGTTTCCTTCCAGTCAGAGAAAACCAGGGCAGCTCTTGAACACCGTTTATCCCGGCTCAAACGGAAATCAGCCAACCTGGATCAGTAATGGCTTCATTTTTGCATTTTACAGGGGTTTTAGCTAAAACTTTGATTGTTTTAGCTAGATCAGTTCAATATTTGATTTGCTTCCCGCTTTCTCTCGCTATACAGATTCACTCTAACAACATTTAGCATTTATCGTCCAGTGCTTCCAGCCCTGGCAGAACAGCTCCTTCTAGCATTTTTAGAGAAGCACCACCCCCTGTAGAGATGTGGGTGATTTTGTCGCTTAACCCAGCTTCTTTTACAGCCGCCACTGAGTCCCCTCCCCCAACGATTGTTACGGCATCGCTTTCAGCAACAAATTTTGCCAGAGAAAACGTACCTTTGGCAAAATTTGGAAATTCGAAAACGCCCATTGGTCCATTCCAGACGATTGTTTTGCACTCTCTAATAATCTTTCCGAACATATACATCGATTCCGGTCCCAAATCCATTATTCTCCAACCTTCAGGAATATCTCCAACCGGAACAATCTTAAAGTTAGCTGATGCACTGAATTTGTCTGAAACAACAACATCTATCGGCAGTAAGATCTTTTTTCCCGTTTCTTTCATGATTTCTTGTGCAATTTCTATCGATTCTTCTTCAACTAACGAATCACCCATTTTATAACCTTTTGCAGCAAAGAAGGTGTTTGCCATTCCACCCCCGATTAGGAAATAATCAACTTTTTCGGCAAGGTTATTAATTACGCTAATTTTTCCGCTTACTTTTGCTCCACCTATAATTGCTATAAATGGCTTATCTGGGTTGATAATTGTGTTGCCCAGGTAATTAATTTCTTTTTCGAGAAGGAGTCCCGCTACTGCCGGCAGGTGTTCCGCAATGCCCACATTTGATGCGTGCGCCCTATGTGCCGTTCCAAAAGCGTCGTTCACAAAATAATCAGCAAGACTGGCCAATTTTTCCCCCATCAGGGGATCGTTTTCCTCCTCTCCAGAATGGAAGCGGGTATTTTCCAAGACAAGGATTTCTCCCTTTCCTAGTTTTTTTGCAGCTTTTTCAGCTTTTTCTCCCAGGCAATCTTCAACAAAAAACACTCTAGTTTCCACCAATTGGTTAAGATATTTTGCAACTGGCTTCAATGAAAAATCATCTTTTGGTTCACCGCCTGGTCGGCCAAGGTGTGACGCCAGAATTACAGCAGCATTATTGTTCAACAAGTATTGAATAGTAGGCAAAGCAGCCTTGATCCTTGTATCATCCGCCACCTTACCGTCCTTTAGGGGTACATTAAAATCAACCCGAACAAACACCTTTTTCCCAGTTAGATCAACATCTTTAATGGTTTGCTTATGAAACATAATTTTCTCACTAATTAAAAAGCGCCCCTCTCTATTTTCAAGGAGCGCTTAAGATTTTATTTTATTTAGAGTTTTTTTGCAATTAATACCGCCATGTCAACAGTTCTTGATGAATAACCCCATTCATTGTCATACCATGAAACTACTTTGACCATATTTCCGCAAAGGACTTTTGTCAAATCAGAATCAATGATCGAAGACAGCGGATTCCCTTTGTAATCCATAGATACCAGTAATTCCTCTGTATAACCCATAATTCCTTTCAGCGAACCTTCAGAAGCTTCTTTCAGAACGCCGTTAACATCGTCAATACTAACTTCTTTTTCCAGTTCTACAACCATGTCCACTATAGATACAGTGGGAGTTGGAACCCGCAGCGCAAATCCATCAAATATTCCTTTCATTTCAGGGATAACTTTTGCCAGAGCCGTAGCAGCGCCAGTTGTAGCGGGAATAATGTTCAAGGCAGCAGCTCTTGCTCTCCTGGGATCACTGTGGGCTAGATCCAATATTCTTTGGGTAGTCGTGTAGGAGTGAATTGTGGTCATCAAGCCTTTCACGATACCAAACTTTTCATGCAATATTTTTACCGGAGGTGCAAGGCAATTAGTGGTACAAGAAGCGTTAGAAATAATGTGGTGTATTGTGGAATCGTACAAATCATCGTTAACTCCAATTACAACAGTCAAATCCTCCCCTTTTGCAGGAGCAGATATGATTACTTTTTTTGCGCCAGCCTCTATATGAGATTGGGGTCCCGGGGTTTTACTGGTGTCTTTAAATACCCCTGTTGATTCAATTACTATATCTACGCCGAGCTCTTTCCAGGGAAGTTTTCCGGGGTCTCTCTCAGCAAATACCTGCACTACGTCTCCATCGACAACAAGATTTCCATCTTTTACTTCGACACTTCCAGAATAAATACCATAATTAGAATCGTATTTTAATAGTCTGGCATTATCTTCTGGAGCATATAGATCATTAATAGCTACGACATCAAATTGATCACTATGATATTTTTTAATAGCCTTTAATACTTGTCGCCCAATTCTCCCAAATCCATTAATTCCGATTTTTGTCTTCATTCATTTCCTCCGATATATTGTGCCATTTTTCACATTATACATGGCAACCATTTTTACTTCAATTCCTTACATTGTTAATGGGCCAGTTCTCTCTCTTAGAAGGTCCATTAAAACCTGGGTGATTTTATCTGAATCGTGTCTCCAGGGATGTTCAACATCAATCAAATCTGTCTTATAAACATTGTACTTCATACTTAACTCATCTTCTGTTTCAACTCCTTCAACATTCTGGTGATATTCGCTTGGCTTTATATCGTTAGCTACTATAATATCGAAAATATTACTGCCAACATGATCTTCTATCACCCGCAAATGATCACCACAAGAAAAACCTTCGGTCTCCCCCGCCTGAGTAGCCACATTGCAAACAAATATCTTTAAAGCTTGGCTTGCTCTGATTGCCGAAGTGATGTCCTTGACAAGCAAATTAGGTAGAATACTTGTATATAAACTCCCGGGTCCAATCACAATAAGGTCAGCTGAAAGAACAGATTGAATTACTTCCGGGTAAGCAGCTGGATTATTCGGCTCAAGCATAACCCGTTTTATAATGCCTCCAGTTTCGGTTATTTTGCTTTCTCCTACCACCCGGTTTATCTCTTTGCTATCTGATTTCCGAACATCTGCTATTAATTGCACATTTTCCAGTGTTGCCGGAAGAACTCTTCCCGATACTGCAAGAACCCTTCCTGATTCGGCAATAGCCTGCTCAAAACTTCCAGTTACCTCTGCCATCGAACTGATAAATAAATTCCCGAACGAATGTCCTTTTAAACTCCCATCAGCATTGGCAAATCTGTACTGAAACAATTGCGCCAATAAATCCTCATTGTCTGAAAGGGCTGCCAAACAGTTTCTCACATCTCCCGGCGGTAGTATCCCCAAACTTTCCCGTAATCTTCCTGAAGAACCACCATCGTCTGCCACTGTTACAACAGCGTAAATATTATGGGAAACTGTTTTTAATCCTCTCAGTAAAGTTGCCAATCCATGTCCTCCCCCGATTGCTACTATTTTTGGACCATGTTTTCGGCTTTGATGCTTTTCCAGCCTATCAACTATTGTATGACCAGGCCTTAAAAACGGACCCAGGAGTGATCTGTTTAATCCGATTATCCCCCAAACAATAATTCCCATTCCCAGCGCTTCGAAAATAATTACTCGCATCAATCGCGGCAGATCCCTCAGGGACGCAAAAGAAATTAAAGGCAGCCACCATGTTTCAGGAGCCCTTCTATATAAATCAATTACAAACACAGCCAATCCCAGCGCTATTATTGTTGTTCCCAATAAAATTGCGAGAATCCAACGTTTGATGCCCAATCCTGGCTGAAGCCATCTCAGCAAACCTTTTATTTTTTCTTTTATAATATCCATAATCTCTATTTATTTTTTTCTGCCAGCGCTTGAATCATAGCAAGCGACAAGGAATCCGTCAACGCCTAATTGAAATTGCTTGGACAAATATTGCTATTTATACACTAAGAATTCAGTATATAAATCCTCATTCCATCAATGATATTCAATTATGCTATACTTTTACTTATGAAATCTACTATTGCGATCGACATCGGAGCCTCCCGGATGAGGGCTGGTTCGTATACTACAAAAAGCAATGAGCCAATTCACTACAACCAAATACCTACCAGATCCGAGGGAATGCCAATTGAAGACAGGCTCGTTAATCTGATCGAGTCTGTTTGGCCCGAAGACTATGAGGTTAAATCAATAGCAGCGGCTTGTCCTGGCCCACTTGACCCACTAAATGGCATAGTAGTTGAACCCCCAAACATCCCTGAGTGGCGCTATTTTCCACTTCAGGAATTTCTTAATTCAACTTTTAACCTTCCCGTTGCCATCAACAATGATGCTAATTTAGCCGCCTATGGTGAGTGGTCATTTGGTGCAGGCCAGGGATACAGTAATTTAATTTACCTCACAATCAGCACTGGAATAGGCGGCGGTTTCATAATTGACAATAAACTATTAACCGGCAATGCAGGTTTCGCGGGGGAAGTCGGGCATATGTCAGTTATCCCTCAAGGTCCAGTCTGCTCCTGCGGAAAAGAAGGACACTTGGAAGCCATTTCATCTGGACCTGCAATAGTACGCTGGATAAAATCTCGATTGGAAGACGAAAGCCTTCTTGACCATTTTCCAGAAGGAGATCTTACAGCAAAACATATCAGCGATGCTGCAGAAACAGGCAACGAACTTGCTATCGCTGCTTATGAACGGGCCGGTAAGTATATTGGTTTGGCAATAGCAGACCTGCTTCATATTTTTAATACTTCATTGGTAATAATTGGCGGCGGCGTATCAAGAGCTGGGGATCTTCTTTTTGACCCGATTCGAGAATCTGTCGCCCAATCTGTTATCTCAGATGTATATCTTGATAATTTACAAATACTGCCAGCTGCACTTGGCGACGATTCCGGATTACTGGGGGCCTTAGTTTTGTCCCGGGAAATTGCAGCTGATTAGTCTCCATTTATTTCTGTATTAATTCATCTTCAGGCTGGGAATTAACTTTGATGACTCTTCCACTTTATTATTGGATTAAACCCAGACCAATACCGAATGATGTCAATCGCGAACTTGCCGTATTTTCCCCTGTTTTCCGCACAGTTTTGTACCAACGCGACTTTTTCACAGAAATAGATTCCGTGGCCTTCCTGCTTCCAAAAGAGCCTGATTGGTACTCTACACAACAACTTCTTCATATAGATTATGCCTGCAAATTAATTCAGGATTCTATCCAAAATCACGAATTTATCGCTGTTTTCGGGGATTATGATGCTGACGGAATTACCAGCACAGCATTGTTATCTTTAGCCCTGTTAAAAATTTCTGATAAGGTAATCCCCTATATTCCCGACAGACTAACTGAAGGTTATGGACTAAATAAACCAGCCTTGTCCTCTTTCTTCAATCAGGGAGCGAGATTAGTAATTACAGTTGATAATGGCATCCGTTCTGTAGAAGAGGTTGAGTACGCAAACTCCTTAGGAATGAAGGTGATTATTACCGATCATCACACCCCAGAAAAACGCCTTCCCTCCGCAGCTATAATTTTAAATCCCAAACTTCCTTCCGACCCTTATCCTGATAAAAATCTAGCTGGTGTCGGTGTCGCCTACAAATTAATATCCGCTCTTAGTGATCTATTTCCTGAAATTAACCCCGCAGATTACCTTGATTTGGTAGCAATTGGGTCAATTGCTGATATTGTCCCTCTTGTTGGTGAAAATAGATATCTAGTGCGCAAGGGTCTATCTTCTCTCAATCCCTCACGGCGCCAGGGAATTTCCTCGCTTCTCGGAGCAGCTAATTTAATCTCAAGCAAAATTCGGGCTTCTGATGTCAGCTTCCAGATAGGTCCCCGTTTGAATGCATCTGGTCGGCTTGGTTCTGCTGACACTCCTCTCGATCTTCTTCTTTCGTCTGATCCAAATAAATGCGGCAAACTGGCCCAGATTTTAGAAAACCATAATTATAAAAGAAAGAAGCTCAGTAGAGAGCTTGAACGTCAGGCGGAAATTCTGGTTTCCGTGGACGATCCGCTCCCGTTTATACTTATTGCGATTGATCCTGATTTTCACCTCGGAGTTGCAGGAATCGCAGCAGGATCTTTGACTAGAAAATATTATTTGCCCTCAATCGTTGGAAATACCGGTCCTGAATTTACAACTGCATCTTGCCGAAGCATCCCTGAATTTAATATCATCTCCGCCCTTGATCAAAGCAAGGATTTATTGCTCCGTTATGACGGCCATTCTCTTGCCGCTGGGTTCACCATTCCCAATGACAATCTCATCAATCTAACTAAGCGGCTGAGGGCTCTTGCAGAAAAACAACTTGCCTATCTTGATATCCATCCATCAATTTCCATTGATGCTGAAGTATCCCTTGATCAGCTTAATTCTGAACTATATTCAGAACTTGAAAAACTTGAACCCACAGGCTGTCAGAATCAAGAAGCTGTATTTCTTACTGAAAATCTCACTGCTTCTCAGATAAAAGCGATCGGTCAGGATAAAATGCATCTTAAAATGAAGGTCTCAGACGGAAGTTATACTATGGACGCGATAGGGTTTGGTCTCGGGTACATCGCTGAACTCATACCCTCCCGCTTTGATGCCGTTTACAAATTCGATTTAAATGAATTCCGAGGTAATAAAACTTTTCAATTAAAGCTCCTGGACATCAAGCCTGCTTGATCATATTATCAGTCAACGAATCTGTATTTAATTAATGCCCAGATCGCTTCAAATGCATCCGGAAGACCAATTTTTTTTCCTTCTTCATAATCCCTGGGATTAAATGTTATAGGAACTTCAAATATTCGGTAATTTCGTTTAAGTATTTTTGCTGTAAATTCAGGTTCGAATTCAAATCGCTTTGCATGAAGAGGCATATCTTCAACCACTTCCTTTCTAAATACTTTATATCCTGTTTCCATATCAGTGAGTATGGTGTTATACAAAATATTTGTAAATAAAGTTAACAATTTGTTTGCAACCATATGCCAGAACATAGCCACTCTTCGTGAAGCGCCCAGAAACCTTGATCCATATACAACATCGGCTACGCCTTCTTCGATTGGCTTAAGCAAGGCGGGGTAATCGCGCGGATCATACTCTAGGTCTGCGTCTTGAATTAGCAGAACATCTCCCCTCGCAAGTTCTAATCCACTGCGAACAGCCGCGCCTTTACCCTGATTTTTATGATGTAATCTTACTGCAAATCCTTCTTTTCCTTGAAACTTTTTAACAATATTGATAGTTCCATCTGTTGATCCATCATCAACCAGAACGATTTCATCTGGTATTCCCGTCGCCTGAACCCTGGAAATTATCTCCTCAAGTGTGTCTTTTTCGTTGTAAATTGGGATAATAACAGATAGTTTCATATTTACATTTCTGGGAATAATTGACAAAGCCTGCCAAAGGCATGCTATAATTTGGATGGTTAATTTTTGCTTATTATACTGTATATATGATCTATTATCCGCGAACCGGAGTTACTTTATGAATCCTTCTAGGACACAACTTGGCAATCATGAAGCAGAATTTCAACACACAGGCACAAAACCATTTGGACCTACCCCAATTGTCCAGATCAGTGATACTGGGTTATCCAGGCTTTGGCTGCAAGATTTAGCATTAAAAATTCTCTATTTCCAAGGCTATCTTACCGGTTATGAACTGGCTGAAAAAATATGTTTACCCTACACATCTCTGGTAGACAAAATTGCTGAATCATTGAAGAGAGAAAAGTTCATCGAAGTAAAAGCTTCTACAATGGGTCTCGGGGAAGGTTCGTACCAGTATGGAATTACTCAGGCGGGAATTAACCGTGCCCGTGAAGCCATGGATCGAAGCCAATACGCTGGACCCGCGCCCGTCACTCTTGAGGATTACAACAATGCGATACGGAGACAGAGTTTGGGTAAACTTAATGTCTCTCCTCGAGCTCTAAGGGCATACTTGTCAGACCTAGTTCTTTCCGAAGACATCATAAACCGGGTTGGCCCGGCAATAAACTCAGGCACGTCTGTATTTATTTATGGACCTCCTGGAAACGGCAAAACAAGTATAGCCAAGGCAATTGGCTCAATGCTCTTGCGCGAGAGCATGTATATCCCCTACGCGCTATATATAGAAGGGCAAGTTGTCAAATTGTACGATTCAGTAAACCATGAGATCATTCCTGAAAAAGCTGTTTCCGAGTCTGGCACGGGTCAATTAAAAACAGGCATGCGCCGGGATCCCCGCTGGATCCGAATCAAAAGACCCTTTATTACTGTTGGTGGGGAATTGACCTTGACTGACTTAGACCTTGTCTTTAACCCTGTTACCAAGTTTTATGAAGCTCCCTTCCAAGTAAAGGCCGCTGGCGGCTTGCTGCTCGTAGATGACTTTGGCAGACAACAGGTTCGTCCAACTGACTTATTGAACCGCTGGATAATACCGCTCGAAAACCAAATCGATTACCTGACGCTTCACACCGGACGCAAAGTGGAAGTTCCCTTTAATGAGTTGATTGTATTTTCAACCAATCTTCCTCCAAAAGATCTTGTAGACGAAGCTTTTTTGCGCCGGTTACGCCACAAAATCCGCGTCGGCGATCCATCCTTTGATGAATATAGGTCCATCTTCATTTCAGTTGCTGAATCCACTAATATCCCCTTTAATGAAGAGATCCTTGCCTATCTTATTAAAAATTGGTACATAAAACCAAGCCGCAATCTCAGGGGCTCACACCCCAAAGAAATTTGTAACCAGATCCTGGATATATCAAAATTCCTCGGCTGCAAGCCTGAAATGACTCGCGAATTAATTGATCAAGCAGCCGATGCGTTTTTTGTGGATCTTTAATATTTATTCCTCCTCTGATTTGATGTTAGACTTGCTTCCCAGGCCTGTAGTAATTGCTCACCGCGGGGCCAGTGCGCATGCCCCGGAAAACACAATGTCCGCCTTCCAATTGGCACTGGACCAGGATGCGGATGCTATTGAATTTGATGTACAGTTATCCTCAGATAAATCTGTGATCGTAATCCATGACTCCACACTTGATAGAACTACAAATGGTTCAGGTTTGGTAAAGGATCATAGCTTGGATGTCCTCAAAACGCTAAATGTCAGACATGCCTATGGCCCAGCCTTTCCAGATGAAAAGATACCAACTCTGAGTGAAGTATTTGACAAATTTGGAACGTCCACATTTTATAACATTGAACTTAAAAATTCGATGACACCTTTTGATGATCTGCCTGCCATGATTGCCCCAATTATTGAGAATAGCGAACTCTTAGATCACGTGCTCATATCTTCGTTTAATCCAATAGCCTTACACAAAATTGAAAAACTTTTACCAGGCGCAAAGAAAGGTTTACTGCTTCATAGCTCCCTGTCAATTAATTTGTTCAGGCATGTTTCAATATATCGCTTTGCCCATCAAACTATCCACTTATCCTTTTCATCTCTCAACTCCAGAAGGGTTAAATCATTCCAATCAAAGGGGAAATTAGTTTTTTCCTACACTTTAAACCATCCTCGAGATATTAATACTGCCCTTAATCTAAAAATCGATGGTTTTTTTACAGATGATCCGGCACTTGCCAGACAAACCTTGGATGAATTTTCTCTACTATAATGAGAACAAACAGCCTTAGAACTCCTCAGTAATCACCTTAAACAAGAAATAAAATGCTTGTTATTAAAATACGGAATTTCCTTCATCAAAGCTTATTTCCCATCCTGCTATCGAGTATATTGTTCGCCTCGGTATCACCTCTGGGATCTTCATACGCAGCTAGCTCCGGGTATAGTCCTCTCGGTAAAGCAGAAACACAATTGGCTTCCCTGACACCTGCAGAAAAAGTAGGTCAGCTCTTTTTAATTACATTTAACGGAAATGACACCAGCGCAGCATCTCCCATATACGACCTGATCGTAAAATATCATATTGGGGGTGTTATCTTAGACCGCGATAATGATAATTTCTTAAACCCAGACAAGATGCCGGAGGATTGTTGGGGTTTGGTAAATAACCTGCAACTTTTGGAATACGATGACTCACGACGATTGATTCAAGATGTACCTCCACCCGAAAATCAATCTCCAGCATACATTCCTTTATTTGTTGGGCTTTCTCAAGAAGGCAATCGTTCCGATTACTCAGAGATTCTTTTTGGCTTAAGCCCAATTCCCAGTCAAATGTCATTGGGGGCGACCTGGGATGCGGACCTCTCAGAACTCGTTGGCGAGCAAGTCGGAAGGGAGCTTTCAGCCTTAGGCATCAATATGCTGTTTGGTCCCTCTCTGGATGTTATTTCTAATCCGTCTCCGGGGAAGAGTGATTTAGGCGTACGATCCTTTGGAGGAGATCCTTACTGGGTTGGAAAATTTGGTCAGGCTTATATACGCGGATTGCATAAAGGCAGCCATAATAATATTGCCGTTGTCGGAAAATATTTCCCAGGTCTAGGCAGCTCAGACAGATTACCAGAAGAAGAAGTTGCAACCGTTAGAAAATCTCTTGAGCAGCTAAAGCAAATAGATCTGGCTCCCTTCTTTTCCGTTACAGGCAATGCGTCCTCTCCAGAGTCTGCCGTCGACGCCCTGCTCAATTCGCATATTCGTTATCAAGGCTTGCAGGGAAATATACGGTCAACTACGCGGCCAATTAGTCTGGACCCTCAGGCATTTGACCTGCTGATGAGTCTGGAACCATTTGGTGCCTGGCGGGAATCAGGCGGCTTGATCATTAGCGACAATCTTGGCAGTCAAGCTCTGCAAAAATTATATGATCCCTCAGGCGAATCTTTTAACATTAGACGAGTAGCCGTAGATGCTTTTATCGCCGGCAATGACATTTTATATCTTGGGAACTTTGGCGATGACAATAAACCGATCCCCAATCATGAAATAATTACCACCTTAGAATTTTTTGCTCAGAAATATACCGAGGATCAAGACTTTGCTGATAGAGTTGACGAATCTGTTCTTAGGATTCTTTCCCTGAAATATGAGCTTTACTCAAGTTTCATTGTCTCTGCAGTTCTGACATCTCAAAACAACCTGTCTGCCATTGGCAAAGGCGATGCAGCAGAAATCGTCGCCAGGCAAAGTGCAACATTAATAAACCCAACAATATCTGAGCTGGCCATAGTCCTTCAGGATCCTCCCGCATCTTCTGAACGAGTTGTAATTCTTTCTGACACCGAACAGGCAACTATTTGCGAAGATTGTCCTGTAACACCTACCCTGGGATCAAAATCCCTTGAAGATGCAATCATCAAGCTTTATGGTCCGTTTTCTGGTCGCCAACTCGTGAGGGCTAATATATCTTCCTATTCTTTTAAAGATCTAACCACTCTGCTTGATTTTCCCGCCGAAACGGAAGAGATGGTTGTTGAACTTTATAATGCTGATTGGATCATCGTAACAATGCTTGACGTTCATGAAGACCGGCCATACTCGTTTGCTCTCACTAGACTCCTGGCCGAACGCCAAGACCTTCTGCGCGATAAAATTTTAGTTGTCTTTGCGCTTGGCGCTCCATATTATTTAGATGCTACTAATATCTCCAAGATCACGGCCTTTTTTGGTTTATATAACAAATTGCCATCCTCGTTAGATGTTGCAGCGAGGATTCTATTTAATGAATTCCCATCAATAACTGGAAATCTACCGGTCTCTGTGCCGGGTATAAACTACGATTTGATCTCAGCAACTTCGCCTGATGCAACCAGAATTTTTCCTCTTTATATTGGAGATAAACCTGAACTATCAACCACGCAGGAACCGTCTCTTGCGACTCCCGCATCTCCAGTTTACTATGTGGGAGATCTCATTGAACTTCATGCTGGAGTTATTCTTGACCACAACGGCAACCCTGTACCAGACGGGACTCCTTTAACCTTTTTCATCACTTCCCAAGGAGAATCTACATCCCTTCCTCAAGTTACTACGATTGAAGGATCAGCCTCAACCAACTATCTGGTTCAAAGCGTTAACCACATAATCATCCATGCCGAAAGTTCCCTCGCCAAATCTCAATCAATTGAGATTAATATTCTCGGGGATAACAACGGCAACGCAACAGCCGTAACAACAGACGATGAAATTCAGTACTCCACGCAAACCCCCACTGAACTTCTTCCTGTAACTGATGAGCCTACTCAACCAGATCCCCCCGCCAATGATCCATCTTCCTGGCGATTGTGGACGATATCACTCTTAATAATCGTCACAATTTCCTTAATTGCATATCAAGCAGGCGCAACTCTTGGTATCGTTCGCTGGGGAATAAAATGGGGTTTTTCTGCTTTTATCTCAGGTTTATTTGTATATAACTATTTAATACTAGATTTGCCGGGTGTTTCTTTGATAATATCAAACAATACTTCCACCCTCAGTATTGGATTATCTGTCCTCATTGGTTCCCTTGCAGGGTGGCTGTTTGCCTATCTTTATCAACGATTCAATACTTAGTGAAAATCAATTCACTAGTGTTGTAAAGATACTTATCACCAAAAGGAGAACTGCCAACCAGGCGAGCACCTGTTCTTCTGTTGCTTTTACGAAATCCCCCAATCTGGGCGCTGGCATCGCCGCGTTTGGATATTGTCTGGGATCCCAATCCCCCAGAAGCGCCTCCTTAAACTCTTTTATGCTCTGAATCCGCTCATCGGGATGAACTTTCATCGCCAGTTTAATTGCCCTTTCAGTTCTTGGGCTTATATTTTTATTAAATTCTCTTATGGGTAGTTCTCTGGTTGGTTCAAGGAATCTTTGCCTTGCCTCAAAAGGAGCCTTATTTGTCAATAGATGATAAAGCGTTGCCCCAAAAGAATATACATCACTTCTTGGATCTGTATGGCCCGTATCTCCTCCGTACTGCTCAAGCGGAGTATAGTATGCCGAGCCGTGTCCTTGAACGACAGTTATTGTCTTCTCTCCCGATATCAGGATCTTAACCAACCCAAAATCAACTAACTTAATTATTCCGTTCGGCGTAAGTTTTATATTACTTGGTTTTATATCGCGGTGAAGAATAATTGGAGATTGGTTATGTAAATAAATGAGAGCATCTGACATTTGACTTGCCCAGTTCAATACATCGCGTTCTGATAAATAAGCACCTTTTTTCTTTTCTTCAAGCATCAATTCCCTAAGGTCTTTCCCCGGAACATAATCCATCACCAGGTAATCTCTATCTTCATCAGAAAAGAAATCTGAAACTTTGGGAAGGTTAGTATGATCAAGTCTAGCCAGCACAGTCGCTTCTCTTTTAAACTGTTCCCGGGTTTGTTTTATTACATCATCAGGTAAATTGCGATCATAATTAACTGCTTTTAATGCGCAAAGCCTCCCCGATAAGCGTAGATCATCTGCAAGGTAGACGCAACCCATTCCGCCTTGCCCAATAATTTCTTTTATTTTATAGCGTTCTTTTACAATCTCGCTCTTCTTGTGATTGCTATTCATTTTGTATGATTTAAATATTTATTCCGCTTCTTCAACAATTGAATTATAATCGAATTGATGTTCTCTAATCATATTTGATACCAATCCATGATGACTGATCTACTCCAATCTCAACCTGTTCTTGTAGGACAAGGCGGTTCATTAAACGGATACCGCTGGTACATTGCCGATGAAATAACCATTGGGCGTACAGGTGCTTGTGAAATTACGATCCCCAACCAACAGGTTTCTAGAAAACATGCCCGAATCTTTGTTTCTCCGGATGGCCCTGCCCTTGAGGATTTAAGCAGTAAAAACGGCACATTCCATAATGGAAAACCTGTTGCGGATATCACAAACCTGGAAGACGGTGATATCATCCAAATCGCTCTTGCTCAAGAATTTATCTTTCTGGGCCAAGACGCAACTGTACCTCTTGCGCCTGGTGATTTTGAATCCTCAGTCATCTCCTATTTCAGGCGAATCCGTCTTGAAAAAGACTCGCATAGAACTTGGGTTTTGAATCGCGAGCTGGATCCTCCCCTTTCGCTATTGCAATTTAAATTGTTGGTTCTCCTGTTAGATTCCGCCGGCAGGGTTATCTCTAGATCAGAAGTAATTAATTCCGTTTGGGGCTCACAGGAATCTGTTGGAGTTACCGACCAGGCACTTGATGCCCTGGTCAGGCGTTTGAGGGAGCGAATTTCCGAACTTGATGGCCAGCACAATTACATAATAACAGTCAGAGGTCAGGGTTACCGACTCGATAATCCGCCAATCAGCGCCGGGGGACCAGCTGACTAACAGCACTTCTTCCTCATCGGACAGTATCCAGCTTTATTCCTCGCCTAATTTAAGCTTCATCGATTTGCGTAGTGCAGCGTTATAAACGGTCTTAAGCCGCTTTAATGTATCTGCCATCTCTTCTTTGCTATCGCCCTCAGCAGCATTAATCTGCTCTTCGAAATTGGTGATAATTGATGTCATGTAATCAATCAATTGAGGGCTAATTTGATCTTTTATCTCCTCCAGAAGTTTCTTTAATTCACCCTCATCATCAGCGGCTGATAATAAATGGTCAACCATTTTTAATTCTGGAGGAGTGGTAAGTTCCTGAATTTTGTGCATTAAATTTTCCAATTTGTCTTTGCGCTCAGTTAGATTTTCCTTTGTTGCAGCTTCCAGTTCTGAAGACAGGGTCTGCACAAATAATTGATCAATATGATCAATATTCTTTATTAGCGATTCTTCCAGGGATTCCCCATCAATAATCTCATTAATTATTTCTTTTGCCGCATTCATTCTCTCTTGTACTTGTTGATCAATTTCCTGAGTTAACTTTAACATTTGGTTGCGCTTTTCAATTAAAGCGCTTCTTACTTCTTCTTCCGATTTTTCGATCTTGTCGGTAAACATCTGGAAAAATTCATAGTCCATCGCCGGTCTCACTAAACTTGTTAATGCCCGCACTCTTTCACTCGTCGGCGCGCTAATTATTAACTCCAATAGGGACGATCTGGTAAGATTTTTTCCCAGAGCTTCCAGGGATTTGCTAGCAGCTTTAATTTCATTCGTTTCGGTCAATATCTCTTTGCCAACATCAGTTTCTGCCATAAGCACTTCCTGAATCAATTGGATTTTTGCTATCGCCTTTTCGTCCTGGTTGGCAATAATCCGTTGAGCTATTTCAGCGAAAAGCGCAAAGAATTCTCTGTCAATTCGTTCATTGTTGCTTTTAATTGTTTCTGTCAATGCCTCACCATCTTGAACAAATAAATCGTCCAGCAATTTCACTTTTTCCTGCTGGCTTTCAATCATCTCTTCTGTTATGCCGTCTTCCAAGAGTATGTTTTTTATCAGGCTGTTCATTGTCAACATGGCTTTTGGCTGAAATAAGTATCCTTTTCGTTCTTTTGGTTCAAGATTGTCAACTATATTTTTCAGCAGCGGGGCCAATGCGCCCTCTTTTTCTTCCATAGTTTTACTAACATCTGGTGGTGAAAATGTATAGAGAATTTCTTTTTCCGTATCATGGTAAACCATAGGCACTGGTAGTTGTCCTTGAAATCCACATACATGGCATTGTGCGATATTCAATCCACCGGATAGAATTAACTCTTTATGTTGAGGATTTCTTCCTCCATCTATCACCTGCTGTATTTCAGCGACCAGGGGTTGTTGGCAATTTGGACATCTCGTTTGAATTTTAGGCATAATAACTCCATCATCTCAGTTATAAATTTCTATTATCTTCCAATAATTTTTCATTAAATTTCTTTTCCCTGAGCAGAGAAAAACAAACTCTCGCCCCAGAATCAGGTCGCGGTTCAACCCACATGCGGCCATTGTGCGCTTCAACTATTGCTCTGCTCAAATATAGACCTAGCCCCGCTCCCTGAGTGTTCTTTGCTGCGTCATCGGCCCTGTAAAACCTATCAAATATATGGGGAACATCATCCAGCGAAATACCTGTTCCCTGATCCTGTATGCAGACAATGATTTGCTCCGCCCTGATTTGCCCACTAATTAAAATGTCTCCGCCTTCAGGGGAATACTTAATTGAATTGGAAAGCAAATTAAAAAATATTTGTTCTAATCTTTTTTTATCACCAACAATAACTGGAAACTCGTCTGGAAACTGAACCAGTATTTTATGGCTATCGGTTTGGTTTTTGAATCTATCAGCCATTTCCCCTGCTAACTGATCAATTCTAATTTCCGTTAAATTTAAACTAAAACTTCCTGCCTGTAAGCGAGACGCGTCTAGTAAATTTTCAATTAATTCAGTCAGCCGATCCGCCTCTTCTTCAATCACTTCCAGGCTGTCTTGCACAATTTCGCTATCCCAGGAAACGTCCTCTCTCCTCAGCGTCCCAACATATCCTTTTATTAAAGCAACAGGGGTCTTGAGCTCATGACTTATTACTGAAACAAATACGCTTTTAATTTCATCTGCTTCCCGGAAATGCGTGATATCCCTCACTGATCCAATTATATTTATCAAGTGGCCTTCACCCGATAACAGCGGTGCATATGTTATCCCAACAGGTACCATTTCTCCTGAAGTCCGTTGCAAGTCACCTTCTACATATAAAGTCGCTTTTGCAGTCAGGGGCCACCCGTTTAATTCAGCTTCTTCGAGCGTCATGCCCTGTTGCCGAGATCCCCAGTTGATAATCTGTTTGTGTTCCTCTCCTTCAATTTCTTTGACATCTTTCCTTAAAATCCTGGCGAAAGCCTGATTGCATTTTTCAATTTTATGGTCAGCCGACATGATTATGATCCCGTCCGCAGCTGAATCCAGCAATGCATCCAACCTGCTCTTTTCGCGGTAAACCTGGGTGTACAATTGTGCATTTATTACTGCAATAGCTGCTTGATCAGCAAAACTTTGTAATATCGCCCGATCATTTTGGGAAAAAGTTCCCTGATAACCTCTAAAAATAAAGATCAATCCGATGACCTTTTTTTCAGATATCAGCGGCAACCCCACACCAGTTAGCAAATTCATGCTCGCTCGTTTTGTGAGCATCTGAAGCAAGCGATTTACTTCTGGCAATTCAAGTCCTGCTTGCTCATCGTTTTCCGGAACTTCAGCCAGGACGGGTTTTACATATTGTAAAAATGTTGGTTGTATACCATAAGACGCACCAATACCCCAACCGCCTTGCTCTTCTCTTAAGGCGATTAGCCCAGCCTTCCCCGCCAGCATTTCAGCAGCCAATTCTAAAATCCGCTGAAGCAGCTTATCAAGGTTTAATTCTTGAGTAAGGCTGCGGGTAATTTCAAGCAGATAATCTCTCTGTCGGATCCGATGATCAGGTAGCATTCACTCTACTTTGCGATTCTGTCTTTGACCCTAAGTTTTTTATTTTCCTCTTTCTGCCAATCCAACCGCATGGTTAAAAATCTGCAGTCCTTCATCTATTTCACTTTTGGTTATGGACAATGGGGGAGCGAAACGGATTGTGCTTTTACCGCAGCCCAGCGAAACTAATCCATGCTCAAATGACAACCTCTCTACCTGGTCTCTGATTTCAGCATCATGTTTTTTAGATTTGTGATCTATCACAAAATCAACGCCAAGCATTAATCCAATTCCCCTGACTTGGCCAATGCTGTCATGGCTAGATTTAATTTCTTCCAGTGCGCCTATCATATATTGACCCATTTCTGCCGCGTTCTGCAGGTATTCCTTTTCTATCAAATCAATAGTTGCAATCGCCGCAGCAGACGCTACAGGATTTCCGCCGTAGGTATTACCATGAGCTCCTTTTGGCCAGGTCATAATGCTCTTTTTAGCTATGATTGCACCCAGCGGTATGCCTGATGCAATACCTTTTGCAGTAATGATAATGTCTGGTATTACATCAAAATGTTCTATCGCCCACCATTTCCCGGTCCTTCCCATACCGGATTGAACTTCATCTACAATCAGCAAAATCCCGTGTTTATCGCACAGTTTTCTCAGAGCAGGAAAGAAGCCTTCAGCTGGCACAATATAACCTCCCTCTCCCTGAATCGGTTCAATTAATATTCCAGCGATGTCGTTAGCCGGGACTACCTTGCCGATTAATTGTTCTTCTATATAACGAACAACGGTTTCGCCGTAAGGCTCACCCTCTTTTGAGTTTAGGATTTGTCTGAATGGATCAGGATAAGGTGCATGAACTACCCCATTCATCAGAGGGAAGAAACCATGTCGATAAACCGCTTTGCTAGCAGTAAAAGCCAGGGAACCGTAAGTTCGTCCATGAAATCCTCCCAAAAATCCGATAAATTGGGATCGCCCGGTATGGAATCTGGCAAGCTTAATAGCAGCCTCTACACTTTCAGTACCAGAATTAGTCATAAAGGAAGCGGCATCTTCGTCGAATGGCGCGATACTGTCGAGTCTTTTTGCCAGTTCTACCCAAATAGGATGGTAGAAATCCGAAGATATGTGCAAAAATTTTTCAGCCTGTTCTTTTATCGCTTTCACCACTTCAGGATGGCTGTGTCCGGTTCCGGTGACACCGACTCCGGCAGCGAAATCAAGATACCGATTCCCGTCGACATCCCAAACCTCTGTTCCCTTTCCATGATCCATCACAAAAGGATAAGCTCTTGGGTAGGAATTTGAGATAAACTTACTATCTTCAGCGACGATCTGTTTTGCCTTAGGTCCTGGTACATTCAACCGTTCCATATATTACTCCTTTGTATTGTCTCTTATTCCTTTAATTATTTACTATTTTTTCCACTAAGAACGTGGATTATTATAACACGATGGGTTTTTAACATCCTCTTTGACAAAGCTCAAATCCAGTAGAAGATTTAGTATATAATCACGCTATGACTCAGCATTTTTCTTTTGATCTCCAAGCTGTTGACGGTAAAGCCCGAGCAGGCACATTTACAACAGCCCATGGCCCCATACTTACCCCAACATTTGCTCCTGTTGGGACCCAGGCAGCGGTTAAGGGTGTTACTCCCGCTCAATTACATGAGATAAACGCCCAAATTCTTCTTGCCAATACTTACCACCTTTATCTGCGACCAGGTGCCGAGGTAATAGCTGATATGGGTGGTTTACACAGATTTATGAACTGGGAAAAACCCATTCTTACAGACTCTGGTGGTTTTCAGGTCTTTTCCCTCGGCGAAATCAATGATATCGACGACCAGGGAGTAACCTTCCAAAGTCATATTGATGGTTCAACACACCTCTTTACGCCAGAAAAGGCTGTCAAAATTCAGGAGCTCCTGGGGGCTGATATCATTATGTGTTTTGATGAATGTCCGGAGCCCTATGACCGCTCTTATAATGAGTCTGCTCTTTACAGAACACATGAATGGGCTAAGCGCTGTCAAGACGCCCATACCCGTAAAGACCAAGCCCTTTTTGGCATTGTTCAGGGCGGTATATTTCCTGATCTTCGCGTTCAATCAGCTCAGTATATTGCAGAACTAGATTTCCCCGGCAATGCTATTGGAGGTTTGTCCGTTGGTGAAAAAAAATCTGAAATGCTGGAAATAATTGAATTGGTCACAAAGCACCTCCCAGAGAATAAACCTCGCTATCTAATGGGTGTCGGCACACCTCTGGATATCGTTCAAGGAGTTTCGCGAGGGATCGATTTATTTGATTGTGTTAATCCCACCAGGTTGGCAAGGCACAAAGCAGCATTTACTAGATATGGACGGATCAATATCTCGAAAAAAATATACGAAAAAGATCCAAAGCCGCTTGTTGAAGATTGTTCTTGTTACACATGCCAGAATTTTTCAAGGTCTTATCTCCGCCATCTTGTAAAATCAAATGAGATGCTGGCGCCAATTTTATTATCTATTCATAATCTCCATGTCCTGATTGACCTGACATCAGAGATGCGTTCTGCAATTATGTATGGAACTGTTGGCGAATTTACAAAGAATTATTTAGAAAACGCGGAAAACAATGGAAGTTCATTATGACCTTAATGCAATCAATCATCCTAGGAATTATCCAGGGCGCCTCAGAATTTTTACCCATATCCAGTTCAGGGCATTTAGTTTTAGCCCCCTACGTTTTTGGTTGGGATATCCCTCTCCAGGAAGCATTTATTTTTGATGTTTTAGTCCAGGTAGCCACGCTTACAGCTGTGATAATTTATTATTGGAAAGATTTGCTCCAGATCATAAAATCTATGTTTAGCGGAATCGTAAGCCGAAAACCTTTATTCGACCTTTATTCCCGTTTGGGCTGGTATCTAATTCTTGCCACGATACCAGCCGGGTTAGCAGCAATATTCTTCAAAGACATATTTGAAAATGCCTTTAGCAATCCAAAAGCAGCAGCTATCTTCCTAATTTTTACAAGTGTCTTTTTGTTTATTGCCGAATTTTTTGGTTCCCGCACCAGGTCTCTCGATTCAGCTAGCTGGCTTGATGTTCTCTGGATAGGGTTCTTCCAGATTTTTGCCTTGTTCCCGGGCATTTCCCGTTCTGGATCGACGATTTCCGGCGGTATGCTTCGCGGTTTTAACCGAGAGTCCTCAGCCAGATTTTCATTCCTAATGGCTGTGCCGGTGATGTCTGCAGCGGGAGTTCTTGCTATTTCAGACCTGCTAACAGCTCCCGATCTGCTTTCCAAGCTGCCAATCTACCTTGCTGGTTTCATTACTGCTGCTCTGGTTGGCTACCTGGCAATCCGCTGGTTTATATCTTACCTCTCTAAAAAATCTCTCTACCTCTTTGCTGTATATTGCGCTGTAATTGGATTGATTTTTTTGATATTGTTATCACTTTAATCATATTTCAATGAAACAACTTAGTTTATTCCTTAGCTTGCTCTCATTTCTCCTAATTGGCGGTTGCCAGGCTGATGATATCTTCCCTTTATCTGGGACTCCTGAGGTTTTCCTGATAGGCTTATCAGCTTCTTAAAACAGCCAGACTGCATCTATAATTCTCAATTGTGCCAAAATTATCCCTGGTGGATCATTACAGACAATCACTTACTCGGAACCATATCCTGAGCCTGCCGAGTTTAATCTCTTAATCTGGCAGGGAAACTCTGCTCTGTATCCAGCTCTGAATACAGACGGACTCAACTCCTTTGTTATCGGAAAAGAAGAAATTGTTGTTATCGTTTCGCCTGAGAACAACCTGACATCTCTATCATTAACAGACCTCCGATCTATCTTTTTGGGTAAATTCCAAGACTGGTCTACAATACCCCAAGGTGAAATTTCCGGGTCTATAGAATTGGGTGTTTATTACGATACCCATCCCCTTCGTCTGATTTCCGATGATTTTTTTCTTGGAGAATTGACAGTCGCAACTTCAGCTCTGATAATGCCTTCACAAGCTGAAGTAAATTCATTTATTGAAGATAATACGAACAGTCTCAGCTACATCGGAAAATCATATGCCAGCACAAATACCAGGATTCTTCTCATATCTGGGGTTTCAGATACTGCAACTATATCCATGCTCGTTATTTTTCAGGAGAACGAAAAATTTCTAATTTCCCCCATACTTGATTGTTTGTGCTAGAACAACATCCATTAATTTTCTATATCAACACATCCCGGATAGCTCTAACTAACCTGTCTGGAGTGGTAGGTTTTGTAAGGTATTTAGCTACACCTAACTCTCGAGCCTCGACTTTCTTTTTTACATCAGTAATTGCACTTAATACAATTACTGGGGGCATTGGCACTAAAACAACATGCAGCGAACGCAATATTTCAAATCCAGATCTTACTGGAATCATCAAGTCCAAAACAACCAGATCAAAAGGATCTTTTACCCTGTAACCTATCTTAATTTTGTCTTCTACTGTTTCCCAGGAATCAGCCGTAGTTACTCGGAAGCCTACCCTTTCCAAAGAAAGCTTAAGCACTTCCAATGTTTTTGCATTATCGTCAATGATCAAGATATGAAATTTCATCCTATTGACTCCTCTAACCCGCTCAGTTTCCACCCAATTTATCCGATACTTGTTTCGAATGACTCCTTTTTCAGTTTACCATAGATTTTTCATACAAATTTTCTGCCTTTAGGAAACAATGTCACAATATATTTATCCCTAAATAAATTCTTTCTATTAATAATAGATTAGTTTATGCATAAACTAATCATAAATGATAAATAATATTGTCCATAATGCCTATGCGCAATCGCCGAAATGTGCTACCTAACTTAACAAAAGGTCCAATTGGGGATGGTTTCTTCTCTTGAACCTCAATACCCGCAGATCGTACGATTTCGAATAAACTATTTCAGTTCACGGTATAATCTTTTTATTGTTTTGTGGAAATCCGGAGGACCTGAATGAATGTTCGACTAATTAATACTGAAAACAAAACTGATGTTAAAAAATTTATTCAGATGCCCTTTGATCTTTATAGAAAAAATCCCTACTGGGTCCCTCAGATGCGTTCAGACACACGCTTCATCTTAGATCGTTCATCTTACCCGTTTTACCAGCACTCTGCTGCTGATTTTTTTATCGCAGAAAATAGCGGCAAAACCCTGGGAAGAATTGGGGTAATCTCCAATAGCCGCTTCAATAAAACCAATCAACTCAAGACTGCCTTTTTTTATTTCTTTGATTCAATAGACGATTCCGAAGTGTCCAATGCGCTTTTTATAGCCGCTTTCAACTGGGCCAGAGAACGGGGACATGATCATGTTTATGGACCAAAAGGACTCCTTCAAGGAGACGGAATCGGCTTGTTAGTCGAAGGATTTGACCAAATCCCCGCCATAGGTATTTCCTACAACTTCCCTTATTACGACAAGCTGGTAAAACAAGCAGGTTTTCAGAAAATATTTGATTATTATTCCGGATATCTGGATACAACAATCGGGTTGTCGGAGAAGGTTAAACGGGTTGCTGAAAAGGTTAAGGAACGCAGCGGTTTCTGGGTAAAGAAATTTGATTCCAAAGAAGACCTCCTGGCAATTGCCCCTGAACTGCGCCAAGTATACAACTCTGCATTTTCGGGTTCAGAAGGGTTCAGCCCGATCACTGAAGACGAAATTGCTCTTATCGCAAAACGAATGTTATCTATTGCTGACCCTCGATTAATTAAATTAGTTTACAAAGAGGACCAAATTATCGGCTTTCTTTTTAGCTACCCAAATATATGCAGGGGTTTACAAAAAACAAATGGCAGGCTTTTCCCTTTTGGTTGGTTCCACATCTGGCGTGAATTTAAAACTACCAAATATATGGACACTAATGGTATCGGAATTCTTCCTGAGTACCACGGGCTTGGTTCAACAGCTGTCATTTACACAGAACTTGAAAAAACTTTCCGTGAATTTGATTTCGATCATGTCGAAACCGTTCAAACCCGGGAGGATAATATAGCCAGCTTGGGTGAATCGGGCCATTTCTCTATGAATTGGACCAAAACACATCGAGTTTATGAGATAGATTTGTAACGTAAATAATTGTTTTTAGTTAACATAAGCAAATCGTCTCTATTTGAAAAGGAACCTTCATGACCAGCATCCCCTCGGACCACAAGCTCTTATACTTACCATTTTGGCGGGAATCAGCATATCCACTGCCCATGTGCTTCCCGAAGCGATATTTCCTGATGTTATTGAATGGGAGGAATTTTGAACTCGCCGGCGCCATGAAGGAGTGTATTATGGCACTAAGAATTTCCTTCGCAAAATGACTGGCGCAGTAGCTATTTTCCTCGCTTTGCAGGCTTTGGTATGGTTCGGTTATCAAACTCCACCTGAAGGTGCGGCTGTTTTCCAGCAGAGCGCTATTACAATTCAAACGATCCGAGTGTTTACTGGTCCATTCGGAGCTGTTCTCTTATTAAGTTCGATCATCATCGCCTGATTTTATCCATTAACTCGTGAAAAACACACCAGGATCCGATCTCTGCTGCAAAGAAGGGAAGATAAATCTAATCAGCAAAAATAAATCAGTTAGCGATTTTTTTATCCAGTATTTATTATTCTTGCCAGATTAAGGAGTACCAATGTCTATTATTTCAAAAATCAAGGCCACAAATAGAGAGCATCTTGCCTGGTACCTATACGATTTCGGCAATTCAGCTTACGCTGCTGTCATTCTGTTGGCAGTATACGCCATCTATTTCCACGATGAGGTCGTAGGCGGAACAGAGGGAACCGGCTATTGGGGCACATCTCTTACAATAGCGATGATCGTTGTGGCGATAATCTCCCCAATACTGGGTACTATAGCTGATTTTTCTGCCACCAAGAAGCGTTTTCTCCTTATATTTTCGTCAATTACCTGGTTATTTACCGGACTTCTTTTCTTCGTGCAAAAAGGTGACATTGAAATTGGTATGCTCTTTTTTATCCTTGCTGAAATTGGATACCGCTCCAGTCAAGTTTTTTATAACTCGCTGCTTCCCGAGATTGCTGAACCGGAGGACATGGGCCGCGTATCCGGTAATGGATGGGCAATTGGTTCTTTTGGCGGTATTCTTTGCCTCCTGATTTTACTTATTCCAATTAAACTCATTGGCGGCTCACTCGTTGTTCGTCTTTCTTTTGTGTTCACATCACTATATTTTGCAATCGCAACAATTCCCACGTTCCTTTGGATCAAAGAGAAATCCATTGCTAAAGATCTTCCAGAAAGTGAAACTTATCTCTCAATAGCTTTTAGCAGAATCGTCGAGACTGCCAGGTCTTTGGCTGATTTCAAAGATTTCGTCCGGTTTGTCATCGCCTTTTTTATATATAATGACGGGATCCTGATGGCATTAAATTTCGCAGCCATCATTGGGGGTGTTTTATTCGGAATGGAACAGGAGCAGCTTATAATATTTATGATCGTTGTTCAGGTGACCAGTGTTCTAGGTGCTTATGCAGCAGGAATCGCTGGTACCAAGATTGGTTTTAAACTTTCTCTGATTTACTCCATTGCGATGATGACCGCTGTTGTCCTCAGTATGCTTCTCGCACAAAATTTAACCCACTTCTATATCATAGGCGCACTGGCTGGTTTTGCTCTCACTGGAGTCCAATCCGTTAGTCGTGCGCTTGTAGGTTACTTCGCTCCTGAAGGCAAAAGTGCAGAATTTTATGGCTTTTTTGCAGTTACTGGAAGAACTTCATCCTTCATCGGTCCAGGCATATACACCATCATAGCTGTGAAAGTTGCCTTCTATTTCCAGAATCAGGGGTATGCTGAAATTCGGGCTTTACAATTCGGTCATAGATATGCAATAGCATCAATCGCGGTCTTCTTGCTCGTTGGGTTAATAATCCTCCTGGGCGTAAAAGACCCTACAAAAAAATACGTTGAATCATGAACCAGACCATAAAATACCCCCGCCGTTTAATCATTCGCGGTTTGCTCAAAACCCTGGCAAAAGCTTCCTTGTCTTTGCTTAGTGATTTCCGCATAGAAGGTGAAGAAAATCTACCAGCATCCGGTCCCTTGCTGGTAATAGCTAACCATTTCAGTTTTATTGATCCGGTCGCGTTAATAAGTTCACTGCCATATTCAATTGAATTTGTTGGCGGGGCAGAATTTCCTCATGCTCCCAAAATTGTTCAATTCATTCCTCAGTTATGGGGTTATTATCCGGTTTTTCGGGGAACAGGATCACGCTATGCACTAAGAGCCGCTGAAGAAATCCTTAACCAGAATGGTGTGCTTGGAATCATGCCCGAAGGAGGTAGTTGGGCAGAGGTTCTACGTCCTGCCCGCCCCGGGGCATCTTATCTGGCTTCTCAGACCGGAGCCAAGGTTCTCCCCCTGGGTATTTATGGTTTAAATTCAATCTTTCCCCTCCAACTCGGCAAAAGACCGCCTACTGTGGTAAAAATTGGTAAACCAGTCGGTCCGTTCTCTACCTCGGGCCGCGGCAGGGAACGGAGAGAGCAGCTTAACCAAATCGGGTTAGAGCTGATGAAAGCAATAGCAGCTCAACTGCCGGATCATTTTCGGGGTTTCCTGGCTGATGATCCAGCCATCAGGGAAGCAGCCCTCGGAACTGAAGTATATCCCTGGGGCTCTCGTGTTGAAGGTCAAGTTGAAGGTGAAGTACACTAATTGTTTGACCCCTGCAATAATTTTTAATAAAGCTATAACAAATTAGTTGCTTTGTAGAGGGTAAAATTCTTTGTAGTGAATTAGTTAATTAAAGGAGATTCTCATGTTTTACAAATTTATCCAATCCGTTGACAAACATCTTTTATTTCCTGAAGCCAAAGCCCATTGCGATGTCCCTTGTGGTATTTACGACCCTGCCCCGGCACAAATTGACGCCCTCACAGTTGTCCGCATGATGGATCTGATGACTGCCCTTGAGCAAGGGGAAGAAAAAGGTAGATTAGAGTACCACAATACTCTCTCACGTTACATAGATGTCAAGGAAGAACACGCCGAAAAAGCGAAACACGAAATCCGTGTGATTTGGGGAGATTACATTAAAGATACTCATATCGAAAAACATCCGGAACTCCCGGAGCTTGTCCATAAGATTATGCAGCTTGGTTCCTCAAGCCGGCAAACAAGCAATCGTGAGCACGGAATTGCATTTGTGGACGCCATTAACCAATTTGCGGAAATTTTTTGGTCAACAAAAAACATAAAGACAAAAAAAGCAAAGGCCCCTTATGCCCCTGGCCTGGAAATGATTTACCCCGATCTCTAATGATCAAAATCATCAAGGTGGCAGGTGAAAGCCTGTCACCCTTTTTTTAGCTGGCGATTATGTACTCATTGGAAAATGTTCTTATCTTTTCGGTGCCATCAGGGAGGGGGATATCATTGTTTTTACTCATCCATCATTTGGATTGATGATAAAAGAAATAGACAAAATAAATTCTGGGCTGCAGCAGATTCAGGTCAAGGGCAGCCATCCCCTTAGCCTAGACAGCCGCCAAATTGGTCCTATTGCAACAGCTGATATTCTCGGTAAAGTAATCTGGCAAATCAAGAATCCTTTGCGCTCCAATTGACCTATCCAATTTCCTGGTTTGTTTAATTTTCTTATCTAAATTCAGCCGTCAAATTCTGAAAACCTGCATCAAAATTATATCCACCCACACTTTTGTCTTCTCATCACCTATCGCCTGATGTACAATAGATGTTCATCTTGAAGGCAATTAGTGGTGACTCATGAAAAATTATTTCGTACCAGCCTCACGTTATTCACTTGAATCCAGGGTGGCGAATTCTCGATTTATTGCTACAATATCTCCTGCGTTCTCGGTTGAAGAGGCTAAAGTTTTTATTACAGAAATAAACAAAAAATATTCTGACGCGTCCCATAATGTGCCAGTCTTTGTCATTGGACATGGCTCTTCGATGATTTCCCATTCAAACGACAACGGCGAGCCTTCCGGTACCGCTGGCCGTCCCGCGTTATCCGTACTTAAAGGCAGCGGATTAGGTGATGCCGTTCTAGTAATTACCCGCTACTTCGGAGGAACAAAACTAGGAACCGGTGGATTAGTCAAGGCCTATAGCGATTCTGCTCGAGAAATCATAGCTGCTGTACCAAAAGCAAAAAAGACCCTGGTGCATTATGTATCTTTGGAATGCCCTTATGCCCTCTATGAAATTATCGATAGGACTATTCGCAAGCACCATGGTCAGATAATCACAGAAGCTTTTACTGACAAAGTAAAACTAGTATATTCAATTTCCGTGAATTCTTATGATGAATTACAAAACGCAATTAAAGAATTATCCAAGGGACGAATTCAGCCGCTTATAGATAAACCAGACCAGATCTCTTTGGTTTTAGAAACAGACAGCAGGAATAAATAAGCATTCAAATGTCTAATAATTCAACACCGTTCGACATCAGGTCAACAATATCAGAAAACAAGCTCAAGTCACTCTGGAAGTTAATGAGCGGCTTCAAGCGTATTTACTTGTTTGCAGCTCTCAGCCTTGGTTTCGCTGCAGCATTTCGATCCGGCACTTATCTCGTCCTGGGGAGGTTTATTGACGCGCTTGTCAGCGATGATGATGTTGGAAAGTACATCCCCTGGATTGCTATCTCGTTTTTTGTTCTAGCTGCTTTTCAAGGCGTTTTTACCTACATCAGCGGCAGATTGGCCGCAAAAACCTCTGAAGGCATCACTAGAAGATTACGAAACTTCCTCTTTGATCATATTCAGCGATTATCATTTTCCTATCACGATAAAACCAAAACCGGGGAATTAATCCAGCGCGCAACTTCAGATGTCGACGCAGTTCGCTTGTTTTTTGCAGATCGGGCAATAGGGCTTGGGCGGATTTTACTTCTTTTTATAGTTAATCTGGCTGTCCTTCTTTCTCTAAATGTGCGCCTGGCATTATTGTCGATAATTGTTGTCCCGCTAACCATTGTTTTATCTCTCATTTTCTTCAGAAAAGTTTCCGCTGCTTATGAAGATTATCAGGATCAAGAAGCTGTTCTATCCAATACGCTGCAAGAAAACCTAACCGGGGTCAGGGTAGTAAAGGCTTTTGCCCGCCAGCAATTTGAAAAAGACAAATTTGATATTGAGAATACAAAAAAATTCCAAAAGGGGCGCAAATTCTTCACCATGCACGCTCTTTTCTGGCCATTTTCAGATATCCTTACCGGCGCACAAATGCTATTCGGGTATTATCTTGGCGCTACGATGGCTATCAACGGTGAAATTTCAATCGGCACTTATCTGGCATACGCCGGCATGATTCTCTGGATTATCTGGCCAATTCGCAATCTGGGCCGCTTGATCGTTCAGATGTCAACCGGATTGGTCTCATACGGCAGAATCGTAGAGGTAATCAAGGAACAAAGAGAGCCGCTATCAGCAGGAGATCACATACCGCAATCCGATTCTTTTAACGGAGAGTTTGTATTCCAAAATGTGTCCTTCTCCTACGAGAATCATCCGATAGTCCTGGATCAAATCAGCTTCACCTGCAAGCCTGGTCAGATGATCGCGCTGCTTGGGGGACCGGGGTCTGGCAAATCCACATTGATCAATTTATTGCCGCGCTTCTATGACTACACCAGTGGCTTACTGACCCTGGACGGCATTGACCTGAAGCGTTATCCACGTGCGTTCCTTCGCAAACAAATCGGATTAGTAGAACAAGAACCATTTTTGTTCAGCCGCTCTATTCGTGAAAACATTTCTTATGGTGTTGATCGGGAAGTCTCCGATGAAGAACTTGTTTCTGCCAGCAAAGCAGCTGCCATTCATGACGTAATCCTGAGTTTTCCAAAAGGTTACGATACCATGGTAGGTGAAAAAGGTGTCACTTTATCAGGCGGACAGAAACAAAGGGTTGCCATCGCCAGGACTCTGCTTAAAAATCCAAAAATTCTCGTTCTTGATGATGCTACTTCTTCAGTGGACGTTGAAACAGAAGCTGAAATTCATCAAGCCCTGGATCATCTAATGGTTGGCCGAACAACATTCATCATTGCCTACCGTATACAAAGCCTTATGCAATCAGATTTAATTTTGGTCCTTGATGATGGCAAAATAATTCAGCAAGGTACGCACACTGCTCTCATCAAACAACCAGGAAAATATAAAGAAATATTCGAAATTCAAACAAAAATTGATCATGCTCTTCAACAAGAACTTGGGTTGACATAATAAGAAACCAATATGACTGAAACACATCGTTTTGAAGAAGAAGAATTTACCGGGACATTTTCTGGGAAAGTTGTCCAGCGAATACTTCTCCAGGTTAAACCTTACAGCCTCTGGGTAATTGGATTTGTAGTCACAATTGCAATCGTCTCAGTACTGGATTCCTATTTTACTTACTTGAGTAAACGAATAATTGATGAAGGTATTGGCACTGGGAATTTCATAATCCTGAGGGAAATACTCCTCCACTATGGATCCTTAATCATAATTCAAGCTGCAGCTGTGTTTGGTTTTATCTATCTTGCAGGAATCCTTGGTGAGCGCGTACAATACGATTTACGGAAAAAAATGTTCAGCCACCTGCAGGAGCTGTCACTTTCTTACTATAACAAAACACCAGTTGGGTGGTTAATGTCCCGGGTTTCTTCTGATTCTGAAAGAGTTGCCGATCTTGTTACCTGGGGGTTCCTGGACATTGTCTGGGGATCTTTAAATATCATCACTGCCACTTATTTTATGATCACCATAAACTGGCGGCTTGGGTTAATCGTTCTCGCGATAATCCCTGTTTTGATTGTTGTCGCAGCGCAATTCAAGAAAAAAATTATCGTTGAATATCGCCAGGTCAGGAAAATCAATTCCAAGATTACTGGTTCCTATAATGAAAATATCACTGGCGTCCGGGTAACAAAAGCATTTAGTCGTGAAGCCCAGAACATGGCTGAATTTGGTGAATTAACTGATGAAATGTATCAGGCTGGTTTCCGGGCAGCCTGGTTATCCGCTCTTTTTCTACCAGCAGTAATGATCATTAGCTCCTTTGCTCTCGGCAGTGTTGTCTGGTATGGAGGTCTTCAGGCGGAAATTGGCGGGATTACGATTGGCGGGATTCAAGCGTTCATCTCCTATATTACCTTTATGATTTGGCCCATTCAAGATCTTGCCAGAGTTTACGCAGAAATGCAGCGATCAATCGCCTCTGCAGAAAGGATCTTCTCCTTACTCGATTCTGAACCTGATATTTATAACAAACCCGATGCTATCTCCGTTGATTCCTTGCAGGGTGAAATAAATTTTGATCATGTCTTTTTTTCCTACGAAGATGGCGATATAGTCCTGCAGGACTTCAACTTGCATGTTTCTCAGGGTGAGACTATTGCCCTGGTGGGGCCAACAGGTGGAGGAAAATCAACCATTGTCAACTTGCTCTGCCGCTTTTTTGAACCTCGCGGAGGAAGAATACTGATAAACAATAAAGATTATACTGATTTTACGCTCAATGCAATTCAATCAAAAATCGGTATCGTTCTTCAAGCGCCTCACTTGTTTTCTGGCTCTATCGAAGATAACATCCGCTACGGCAACCTCAAGGCCACTTCTGAGGAAATCATCAGCGCAGCTAAACTTTCTGGCGCTCACGATTTTATTTCCACACTTGACAATGGCTACCAGGAAGAAGTTGGCGAGGGAGGAAACCTACTTTCAGTTGGTCAAAAACAATTGGTCAGCCTTTCACGTGCAGTATTGAGGAAACCCGACATCTTCATTATGGATGAAGCTACCAGTTCTGTTGATACCATCACCGAGGAACGAATTCAACACGGAATGGAAAATCTAATGACTAATCGGACCAGTTTTGTTATCGCCCACCGGTTATCTACAATCAGACAAGCTGATAGAATTCTTTTTATCAAAGATGGCACTATTTCGGAGATGGGATCACACGCGGAGCTTCTAAAATTAAAGGGTCTCTATTACCGTCTTTATACTCAACAATTCAGACAAGATATGGCTTTGGAATACGGCTCTCCCTCCCTGGTTACAACAAGCGGCTAGCTAAAGGTCGGCATTTGCTAACATCCATACATCTAGATTTTTTATACCCATTTGTAATTCCGATTCCAGCTTATTTCCTTAACCATCTTTCAATTTCTTTGGCAGGAATAGATTAGCAAACCCCAGCATCTAATGTCACTCACTTCTTTCCTTAATAAATGGAAATCAGACCCCTCGATCGCTCCTAATCTATCAGCCTGGCAGGTATTCCCAAAGCGCGAACCAGAATATGCTGAACTTCCCACAAATCTTGATCAGAGATTAAAATCTCACCTTATCTCACAGGGTATCCAATATCTCTATCTACATCAACTCCAGGCATGGCAAGAGGTCCAATCAGGATACAATATCGCACAAGTCACCGGAACTGCCAGTGGAAAAACCCTATCCTATATGCTGCCAATCCTCCACAACTTGCTTGAAAACGGCTCCAGGCGGGCTTTGTTCCTCTATCCCACTAAAGCACTGGCTCACGATCAGCTTGATGCGCTAGAAGCCTTCTCTGTTGTCACAGCTGCTGCTTACGATGGCGATACTCCCTCCAGCCATCGTGCTGAGATACGTAGATCGTCTCAAATTATCGTTAGCAACCCGGACATGCTCCATCTTGGCATACTGCCCTACCATACTCACTGGGAAAGCTTCTTTTCCAATCTCCATTATGTAGTCCTGGACGAAATGCATACTTACCGTGGCGTATTTGGTTCTCACGTTACTAATGTCATCAGGCGTTTAAAACGTGTGGCAAATCACTATGGTTCCTCACCTCAGTTTCTTCTCACTTCCGCTACTATCGGAAATCCACTTGCCCATGCCGAAGCCTTAATTGAGGAGAAGGTAAAACTTATTGATAAGGACTATTCCTCCCGGGGAGAAAAGCATTTCTTGATTTTCAATCCTCCTATCATAAATGACTCATTGGGATTACGGGTGGGTATGCAGCGTGAAAGTGTTCGTTTGGCATTAGAAATAATCAACGCCGGTTATCAAACCATATTGTTTGGCCGCTCCAGAAAATCCGTTGAATTTATGCTTACAAATTTGCGGGATAAAAGTTCCTTACCACCAGATTCCATATGTGCTTACCGGAGTGGATATCTTCCATCGCAGAGACGTGAAATTGAAGCTAGTCTTCGGTCAGGACAGATCAGAGCTGTTGCTGCAACAACCGCGTTGGAATTAGGAATTGATATTGGTGGTCTGGATGCAGCAATTATTACAGGATATCCAGGCTCGATTGCAGGAGCCTGGCAGCAAGCTGGTCGATCTGGTCGTGCCGATAACCCATCTCTCTCCCTCCTGGTAGCATCTTCCAGTCCTCTGGATCAATATTTAGCTCTTTTTCCAGAATACCTTTTCAACTCGAATCCAGAATCTGCGTTGATCGATCCGGATAATCTACTGATTGTGCTTAACCACATTCAATGCGCTGCCTATGAACTTCCCTTCGAGGACGGTGATCATTTCGGGAATTTCACTCTCTCTGAAACCAAGGAGCTTCTGGAATTCCTGCACCAATCCGGAATTCTGCATCAGTCACAAAACAAGTATTTCTGGATGAAGGATTCTTATCCCGCAGCAAGTTTTTCTCTTCGCACAGCTTCCAATCAGCAGGTAACGCTTAAGCTTATCAATTCAGTCGATAAAACCAGTGTCCTGGGAATTATTGATAAAGATAGCGCTTATTGGATGGTACATCCAGGAGCAATCTATTTGCACCAAGGTGAAAGTTTCCATGTCGATAATCTAAATCTTGAGACTAATATTGCCAGTCTGTCGCCAATTATCCCTGACTATTTCACAGAACCAGAACGTCAAACATCTTTCACCGTCGATAAATTACTAGAAAAATGTTATCTAGGGGTTTCAGAAAAATCCCTGGGAGAAATCACTGTAACAACCCAGGTTTCTGGATATAAGAAAATTAAATGGTCACAATACGAAGTTCTTGGACGGGAAAGCCTCGATTTGCCTTCCACATCATTAAAAACCACAGGTTTCTGGATCACGCTATCCAGGGAAACAGAAGCAGCTTTAAGGGATCTTGAGTTGTGGTCTAGCGGTCCTAATGAATATGGACCAGGCTGGTCAACTCTTAGAAAAACCATCCTTCAACGCGACGAAAATACCTGCCAAGTATGCGGCAAAAGCGGAGATATCGATCGGCTGCATGTCCACCATAAAAAACCACTGCGCAGCTTTCCGTCATTTGAAGAAGCCAATCAGATCGATAACTTAATCACCCTTTGCTCCCGCTGTCACAACCGAGCAGAGTCAGTAGTCCGGGTAAATAGCGGGATAAGGGGTCTTGGATATGTTCTCCACAGTCTGTCTCCTTTGTTTTTAATGTGTGATCCAGGAGATCTTGGCGTTCACACAGATTTTAATTCCCCTCTTGGTAATGGAAGACCGATTGTGCTGATCCATGAGCAAATTCCTGCAGGGATAGGATTCGGTAAAAGCCTCTACGATAGGGAAAAAGAACTTCTAGAAACAGCTTTTGATCTAGTCCGTGCCTGTTCGTGCCTGGAAGGTTGTCCCTCCTGCGTTGGTCCCGGAGGAGAAAAAGGGTATGGCGGAAAAATGGAAGCGCTGGCGATCCTGGAACAGCTCTGCGTCTGATTTTCTGGCGGTTATAAATTTTTTACGATCGTATTGTATTTACAACTTCTGCGCTTTCGTACCGCTGATCTTTCTAGAGAGCTGTTTAATCATCAAGGTGATCACCCTCAAGATATTTTTGGTCCCAGGTTAAATGAGTGACTTTCACAATCCCTTTCATTGATTTATCATCTACAGAAATCAAATAGATCGAATTCGCCTGGCTTCATATACGTTATTGATTCTCTCCAGTAAATCCAATATGCGCTGCAGTTCCAACACATTCCTTACGCCTAAAACCAGATTGAAGCTCGCCTCCCCTTGATTTTCATCCACATCCACCCTCAGTTCGCTCAACCTCACATTGTTATTAGATAACACGGTAGCGATATCTTTAGTTAATCCATCGCGATCATAAGCTTTGATAATGATAGGAACCGGAAATGTCCTCACCGGAGAACCCCAGGATACTTCTACCAACCTTTCCTTATCTCTGGCATTCAATACATTTACACAGTCTTTCCGATGAATGGTAGCACCCCTTCCTCGTGTGATAAAGCCGATTATCTCATCTCCCGGCGTCGGATTGCAGCAACCAGCCAATTGATTCTTAACTCCTCTCAAACCAACAACAGCTATATCGCCGGAAGTTTCGCGGCTAATTTCCTCTTGGAATTGAGCGCTGAATCCAGTGGTATCTCCTTCTTTAACAATGATCAACGCATGCACGACCCTTCCGATAGAAATATCACCGCAGCCTATCGCCGCGAATAAATCCTCCGCAGCTTCGTAATTAAACGACTTAGCCAGGGCTTCGTACTCTATATCTTTCCCTAAATCAAGCCTGGAAATTTCCTTTTCCAATAAAGACAATCCGCTTTCTACATTCTGTTCTTTTTCCTGCTGCTTAAACCATCGTCTTATTTTACTTTTAGCAGATTTAGTCTTAACCAATTCCAAATTTTCGTTTAGCCAATCACGGCTAGGTCCACCTCGTTTTGCAGTCAGAATCTCAACCTGATCCCCCGTTGCCAGTTTATGATCAAGGGATACCAATCGGCTGTTTACTTTAGCTCCCCGGCATCTATGCCCAACTTCAGTGTGAATGTTATAAGCAAAATCAATAGGTGTGGCACCAACCGGCAAATCTATAATATCTCCCCTTGGTGTAAAGGCATAAACCCTGTCACCAAATACTTCATTTTTCAAACCATCCACAAATTCTTGTGCCGATTCTACATCTTGCTGCCACTCTAGCATCTGGCGCAAGTAAGCAACCCTTTGTTCAAAATCTTTATCTCTTTTCTGGCCCTCTTTATATCGCCAATGAGCTGCAATACCGTATTCAGCTTTGCTGTGCATTTCCGGGGTTCTTATTTGTATTTCCAGCGTTTCTCCGTCTTCGTAAATAACAGAAGTATGAATCGATTGATACAAACTAGGTTTTGGGGCGGCGATATAATCATCGAATTCACCTTGGAGAGGACGCCAATGCATGTGAATTATTCCAACCGCCGCATAACATTCTTCTTCTGAAGGTACAATTATTCTCACTCCTCTGATATCTGAGAGCTCGCTAAAGGGAATTTTTTTTCTCTTCATCTTCCGATATATTGAGTAAATATGTTTAGGCCGGCCAGTTACTTCAGTCTGCATCCCGGCTTTCTTCATTATCCCTGTTATCTGATTGATAATTTTACGCATCTTTCGCTCGCGTTCAGAACGCCTTTCATCGAGCTGCCTGGCAATATCGTGGTAGATCTCTTCTTCTAAATACCTGAATGAAAGATCCTCAAGATCCCATTTCATCTGCCAGATACCAATTCGGCTTGCCAATGGTGCAAAAAGATCCATTGTTTCCTGAGCAATCCTTTTTTGTTTTTCTTCAGGAAGGTATCCCAATGTCCTCATATTATGCAGCCGGTCGGCCAACTTGATTAAAACTACCCTGGGATCATCGGCCATCGCGAGAAATGTTTTTTTCAGGTTTTCCGAGGCAAGTTCAGCCCGCCAGAGACTTGGGTCGTTTACCACGCCGGATTTACCCTTCTTCTTATCACTAGCAGCTGCTTGTCTATCTTCAGTATTTTTTGATACTCTTGGCAAGGATCCTAACTTTGTAACAGCCTGGACCAGGTTATATATCTCTTTTCCAAATTCTCTCTTAAGATCCTTGAAATCAATCCCGGTATCTTCCACTGTATCGTGCAAAAGCCCTGCAGCGACAACTGCCGGTGGCACATGCATCTCAGCCAGAATAGAAGCAACTGCTTTACAATGATTAATATAAGGTTCTCCAGATGCCCTCTTTTGTTTTTTATGCGCCTTTTCTGCAAAGTCAAGAGCGCGCTGCAAGAGCTCTTTGTCCACCTGGGAATATTTGTCTGACAAGTTTTCAATATACTTGGAAATATCCATAGCTTTTTTTAATCAGGAACTCAGCTGCTGTTTATTCGTATAAATATATATTATTTGTGTTTTTCCCATTATACCTTTAACCCATTTTTCCTTTCTATCAAAGGCAGTCGCATTGACGCACAAGTACCCTTAAGCTAAACTACCTTAATTATTCTTTTTGGGAGATTTTATGTCTGCGTCCCCAGGTTCAAATAAATTTGCCGCTGTAACTGGAGCGACCGGCGCAATTGGCAATGCTATTGCTGCACAATTAGCAGCACAAGGTTATCATGTTGTTTTAATAACCCGTAATCCAGAAAAAAGTTCTCAGACCGTTGCTGAAATTAAAAAGAAAACCGGAAACAATAATGTACATTTTGTAATTGCAGATCTCTCTAAGCGAATGTCCATTCAATCTCTGGCAGCTTCCTGGACTGGACCATTGCACATATTGGTCAACAACGCTGCAATATCTCCCCCAAATCGCAGGGAAACAACCGAAAGGATTGAACTGCAATTCGCCACAAATGTACTGGGTTATTTCTGGATGACGGAGTTCTTTTCGCCAATTTTAATTGATTCTTCTCCAGCACGGGTTGTTAATGTTGCCAGTTATTGGGCAGGTGGGCTGGACCTGGAAGATCTTGAATTTAAAATTCGCAGTTATCACAATCACACGTCATATCGTCAATCTAAACAAGCCGATCGGATGCTAACCCCAATCTTTGCTCGAAACTTTGATCGCGCTGGTGTCACAGTCAATGCCTGTCATCCAGGAGATGTAAATTCTTCCTTAAGCAACAGCCTGGGCTTTGGCGGCAGCCAATCTCCAGACGAGGGAGCAAAAACACCCGTCTGGCTTGCTGCCTCTAAAAGTGTCCATAATATCACGGGAAAGTATTTTGAGCATCAAAAAGAAACCTACTGTCCTTATGGCAGCGATTTACTAAAATCTCAGCAGCTTTACGAAATTTGCCAATCATATACCTGACTTATGACATTCAACCTATCATATGCAGCCTACCACCAGGAGAAGGACATCCTTAAATAATGATCTTATTTCCCTCGCAGGCAAGTAAGTTAATGTCTATACGCAGCAAAGTGTTTGTTATTTTTATTCCGTTACTTTTTTTAATTAATGGGTGTGGATTACAACCGGATTCTCCTTCCCTGCTTCAATCGCCAGACCCTGCTACTCCGACTGTTCACTCAGACATCCCCATTGATCTGTCCTCCACCGCAACCCCGGATCTGCCCCCGATCCCCTATTCAATTTGGGTAGATCCTAATTTTCCTGCAGCAATTCATGATTTTTTTGTTTTTTCCCCTCAGTTTGCAGTATTGCATGATCAACAAGATGCTTCAATTACAATTTCTGTAAAAAACGGTATTCCTTTCGGTACTTGGACATACCTGCTTGTATCTCCTTTCCCTTCTCTTATTGAGGACCTGAATTCATCGGACTTACTAACGTTCTGGCAAACTGGAATTTCTTCTTCTCCTTCAGTCATTGAACTATCATTGACCGAAGAAACAAAATATGCACTCACCCTGCTCTGGGGCGAGCCTGATCCCGGCGCTTTAAGAGTACTGGAAACAGATTTAATTCTTACTACTCTCTGGTCTGCGCCAGAGTCAATTGCAGTAATCCCTTTTGAACAATTAAATCCAAATTGGAAAGTCCTCTCTTTGGATGGTCAAAATCCGCTAAGCCCCGACTTCATCCCGGATCAGTATAACCTCACACTCCCAATTCACTTGTCCTCGTGGCCTGACCCCCTCGCTCCCTTGCCTCTTGGGAATCTGGTTACTAATTTTGACCGTACCAAACTGACAAATATTGCATTAACCGGTGTAACTGCCCTCGTGCGAGACACAGCTTCCATCATGGAAGAAAAGGGGTTACTTTACCCGGCAGAAAATATCCACTCCATACTCGAAACCGCGGACATTACCCACATCAGCAACGAAGTTCCTTTTGCTGAAGACTGTCCCACACCGGATTCTAATCAACCGTCGCTTTATTTTTGCAGCAAGGACGAATACATCCAACTTCTTGAAGTTTTAGGCACAGATATCGTTGAACTCAGCGGCGACCATTTCGGAGATTGGGGTCCGGATGCTATGCTTCACTCCCTCGATCTCTATCATGATCGAAATTGGCTGACTTATGGTGGAGGAGAAACTTTAACCGAAGGTTTAAAGCCCGTATTCATAGAGCATAACGGTAATCAATTTGCATTTATTGGCTGTAACGGTAAAGTACATGACCGCTACGCTACAGCTTCAGACACAAATCCCGGAGCTTCCCGATGTAATTTTGAATGGATGTTAGCAGAAATTTCCCGCCTACAAGAACAAGGTTTTCTAGTGATTGCCACTATGCAGCATGAAGAAATTGACAGCTTTGCACCTGTTGCCATCCAGCAATGGGATTTTCGCCGCCTTTCCGACGCAGGCGCTGTGATCGTCAGCGGCAGCCAGGCTCACCATCCGCAAGCGATAGAACTCACTGGAACATCTTTAATTCATTACGGACTGGGAAATCTATTCTTTGACCAATGGTACCTGGCACAGTATAATTCCGCTGAACATGTCAATAAGGACAAATCCTTTATTGATCTCCATTATTTTTATGACGGATCATATATCAACACCCGACTAATTACTCTGCAGTTTGTTGACAACGCCCGTCCACGACTGATGACACCCAGCGAACGTGAAATTTTCTTAACTGAAGTTTTTCAAGCTTCAATTTGGGAAAATCAGTAGAAATATTCATGCTGATCACACAATAGAAATATATATGGGGTTGACATTATATGGCACTCATCAAAAACAAGAAAATTTCACACTCCATCCTAATCTTTTTTATCATTTCTCTTCTGATCATCACTGCCATTACGGGATGTGATAGCTTTTCCGAAAATACTTCTTCGATCTCTGCAAATACAACCAGTCAAGATTCTAATGCTGATGAAGAATCAAATATAATTCTGCAAATTGAAATTGCTATTGGTTTATTGCTCATTGCCTCCCTGGTAGGCATTGTCACAGATCGCTTACGTGTACCATATACAACTGGCCTGGTATTGATAGGCTTGGTTTTGGCATTTTTTGGGCAGCAAGATATCAATGTCAGTCCCCAACTTTTCCTGGGGTTGCTCGTTCCACCGCTGATTTACGAAGCTGCTTTTCAGGTAAAAGCAAAGGACCTCCTCCGCGATCTGGCGCCTATTTTGAGCCTGGCAATTCCTGGTGTCTTGCTAACCACTTTCCTGGTGGGTGGCGTTCTCTATTGGGGAACCAATTTTTCTCTTGTCACCGCTCTTCTATTTGGCTCACTCATAGCGGCAACCGATCCTGTAGCGGTTGTAGCGTTGTTCCGGTCTCTCGGAGTGCCCAAGCGCCTCCAACTATTAATTGAAGGCGAAAGTCTTTTTAATGACGGCACCGCGATCGTTGTTTTTAACTTGATGGTTGCCATTGCTGTAACCGGTTATTTTAATTTGACAGATAGTATATTAAACTTTTTTTTAGTCTCTGGCGGAGGCATTATTATCGGTCTCATTTTAGGTCTGCTGATTTCATTGGCCATCAGCATGATTGATAACCCATTGATAGAAACCACACTTACCAGCGTGCTTGCTTTTGGCTCTTATATTGTTGCCGAACAATTCCACGTCAGCGGCGTTCTTGCTGTAGTAGCCGCTGGTATTGTCAGCGGCAATCTTGGTCCCAGCCGTATGTCTCCTACAACCCATATTCTGGCCTTTAACTTCTGGGAATATGCAGCATTCCTTGCCAACTCCTTCGTCTTTTTGTTAATCGGACTCCAAATTGATTTAAATGTTTTAATCACTGACTGGAATGCCATTCTCTGGGCAATCCTGGCAGTCCTTGTTGCCCGAGCTGCTTCAATTTATGGCTTATCCTGGATCGGATCCGGTGTCCCGATGCGCTATAAACATATTCTTTACTGGGGTGGTCTGCGAGGTGCTATTTCGTTAGCCCTGGCATTGAGCTTGCCGGTGAGCCTTGGTGATCAACGAACAGTCATCCAATCCATGGCTTTTGGTGTTGTGTTATTCACCTTGCTGGTTCAGGGCTCAACAATGAAACCATTAATCAATCGTATGGGTCTGATTGAGAAAAGCGAATCTCAAGCTGAATATGAGAATTTGAATGCCAGAGCCGTAATGGCGAGAACTGCTTATAAACAATTGGAGACCATGTATAACGACGGGCTTTTATCCCATCATGTGTGGAACTTGTTGTCAAAGCCGATAGAAAACCATGTCGATACATTAACTACTGCGGCAGCGAAGACTATGAGCTCCCATCCTGATGTAGAAATCAGAGAATTAGAATCCGCCTTACAGGAAGCGCTGAAAAGTGAGCGATCGGCCCTTAGAACTCTACTGAGAGATGGTAATATTTCTGAAGAGACATTCACAGAACTTGTTCACGAAGTCGATGCTGCCCTGACAGAAAACCAAGCTGGTCTTATCCAATTACTTCGGCTTCGAACGTTAAGAAATATCAAGTATTTAATGACGATTGTCATCCAGGAAAGAGATTTAGAAAAGATCACTTCACTGCTTCAACCATTCGAATATCCCTTATCCCATATCGCCAGTACAGGCGGATTTTTAGATCGGAAAAACGCAACCTTACTGATCGGGGTCCCGACTGAAAAACGCAGAGAAATAAAAGCTCTAATTGAAAGTGCGAGCAAAGGGAGATCGAAAGTACTCTCTGAGGAATTGTCTGAGAAACCTGAGATCACCCATGGTGGAGCTACTATTTTCACCTTAGACGTTGAGCGCTACGAGGAATTGTAAAGATGAAAATGATACTCGCAATCATGCCAACTAACCTAAGTGAACAGGTTTCCAAAGTTCTATTGGATTCCCAGTACCGGGTCACTAAATTTGCCTCTACCGCGAGTATTTTCGCTGGAGGCACAACGACCTTAATGGTAGGTTTAGATGATGACAAAGTTGAAAGCGGATTAGCTCTCATCCGTGAGCAAATTCCAGCCTCTGAAGAAATATCTTCTGCCCACGCCCGGGTCACAATTTACGTACTTAATGTAATAGATTTTGATAGGGTTTAACTATGAATATGAAAATGATCATGGCAATTTTAGTAGATTCTGACTCTAATGCAGTATTGAAAACTCTGCATGATGCAGGTTATCCGATGACTGTTATTGATTCAACAGGGGGATTATTAAAAAGAGGAACCAGCACGCTTGTCGCCGGCGTAAATGACAACCAGGTTGACACTGTGATCAATTTAATTAACCAGGAATGCAGTCCCTGCGTCAATCCAATTAAAAAGCGTGCTACTATTATGGTCTTTAACGTTGACCACTTTGAACAGATTTCGTGATTTTGTTCTCAATTATTATTACCTATCGTTTTTCCTCTCTTTTTTCTAACTAAAAAATCTGGAAGTTTTCTACCCTGGACAATTTAGATACTGAGTTATAATTACAGATACGTAATATAATTTGTCTGATGTTAAGGTTGATTTCTATGTGGTTGTTAACAATCCGCGTTCCAGGTAAAGAACCTCAGAAATATACTCTTAAGCCGGGTGGCAATACAATAGGCAGGCACCCCAACAATGATATTGTCATCGCGGAACCATCTGCTTCCCGACAGCATGCCCGAATTGATTACAACCGCAGCACAGACACAGCCCTTTTGCAGGATCTCTCAAGTACAAACGGAACTTATATTAACCGCCGCCGCCTATCTTACACGTATCGATTACAACATCTTGATATGATCCGGATAGGCAGCTCAACCATTAATGTAGTCATCCGGGGAACAGACGAACCACTGGATACTGTAAAAGGACCGCAAAAATTTACCCGGGAACGTCTGCTTGAAGCGCTTGATCACCATACAGTGTTGATGTACCAGATCTCGGAAAGGCTAAACACTGTTATGAACCTGGCTGATTGTCTTGAAGAAATTGCCTTTTTGATGAAACAGGCAATGGGTGCTGACAAATGTAAAGTGATTATCAAAGAACAATTTGACAAGATGGAAGAATTTGGTTTTCCGTCAACTCTTGCTCAATCAGCTATCACAGAAAAATCGGCTGTTGTTATTCCTGATATGGCTCAAAGCGATGCCAGGTCTGACAGTGAAAGCGCAACACTGCTTAAAATCCGTTCCGCTCTTTGTGTTCCTATTATGACTGAAAACGATGTAATTGGATTGATTTATATGTATAAATCGAGGCCTGATGCCCTCCCGTTTACAAATACGGACCTCCAGGTCGCTATCGCAATCAGTCATCAATCAGCATTAACAATCCAGCGGGTGAATTTACTCAACAAAGTCCAACAGGAACAAAGTTTACGCCAGATGTTCCAGCGATTTGTCTCTCCCCAGGAAGTTGATTATGTGCTCAGGGACTACGATTTACACGGTACTCTGCCTGGGTTAAAAGAACGCAAAATTTCTGTTCTTTTCGCAGACATAACAAACTCTACAGGGCTTGCTGAAACCATGGGAGCCAAAGATTTTGGCAAACTTCTGAACAAATATTACCTTGAGATCACAAACATTATCTTTGAATTCAATGGTGTTGTCCGCTACTTGGGAGATGGTGTTATGTCTGTCTTCGGGATGTCTGATGACAGCCAAAATCATAAACTCGAATCAGTAAAATCCGGCGTCGCCATTCTTGAAAGGATGAACGCCCTGGCGGACGAATTTGAGCAACCTCTTAATCTAAGGTTAAGCGTAAAAGCAGGCCGGGCAGTTGTGGGTTATGTTGGAACAAGTGAACGGGTTGAATTCACGGTTCTTGGAGACTTAGTAAATGTCGCCAAGGGCATGAATCCTTTTGCAGGACCAAACCGTATCGTTGTAGGTGAAGAGATTTACAAAGCCGCTTCAGATCAGTACCAAATGAAAAAACTTGATTCGATCATTGTCAAAGGCCGAAAAGGACATGTAAAAATTTACGAAGTTATTCTAAATAATGATTGACCTCTAACAACCGTATAATATTAAAAAAAGCACCCGATTGGGTGCTTTATGATTTTTAGACCTAAGTTTATTATCAACCAATATTGCCCATCCTCTAACCCATATGAACTCCAAATCCACCTCTGATAACTCTCCATCTGAACAGGTATATGTAGTAGCTGGCGGACATCTTTTTCATGATTTATTTACTTCGTTTTTGCCTCCGATCCTCCCTACTTTAATCGAAAATCTTTCTCTTTCTTTAACTTCAGTTGGTATCATCACAACTTTTGCTAGAATACCTTCAATCCTTAACCCATTTATTGGTTATTTTGCTGACAAAGCAGGCGCCAAATATCTCGTAATTCTCTCGCCGGCTATCACTGCCACCTTGATGAGTCTGCTCGGCTTAACACCAAATGTCTATTCTCTTGCGCTTGTTTTGTTTTTTGCTGGTCTCAGTTCTACAATGTTCCATGCAGCTTCTCCGGGGTTGGTGGCCAGCGCCTCGGTAAACAGGAAAGGATTTGGTCTGAGTCTTTTTATGGCTGGCGGTGGTTTAGGCAGAACTATCGGTCCTCTGCTGGTTGTTTGGGCAGCTGCGCAGTGGGGTTTGCCAGGAATATATCGTCTGGCAATTCTCGGATGGGCTGCCAGCATTGTGCTTTATTTTCAATTCAAAAAATTTGATCTCAAGACATCTAAAAAACACTCCTTAAGATCTGCGGTTCCCGTCTTTAAGAAATTTTTCATTCCTTTTTCCCTGGTATTAATCCTCCGAAGCATGTTAACCGCTTCATTAAATACTTATTTACCAATCTACATTGTTCAATCAGGCGCTCCATTGTGGATGGCTGGAGCTGCTCTGGCTACCCTTGAGTTTTCGGGAGTAATAGGCGCTTTATTTATTGGACCATTAAGTGATACTTTCGGCAGACGCAAGAGCATCAACCTCTCGATGTTGATCTCAGCAATAACCCTGCCTTTTTTTCTCCAGGTATCTGGTTGGTTAGTCATTCCTTTTCTTGTGATCCTGGGTTTTTTCAGTCTCTCGACTAGTACCTTGTTCCTTGCCCTTGTACAGGATCACTTTCAAAATCACAGGGCAACCGGCAATAGTGTTTATTTACTGATAAGCTTACTATCGAATGCCTTGATGTTGATAGTTATTGGATATATTGGAGATCATTCTGGTTTAAAGACAGCTTATCTCATCAGCTCAGCTGCAGCCTTACTGTCAATCCCGGCATTAAGATTAATACCAGTATTTGAAGCCAATGAATAACTAAACATGCATGTTCAATCAGAATTAACCATCAAGCAAATATATAAAACCTGGTGGCCCCTTGCAGTCAGCTGGTTTCTCATGGCGCTTGAACTTCCAGCCTTAAGCGCTATTGTTGCCCGTTTGCCAGATCCAAAGATCAACTTAGCTGCTTATGGTGGAATTGTGTTCCCCCTGGCGTTGATTATTGAAGCTCCAATTATTATGCTGCTGGCAGCCTCAACTGCATTAAGCAAAGACTGGAAATCCTACACCAAAATTCGCAGATTCATGCATACTACTTCTGCCGTACTAACCGGACTTCATATCCTGGTTGTCGGCACTCCTCTATATTTCTTTGTTGTTGAAAAATTGTTAGGTTCTCCAGCAGAAATAATCGCGCCCGCCCGCTTAGGCCTGGCAATCATGCTGCCGTGGACCTGGTCGGTCGCTTACAGGAGATTTAATCAAGGGGTATTGATTCGACTTGGTCATTCTGTGACAGTAGGAAAGGGAACCTCAGTCAGATTATCCGCTAACGTCATTGTTCTACTTTTCGGGTACCTAGCTGGCACAATACCCGGGATCGTAGTTGCCACAACGGCAGTTGCCACAGGAGTCTTATTTGAAGCTGTTTACATTGGAATTAAAGTGAAGCCAGTTATTAAGAACCAACTTATTCCTTTAGCGGAAATCAAACCCGAATTATCAAAAAAGGCTTTTTTACAGTACTACATACCTCTTGCATTAACTTCTCTTATTACTCTTCTTTCACAACCCCTGGTCAGTTCTGCTCTCAGCAGAATGCCCCGCGCATTGGATTCTCTGGCAATATGGCCTGTTCTTTCGGGATTGTTATTTATCTTCCGCTCGGTTGGGATAGCCTATAATGAGGTTGTTGTAATCTTGATCGATAAACCAAATTCTTACTCCAGTCTCAGAAAATATGCCTTGATTTTGGTATCTCTTACTACTGGCTTACTGCTTCTGATTACAGCCACTCCTTTATCAACTATCTGGTTTAAACACATTACCGCTTTGCCTTCTTCATTAATTCCTCTCGCAAATACAGCTTTGTGGTTCAGCTTGTTAATTCCCGGTGCAAACGCATTTCAAAGTTGGTATCAGGGAATTATTCTTCATTCTGGAAAAACCCGCGGTATTCCGGAAGCAGTAGCCCTTTTCCTCGCTGTAACGATAATAACTTATATTTTTGGCATCTATCTGATCAATATTCCAGGATTATATATCGGCGCCTTGGGTTTTTCTTTGGGAATGGTTAGTCAGGCAGCCTGGTTGAAATTCAGAAGCCGTAGATCACTAAATTTAATCTACGGAAAAGGATAATTACAGAATAGAGTAATAGACCCTAAATAAAAAAACACCTTCTGGCTAGAAGGTGTCCTGAGCTCCCCGGGCGGGATTCGAACCTGCAACCGATCGGTTAACAGCCGATTGCTCTACCGTTGAGCTACCGGGGAATTATAACTGCGGAAAAAATTATAAACAGAGATCCATTCACTGTCAAGATAAGCCGCTCAGGTGATGATAGCCCATAGGTCTTGCTAACATTTTAATTTGATTATTTCGGAGAAAATTTTTCAATCAGACTATCCTGTTATTTTATGCTATATATTTGACGGATATCCTTCTTGACTGTATAATCCCTTATTAATCGAAACGATATTATTGGGGCTTTGATGGCATTAAAAGGTAATCTTAGAGATTTTTCTTTTTCTCAACTGCTGAATCTTATAAGCTTGGCAAAAAAAACCGGAACCCTTCAGGTTCACGGCTTGGATAAAGACGCCCTGCTCTCCTTTGAAGAGGGAAAGCTTTGCTATGCGCAAAACAGCAAGAACGATAACGGCTTGGCTGCGGTCCTCGTGCGGGCAGACAAGCTTACTGATAAACAATACCAGGTAATTAAACACCGGGCAGAAAACATTGGCGACAAAGAACTTGGCTTGATGCTAATCAATTCCAATTACGTTACTCAGGATGAGATATTAGTCAGCTTAAAACAGGAATTTGTTTCTACAGCCAATGATCTTTTTACCTGGGCTGAAGGTATTTTCCAATTTGAAAATAACATAAAACCTTCCCCTGACAAGATATCTCTACTCATCAGTCTTGAAAATATTATCATTGAAGGCTCCCGCCAGCTCCAGGAAAAAGAGCGATTAGAAGACGAGATTCCCAGCCTTGACATGGCGTTGAAATTCACTGAAAATCCCGGAACTAATATCAGGAATGTAAATCTCAGTGTAAAGGAATGGCGGGTTGTTTCTTTTATTAATCCCAAAAATGCTATGCGCCAGATCGCTCGCACTACAAAATTAAATGAATTTGAATTTAGAAGGATTGTTTACAGTCTTGTCCAAGCAGGTTTAGTTGAGATTATTCGCCCTGAAGGCGCTGCCCCGGCATCCACAAAAATCCCCACCCTGCCTGTTGAAACCTCAGACGAGCAGAAATCACTTGTTAATCGTTTGATTACGAGAATCAGATCTTTATAAGTTCTACGTTTTAAATACTATCGCCCTAAAGGGAAGCACCTTATGCAAACCGTTAAAATGGTTGTCACCGGTCCATTCAGTTCAGGAAAAACAAAGTTTATTCAAACAGTAAGCGAAATAGATGTTGTTGCTACTGAGCGGAAGATTTCCTCAGAATCAGAAAGGATAAAAGAAACCACAACTGTCGCCATGGATTTTGGCAGAATTACTGTTGATGACGATCTGGTTCTTTATCTTTTTGGAACTCCCGGCCAAAAACGGTTTGACTTTATGTGGGAAATTCTCTCTGAAGGTATGTTAGGTTTTGTTGTTATGGTTGACAGCTCCCGCCCAGAAACTTTCCGGGAAGCTAGGCGCATTCTGGAAACCTTCAGAGCTTACGCCCCAACACCTTATGTAGTAACTGCTAATAAACAGGATCTTCCGGATGCGTGGGACCCTTCAGATATGAGGATAGCCTTGCGTCTTGCCCCCGAAGTAAAGCTCCTTCCCTGTACAGCAACCGACAAGGAGTCAGTTAAAAACGCCTTGCTGGAGTTGTTATACAGTATTCTCGAACGCATGGATCCCTAGGTTGAATTATCCCCCTCACCTGCAAATAAATACTAAAATATCATTTCTGGCGGCTTCTGACAGTTCCCTCTAGATTCTTTTTAGATCTCTGTATTCAAAAAGAATTGACCATACTCTTCTTGCGGCTTCTATTTGAATTTTAATTGACATTTTCGAATCCCCTCTTGAGCGGTCAGCGAAATAAATAGGCACTTCTGAGATGGAATATCCTTTTAAATGAGTGATGTAAGCCATTTCAATTTGGAATGCATATCCCTGAGATTTAACCCTCTCGAGCGGTATACCCTCCAATGTTTCCTTCTTCCAGGCCCTGAACCCCCCTGTAACATCCTTAATTGGCATTCTTAGAATCAGCCTGGTATATAAATTTCCAAATGATGACAGTCCTTTTCGCCAAAATGCCCAATCTTCATCAAGGCTGCCTCCTCTTACATATCGAGACCCTAAAGCCATGTCAGATTCTTTCAATCGATCGATCAGCTCTGTCACCTTTTCGGGATTGTGAGAAAAATCCGCATCCATCTGAACAATTTGATCCGCACCCTGATCGAGGCAATATTTAAAACCTGTGATATACGCTGTGCCTAAGCCGAGTTTTCCTTTTCTGTGAATGACTGAAACAACACCGGGGTTTTTTTCTATTATCTCGTCAGCTATTTTCCCTGTTCCATCCGGGCTATTATCATCCACTATTAAAATATTAAGATTTTCGATATTTAGTTTAAATAATGACTCTACCAGTATTGGTAAGTTATCTTTTTCGTTGTATGTTGGAACAACAATGAATGTTTTAAGCACAATTTTCCTCGTTTTATTTCCCTTTCACCGTATGGGTTGTTTGTAGATGGTAAATTCACAAATTTCATCACCTAAAGCGATACATTTTGATTCGTTGATGCGGAACTCCTTTCCTCCAGAAACCCAATTGAGGCCTTCCTGAAGCAATCCGACCATGTAGAAACAAACCGGATGCTCTTCTTCTCTTCCCCAACATACAGGACACTTCTCGATCTTATATAAATAATAGTCGTCTAACTCTTCTACTGACGAGATTTGATCGCTCTTTTCAGAAAATATTTTTGCCATCGCTTTTAGGCCTATAAAAATTTTCTTCTGAATAGGCAGCACACGAAATGTCAGTTCTTCCACACCTGCCAAAGCGCCGTAATCCTTCAAAACATCGTCAAAAGTTGTTCTCCCCACTCTCAGCGCTAATCCTCGGCCTCCCCGTATGCCGTAAATTTCTTCTATGGCTTGAATTATCATCGAGAAATGGGCAAAATCAAACGCTCGGTCCAGATTGTCAGGAGGGTAATTATCAACCAGTGATGATAAATTTGCGTAGTTCAACACAGTGTTAACGCCATTTTTACCTGCTATTTCCTTGACAGATTCAATTAATATTCTGGCAAATTTATTTGAATTGTAGTACCCGCTTTCTGGCATGATTTTCATAATTTAGCTCAACTCTCTAGATTAATTTCTCGATTGTTTCAGCAGTCCTTTTTATATCGAGAAAAATCAATCCCAATTTTGCTTTCACTCCCGCTAAAATTGTCAATACAGCATCTTCTCCCACAGCCATTAACATAACATATCCATTGTCACCCCGAATATAAACCTGGTCTAAATCCCCTCTTTTTAATTCGAGTGAAATTCGTTCTCCCAGAGATAACATAGCAGCAGACATGGCTGACACTCTGTCCTCTTCAACATTTTGAGGAAGTGCAGATGCTATAATTAATCCATCTGCGCTCACAATCGCAGACGCTTGGATATCGGGGGAAGACACCTGTAATTTTTTTAATTCCTCAACCAACTGTTGAGATCTGGAAGACGCCAATTTCCACACTCCCTTGTAATAACTACAATATCGCAAACTCTAGATTTTTCTAAAAAAAGGCTAACATAATGGTATAACTGTGTCAAGCAAATTGTAAATCCGGGGTTTTTTGTTTGTTGTTTCTAGCCAGTTAAACCTCGCTTTTCGCTATATAATTCTCTTTATTTTATTTATCAAATATAGCAATCTGAGGATTCTTTTTAAGGAAGCTAAAATGGATTTATTTGAAAAATGCAGTAATTATACCAAAGCGCGTGATTTCCAAAAAATTGGTCTATACCCATATTTCATTCCACTTGCTGAAAGTGAGGGGTCTGTCGCTGAATACAACGGTAAAAGCCTTATCATGTGCGGATCAAATAATTACCTGGGGCTGACTACCCACCCAGATGTGCAGGAAGCATCCAGACAAGCAATATCCCGATTTGGAAGCAGTTGCACCGGCTCCAGATTTCTAAACGGAACACTCGAACTGCACGAGAAATTAGAAGCTGAATTGGCTGACTGGGTTCAAAAGGATCATGCCCTGATTTTTTCAACCGGGATGCAGGTTAATCTTGGCGCAATCAGCGCCCTGGTAGGTCGTAAGGATTATGTAATTCTTGATCGAGATGATCATGCCAGTATTGTAGATGGAGCCCGGCTAAGCTATGGAGATATGATTCGATATCGCCATAATGACATGTCTGATTTGGAAGGAAAATTGTCACGATTGCCTGCTGATGCCGGTAAATTACTTGTCGTCGATGGTTTGTTCAGCATGGAAGGTGACATAGCTCCACTTCCGGAAATTGTTCCTTTGTGCAAAGAATTTGGTGTCCGCCTAATGGTCGATGATGCTCACGCTGTCGGCGTTTTAGGGGGCGGACGAGGAACTGCAACCCATTTTGGATTGGTCGATGATGTAGATTTAATCATGGGTACTTTCAGTAAATCATTTGCTTCTATCGGTGGGTATCTTGCAGGAGATGAGGATGTTATCCACTTTGTTAAGCATAATGCACGTTCACTAATTTTCAGTGCCAGTATACCAGGACCCAACGCAGCGGCTGCTCTAGCCGCACTGGAAGTAATGAGACGAGAACCTGAACGAATTGAGCGCGTTAACCAAATTGGTCAAACAATGCGACGAGAATACAAAAAACTCGGTTTTGATATTGGGACTTCAGAAACGCCGATAATTCCGATAATTATCGGTGATGATTTACTGACACTGCAAACATGGAAGCGGCTCTTTGACAATGGCGTATTTGTTAATCCAATATTGAGTCCCGCAACTCCTCCAGGAAGACAACTTCTGCGCACAAGCTATATGGCTACTCATACGGACGAGCAACTTGATCAAGTTCTTACGATCTTTGAAAAAGTCGGTAAAGAGCTTGGGTTGATCTAGTTAATCTTTTCAGGTAAAACTCCGGATCTCGCTGAAAAATGTATCTCTTCCGGAGGTTTATCGCTTCTCATCCAACGAGGGGACCATTTTAGATATACTTTCATACTTTTTCGTTTCTTCCACGGAGCTAAAGAATAATGACAACTCGACTTTATCACACCGACAGCTATCAAAGTGAATTCACTGCCGAAGCAGTTGCCCATCACGAGGAAAGCCACGGCGTGATCCTAAGTCAAACTGCCTTTTTCCCCGGGGGCGGTGGACAGCCTGGCGACAAAGGCACCATTTCTTACCAATCATTTAAATCACCAGTCGAGAAAATAAAAATAATTGATGGACAGCTAATCCATTTTCTAACTCAGTCAGATCCTCTTCCAGAACTCGGCACCTCACTTACAGGTAAGATAAACTGGGATTATCGTTACCAGCTCATGCGCACCCACACTGCCATGCACATCCTTTGCGGTGTGATCTTTCGTGATTATGGTGCTTCTGTCACCGGCGGAAATATGACTCCTTTGAAAGGAAGAATGGATTTCGAGTTTTCTTCCCTGGAAAAAGATTTGGTAACAATTATTGAGGAATCTGTTATCAAAGAAATCGAAAATGCCCGCCCGGTTTCCTGGCGAAACATACCCCGCGAGGAAGCATTTAAGATTCCAGATCTAATCCGGACTAAAATCAACCTTCTCCCTAAGCACATTAATGAAATTCGGGTAGTTGAAATAGAAGGGCTAGACCTTCAGGCGGATGGAGGGACTCATGTCAAAAACACTTCCGAGGTGGGTAGAATAAAAATCACTGATTACAAAAGCAAAGGTCGCGAGAATAAGCGGATCTATTTGGAATTAATTGATTAACAATAATCTGCGCATATCGCTTGCTTTATTCCTCTCATGAAAATAATAAATCGTCAACGCTGGATTGCTGTCGCTATTTTCTTCTTGTTCATGCTGCTTCACCAAACAGATCGGTTGTTGATTGGTCCGCTCACCTCATCAATTATGGCTGAGTTTAACTTATCCGAAGTTCAAATGGGGGGAATCATTACAGGATCATTAATTCTCGGCAGCATTTTTTACCCAATCTGGGGATTCTTATATGATCGTTTCACCCGGCCAAAATTACTGGCTCTTGCTTCCCTTCTCTGGGGAATTACTACCTGGCTCAGCGCTATCGCCCCCACTGCACGCCTTTTCTTGATATCCCGCGCTTCAACTGGAATCGACGATTCCAGTTATCCCGGTATCGCCAGCTTGATCTCAGATTATTTCTCACCGCAAAAAAGAAGTCGTATCTTCGGTTTTTTACAACTTTCCATACCCCTTGGCTATCTTCTCGGTTTGCTCCTTGCCCTAAATTTCGGTCAAACAATCGGCTGGCGAATGATATACATCTTAACTGGAATGTTTGGTTTGATTTTATCTGCCCTGATATATTTCGGCGTCAAAGATATTCCCCGCGGATCCAGTGAACCAGAGCTGACCTCGCTACCTGAAATAAAGTTGGCCCGTTTTGATCTTGCCCAGCTTTTGGGCTTGATTAAAATTCCTACGCTTCGTTATCTTTTTTTGCAGGGATTTATTGGCGTATTGCCCTGGCAGGTAATAACATTCTGGTCTTTCAGATATTTAGAAGTCGAAAGAAATTACACTTCCCAAACCATATCATCTATCATGATCCCTGCAGTGTTACTGATTGGAGTTGGCTATTTCGCAGGCGGTTTTCTAGGGGATGCCGCCTATTCCAAATATTCTCGCGGCAGGTTATATGTATCCATCATTGGCGTGCTTTTTGGAGCTTTGTTCCTTACTATTACCCTCAATATACCCAAAGAAAATGTTGATCTTTTCAGGATCTTATTAGGGATCACTTGTGTCTTTATCCCCCTTGCTTCTCCAAATATTGCGTCTACTGTTTATGATGTTGTTCTGCCTGAGATCCGCAGCACTGCGACATCCATTCAATATTTTCTTGGCAACCTTGGCTCAGCTTTCGCGCCATTGATTGCTGGAGCAATCGGTCAAAAGTATTCCCTGGAAGCAGCCCTGCTATCCATTAGTCTCATCGCTTGGTTGCTAACCGCAGCAATCCTTGTCGTTAGCGCATTCTACTTACCGGGAGATATGGACAAGATGCATCAAGCGCTGCGTCTCAGAGCTTCTGGTCCCGAGCATTTGTCCTGATTTTTTTCTTCCTTGTCCTTATTAAGCCGCCTGTTACTGCTGCAACCCCAACTGCCGAAATACCTGCTCCCCAAATATAAGATTCGGGCTGATATAAAAATTCCACTTCATGATATCCTGCTGGAGAATAAACCGCTTGAAATAAATAATTAGCCCGTTGTAAATCAACCCGTTTGCCGTCTATCTCGCCACGCCATCCCGGATACCAAGACTGAGACCAAAGTATCCAGCTTCCTTCTTCCAAATTGGCGTTTAATTTTAAATAACCTGGTTTCTCTTCAAGTACTGTTATCTCGCCCAAATATTTATTACAGGAGGAAATAGACCCCAGATAAGTATTGTCAAAAATAACCTTCTGTTCCAGGTCCACCTTGCCTTCAAGAATTAAGTTTAATGCTTCAGCTTCTTCTTCTACTGCGAAGGCACACCCAACAAGCCGCAGTTTGTTATCTCCTGAATTAGAATTGGAGACTATGGCTATTTCCCCCAAGCTATCTTTCTCGATTATCGCCCCAATATTCATCAAGTTTAAAAGCTGTTCATTCTCGATAAGATCTTGTTTGTTTATCTCTTCCATCCAGGTTTGATATCTCCCAGGTACGATTGGATCAAAATTATTTACCATTTCAATTCGCTGCAGCATATTCAAGTTTGGGAGTGAGTAAGCATACATTTCTTCCCAATCTTTCTCCGGCAAAAACGACTCAAAAGAAAAGAATTGGTTAAATTTTAGATCATATTCGACTCTTTCGTACATAAAAACTCTAGCGTGTTTTTCCTGTTCTGAACTAATTCGGTAAAAATCCAAATCAATGCCGGGATTTAAACCCCAACCTGCTGCAAGTAAATCTATGCCTACTAATCCCACAACAATATAGTTCCATATATCCCTATTCCTGCCCTGATTTTCCTTTGGCCTATATAACATCGCCAGAGTAAAGAGCAATCCAAGCAAGCCTGTTTTCCCTACGGATTTGATAAAAGTTAAATTAATCTCCCCAAAGTATATCCAAGCAATCACTGAGCCAGCAGTAATGGCAAAACATCCAGCTGCAGCCAATCGAGCCCAGTACAAGCTTCTTCCCTCCGGACGACGAAAACGGTCAATGGCTATACCTGCCATAATCGCCAAAGAAATCTCGGCCCAGATTGTAAACCTGGTTGGTGCCTGGAAAAGATCAAAGCTGGGAATATTGCGATACAGGAAAGGAAATATTGGTGTATTTTTGCCAAGCGCAAATAAAAAACTTACGAGAATAATAAAAGCCAGGAACCTCACAAGTTCCTTGTGGGGATCTTTCTTAATTCGGCTATTTAATTCTGATTTTTTATTGTTCTTTTTTACAGATCTGACAATTATTCCTATGGCCATGACGATCGGTAAAAGACCCAAATATACCGCATCTTCCCAATAATTCCCATACCCCCAGTAGTTTCCGGCCGCCGGGTTACCAAAAAGATCCGGTACTATCAAGGTCAGGAAACGCCAGGGCCAAAACGAATATGTCATCGCTTCTGCATATCCGAATTCCCCGGCTCTTTGAGATTGTAATAAATATTCAAAAGTGGGAATTAACTGAATAGCGCTTACCCCAATTCCGAGCAGACCTGCCCCTATTAATTTGCCCCAGGTGGAAATGACTTTTCGTGCTCTATGCTCACCACTGTCTGTGCATGTTGCCCAAAATGTTATCCATAATCCAACTAGCAAAGCAGTATACCAGGCCGTTTGAGCATGGCCCGCTAATAATTGAAATCCAAAAACCAACCCTGTCAGCCAGAAATATCTTTTCTTTTTTGTTGTTAAGCCTTTTGAAAAAAATAAGATCCAGGGTATCCAGGCAGCAGCTGCATTTATACTCAAAAATCCTGCCCTGGAAACCAGGTATCCCGATAACGAAAAGGCCAATCCTCCTACAGCTTGGCCAAGTTTGCCAATATTAAGATCATCCAGCAATTTGATAGTACCGATTCCCGCCCAAATCAGATGGAGGACAACCATAATCGTCATACTCCAGGCCATCAACTTGACTCCGCCAAAAACAAAAAAAACAAAATAGCTCCAATAAGGTGGATAAAACAAGGCAGCTTGATAATTCGCGGCCAAAGGTGCGCCCATTCCTACCCAGGGATTCCACAAAGGAAGTCCACCCTCCGCTATCGTTCCCCAGGCAAATTCCCACCAGGGAACAAATTGAGTTGATGGCGTTCCCCAGAATAAAGCCTGCCCAGTAAATAGCTGGGTCGAAAATAAGATTACAGGTGCCAGGATGACAGGAAAAACTGGATTTTGAAATATTTTCTTCATCAATTGGTTACCACCGTCTGGTAAATAAGGTAATTACCGGAATTATAAATTTCAATTAAATAATTCTCCTCTGCAGGGTTCCAGTCTCCCAGCTCCTTCTCTAATGGGCCCCATAAAATATAGTTAACGCCAAATTTTTTTATAAAATTTTCTCTGTAGTTGTCCGTGGTGCTCAGCGAGAAAAACCTTTCGATCTCCTGTTCTACCTGGTCGCTATTTGTCGTTTCTGGACCATGCCCTAAAACAACTCTCTGCGGTGTCCAGGTTGGAAGATTATTGCCCGTTTCTTGAGCTGTCAATACTATCGTTCTTGAAGGTGCATTTTCTGCGAGATAGTTATACACTTGAATTTCAGGTTCAGGCCTGAATAAAGGAGTAGATGCATTTCCTGCAGCGTTTATTGCCCCCAAAAATATTATTATGGTTGTTGGAAAAGTTAATGATAAATATCCTCTTTCAGCAAATGTTAAACGTTTTCTCTTTTCAAAATAGCTAATTACTGTAATCGTAATTGCTGCCCAGATGCCTTCTGCCAACCTGCGCTGCGCCGATACTGGCGCAGTGACTAATATCGGCAATACTGCTAACCATCCAGCAATCAAATATCCTTTTTGAGTGTCATTTTCCAGTAAATTTTTCACACCAAGCAGAATGAATGGTATATATAATCCGTAGGCTATTAAGTAGTGGATCAGATGAGGAGACGGCAGATTACTCTGCTTATCCCAAATCTTCAGAAATGGATCTGTAAAAAATGATATCGAAGTATACAAAATTAATGGGAAAGAAATGCTAATCCCAAGCAGCGCCCTTTTATAAATTACCTTTACATCTTCCCATATTTCGGAAAGTTCTCCTTTCTTTTCCCTCCATTTTGCTGTTGATATCAAAATTAGATGTATACCAACAACAGCCCAGGCAACAACAACATAAATCGGCTGCAGGAAACCCAGAATAAACCAAAATATTCCCATTACATATCCAGGAAATTTTTCAAGATAGACAGTGAAGCCCCAAAGAAAACAAGCTCTTGCCAACGCCAAATGAGGTAACCCAAGCAAGCTCAGAAATCCAAAACTTTCTGGTGAAAAAAATTCCAACGGTAAAGAACCAAGAAAGTTTTTTTGCTCTAAAATAACAAGAACCCAGCCCCCACCACCGCCAAAGACTAAAATCGTTATTGCCCACCATTTCCATTTTATATCTTTGATGAATAAAGATATAAAATCATATCCGGCAATAATTGCCAGGATACCGCTGAAAAATCTGAACCAGTGGTAGATAGCTACAAGTTGATCATGCTGGGCAGGCTGCGAAGATAATTTTCCCAAGAGAATATAGGAAATAAAAGCAAGAAAACCCTTTTGATGCTCTATGCTGTAGGGAGTTCTGAATAGCCAGTCGCCATCTGCTCCAGATAACATTTTAGTGAGATAAGAATTACCGTCTTCAACGCCAATTACAAATCCTGTAAATCTCCACCCATCGCCCTGAGTACTATATCCAACGATATAGGGAATCATCGTTAGAATCATTACAGCAATGGCGAAAAGTATGACCTTTTTTCTATCCCTGATGTAATTTGTTATTGAGTTTTCTTTGCATATTGCCATAAGACTACTGTCCATCCAGCAAATGCCAGGATTAACCCGGCAATAATTGAAAATGGCCGATACTTGAAGTAAACCTCATGATTGCCATCATCCAGCTGCAAGCTGCGTAAAATGCCGTATGCGGGTTCAATATCCTGTTTCACTCCACCGATGGTAGCTATCCAGCCTGGATAATTAATTTCAGACAAGATTAGTTTTCCTGGACCTATAGCGTTTAGATGTATTTGGTTTGCTCTCCAATCTAGCAGATTAACTTTTTCTATCAGCTGATGAAATTGTTGGGTTTCAGGACTCAACTCCTCATTCTGCACCCATGCCCGAGGCAAATACTGTTCATTAAGATAAATATATCTATCAGCTATTGTATCCAGCAGAATCAAGCTACCCGCTTGAACCTCAAACTCTGACACAATGTATTTTACGTTTATTAAACCCAATAAATAAGCATCCGGAATCGAACCCTTATTATCTCTATCTGGAGTGCCCGTTTTAAATGTCGGAATAGTAACCGAATATCCATTCGCCGGTATTCCAGATGCTGCCTCCATAAATACTGCATATGATCTAATTTGAAGCGGATCTACCCCATCTGCCAATTCAAGTGCGTGGTCAACTGCTAAATATTGAGGAACACTATAAGAAGGAGAATATATTCGGAATATATCTGTTTCATCGTCAATATACTTACTGATTTCGGAGTTGTTATATGTAACTATCATTGGTGATTTTAGTGAATAACTTAGAAACCCAGCCCCTGCCAGATCGATCACAATTATTCCCACTGCAACCCATTTGATTACATCTAAATTCCTAAACTTGGATATCACAAACAAGCCAACTGCCGCAAATGCCAGGAATATAAAACCCCATAACATTCTGTAAATATCTGTATTATTAATTAAGACTATCGCCCCTCCCAATAATATTGAAAAAAATAAAACACCGAAGGTAACTGAGCGTATCTTTTTTATTGAAATTTTATGTTTGAGTAACCAATCAATTGATTTACCTCCAATGGCAGCAAATCCAATACCGGAAATAAACAAAGCTCTTGACGGTACTCTCAACAGTCCTACCAGCGGCAATTGAGCAATCCATTCAGCCCCAGGTATCCAGGAGCCTAAGGAAATAAACAGACTTAATCCTATCCAAATTGACCAGAAAATATTTTCCTTTTTTAACCCCTTGATAAACCATTGCAAAATAAATAAGACTATCAACAAACCGCCCGGGTACATAAACCATTCCGGATTACCTCCGCTTCCAGGTATTAGTAATCCTAATAAATTTTCAGGTTGCAGGGAATAAACCAAAACATCCTCAACCGTCATCATTGAACGGGTTGAGATCTGGGCGAACTCTATCATCGGCAATATCAGCGGTGAAGCAATTAAAAAAGAAACTAATCCCGATTTAACATAATACAGGAATGTCTTCTCTCTAATATTATGCCTATGCGCAATATCATAAGAAATCCATAACAGTCCCGCAAAAACAGCCCAGCGAGGATCTGCTAAAAATAAAAAGGCGAAAATTATCCCGGTCTTCCACCATTTTGCGCCATTCCTGCTTTCCAGCATTAGCCATGGAGTCCAGGCTAGCGCATATAACATGGTTACGTGACCAGCCCCATAGTGCGCTGCAAATTTTGGCATCAAGCCAAATGCGATTCCTCCAATTATTGATCCAATATCTCCCGCACCCTCACTCCTCAATAATCTATAAAAACCCCAGGTACCAAAAACACTATGCATTGCAAGTACAATGCTTATTCCTGCAGGAAGGGGAAAAATCAACGCAATCCATCCCGGGAGGTACCATACTCCGGAAAGAGGGTTAGCCGCGAATGGAACTCCAGAATAAATCAGATTTGACCACAGAGGAATGGAATGGTCTTGCAGGATGGCATTCCGCAAGTAAACCGCATTAGGGTAATGCGCAAGAAGTAAATCCGTATATTGGGCGGTTTCTGACGGGAAAGGAATCCAACCCAATATCCCGGGCAGGTAGATTACAACAGGCAGGATTATAAGATACCTAAAGATAGAGATCTTTCCTGTCTTCTTTTTGATCGGATCAGTTTTCTTAGTTTCCATAATGGGTAATTTGGTACGCTTCATTGCTGCGTTACTCTATAGATCTCTACCTTGCTATTGCTGAATACCAATGGATATTCCATTTCTTTCATCCAGGTAGAAAAATCCTGTACCAGATCAACTTCATAAAAAATATAATCAACGCCTTTTTGTACTAGTTGAGCCTGGCCCGTTTCCAGTGACAATTCACCCCGGAAAAATTGTTCTACGAAAACCTTTTCCTCTACTGCATTAATCGTTTCAAATGGATGGCCGTAAATGATTTTCCTTCCGGCAATGGAGGGAATAAACAATCCAATATTTTCATTTGCCAGGACGATTGCATCCTGCTCAGAATTACCATTGAGCCAATCAAGTCCTTCTGCTATTGAAGATGAAATAAAGATTGTTGGATCTTGCTCAGCCGCCGCCTGGATTCCAGACAAGAGCACTATGATATTTGTAGGCAGGATCAAACAAAACAAGAGGATTGCAATGACTTGGAATTTCATAGAAATTTTCTTAACTAGCACTTCTATCCCAAATACACTTAATCCAGCCAAAGGAACATAAATCCCGGTTAAAAATCTTCTCTGTAAATTCCAGGGAATAAAAACAAGAATCAAGCTTGCTGCAACCCAACCTACAATTTGCCTGCCCTGCTCGCTGTTCCAACTCCCTACTGTGCCCAGAATGGCTAATATCAAACAAGGTGATAACGAGATGACTAAATCGATTAAACCCGGAGATTCTGTGATATTTTGTTGGTTCCAGATAGACAATACGGGATCAGATAAAATACTCCAATATTGATAAAGCAATACAAAACTTCCCCCAGCGCCAAAGAACAACAACTTTTTTAAATGCTTTGATTCCTTAATTCGGTTCAGTGTGCTTTCCCCGGATCTAAACGATTCAACAGTTGTCTGTATGCCTAGAACCAAAATTACAATTACAACAGCAAAGGGCTGTACAAAGCCAAGAGTTAAGCCAAGCACTGCAAAACCTATTTGATTTCTTCTAAATCCCGGAATAAGTGCCAATATCATTAATCCCAGACCAAGGCTGAAATGAGGATTTGAGTACATGGACAAGAAAGGATATGCCTCTGCAACCCAGAAATCACTAGTGAAGTTTCCAAAAATAACAGCCAACCAGCCTACACCCGAACCCAAGGTAGCGATGGAAAATCCGAGTGTTTGCATTTTTGGTTCTTTAAATATTGACTTGAAATATTCACTCAAAACCCAGAGCAGGAATATGGCGCTAATAACACGCGCAATATGGAAAACCGCAAGCAGCGGAAGACTAACGATCCGGGCAATATGCCCCAGTCCAATATACAAAAGGAATAAATAGGCGCCTTCGCCTGGTTCCGCTGAATATGGAAGGACGAATTTCCAACTCCCTTGATACCCCAATTGCATCTTTGCCAGGTATGAATGTCCATCCGTCGGATTTATCAAAAATCCCCCAAAACCATATTCCGCTGACCCTTCTTGGAAAGCGTAAATAAAAGGAATCGTTATCATTAAAATTACTAGGCAGCTGACAATCAGCATCACTCGCTTCTCAGGCATGGCTTAATTTTATCAGCTTTTAAATCTGCCCCTTGCTTTCATCCAAATCCACACCTATAATCACTGCATAGTTCCTCTAGAAAAATAAGGATTCAACGGGCAATGAGCCGATCAGAGATTTTGTATCAGCTTCAACAATACGATTCCGGTACAGATCAAGCTACCAAACGAATTCAGGCAATTGTTTTTATATTAAGTGATAACAAAGAATTTGATAGCGCCTTGAAAAAACAGGAAGAACATAAATTTAATCTTGACGAAAAACAGAAAGTTCTAAAATCAGCGGAACACAATGTTGAAATCCAAAATCAAAAAATCATCCAAAATCAAAAAAAGCTTTATAGCGGCGCTATCAGCAACCCTAAGGATTTAGAGGATTTACAGCTGGAGTCTGTCTCTCTTCATAAATACCTTTCTGTATTGGAAGAACGCCAGCTTGAAGCCATGCTCGACACTGATCAGGCGCAAGAAAATTATGACCAAATCTCTGCCCGCGTAGAAGAAATTTCCTCTCAAAAACAAACCGAAAACGAGGCCCTTTCCATTGAAAATACCAACCTTGAATCAACAATTTCTTCACTCCAAGGTGACCGCGAAGCATTATTAACCAGCTCTAAAATCCTGGAATTGCCGATATACGAGAATTTACGAAAATCTTCCGGCGGTATTGCAGTCACACTCATGCAAAACAGCAGCTGCTCTGCATGCGGTTCAAACATACCCTCGGCGATAGAACAAGAAGCCCGCTCTCCAACAAAACTCTCATTCTGCCCAGCTTGTAAACGCATTCTCCACCCAGTATCCAGTTAGGTAAAAGAGACTACTTATGTTTCGTTTTTTGCCAAAGATTTTTCTAGATTATCCTTCCTTTTGGGCAGGAGTTCTACTTACAACGATTTTCCTAATTTTGTTTTTTCGATATCGCCTAAGAATAAAAAACCGTATCTTCAGCATCTTAAAAAGCATCAGATCGTTCCGGGACAGCCTTTCCATCACTGAAGAATCCGATTACAACCGGATTCTTTATAAATATATTCAAGGCTTGCACATTGCATCGGATTTCGTACCTCTTGAAAAAATTATCGTAACTCCTCAATGCATCGCACCTCCCCCCTCAGTCATTCCTGGCGACGAAACATTAGATCCCAGTTTGCTCCAGCAGACTCTGGGGTACGATCCCGCGTTTCCCGAATTTGCCGTAGAGTATTATGCCCCTACATTCACCCTGTTTGACTCATTGACAAAAGGAGCAAATATCTGTCTTATTGGCTCCCCGGGAACTGGCAAGAGTGTAGCAATTGCGGATTGCATAACAACTATAGTCAAAGGTGAAACAGAACGCCCGGGAATGTCATCCAAGATTCCATTTTATGTTGAAGCGCAGCATATCCTGCAGCAATTTCCAGGTAGTGATATTCTGGGAATTATCCTGGCAGCAATCCAGTCAAACCCTGTTTTCTTAACTATTCCAAATTTCCCAAAATACCTCACAGCAACTATCAACAAAGAGAATGCCATCTTATTTATTGATGGATTAGACACCCTTTCCCATACTGACACCAACAGGATAGCAAATTATCTAATTGCCTTGAGCAAAACCATCCCTACTCTCCAGGTTGTTGTTGCTGCATCCTCATCCTACCTTGGAAATCTGATTAAAGCGCCGCTTGAGGTGGTCGCGATTGCCCCTTGGGGTCAAAAAGAAAAACAAGCATTTCTTGATAAATTTTCAAAACTTGAATTTTCATCTGCTTCACCTTCAGTTCCGAGCGGTTCTGGTGACTCTGCCGACCAATTGAATATTCAAAATTCTCTGCTTGTTATCAGAGGTCAATACTTCACTCCTCTTGAATTTACATTATTTGCCTGGTCAGCCTATGCTGGCGATCTCACAGGGTCAGCTGCGATTGACGCGATTGATTCTTATCTAAGAAGAATCCTCTCTCCCTCATCCCAAAACACTGTTCGAGCACTTGAGAATCTTGCCCTGCACGCTCTTGATCAGGAAAAAAGTTCCTTTACTAAACGGGATATCAATACCTGGCTTTCTAATATAACTGACTCCGCTGCTCCGGAGTTAACCGATGAAAAAACCAGTCCAATAAATCGTGGAGTTCAAATCGCCCTTAGCTTTGGGCTTCTGCAAAAAACTGGCCTGGATGGCTTTTATTTTTCCCACCCATCCATAGCTGGGTACCTGGCTGCCAGAGGCTTAAGCAGATCCAGCGACAATGTAATTCGACGTATTCTAAAACAGCCGGATTGGTCGCTGGTTCACGAAACCATGCGCTATTTTTCAGCTTTTAATTCAGTCCAGCCTTTTCTTGATCAGCAGCTAACCGATACTAGTCTTCTCAAGACCGGGTTGTTAAGAGCTTGCTCCTGGCTAACTTATATCAAGACATCCCCCACCGAAGAACAAAAGCTTCTGCGTTCAATAACCCAGGAGATATATACTAATCCGATTTATCTAGTAAAATTAAGGCTTGTTATTGAGCTGGCAAAATCTGGTAATCCAAATACCGGCGCCATTTTCCGCCGTTTACTGCAATCGCAGAGTCCTGATACCAGGAGGGCTGCTGCTCTTGGCTCAGGTTTCGTTCTTGATCTCGGCTCAGTCCCCCTTCTCATAAGTCAGTTAAATGACCAATTCTCCAGCTCTATCGCAGCTTGTTATGCCTTAGGGAAAATAGCCTCGCCTAATGCACTCGAAGCTGTTGCAGACGGCCTGCTGCGCGGAGATGAATTATTGCGCAGAGCTGCTGCAGAATCTTTAGCTCACAATCGCAGCGAAGGTCATCCTTCTCTACGCGAAGGTATCACAATGGATGATTTGCTGGTCCGTTACGCTGTAGTCCACGGCTTAAGTTTGATAAACGAACCCTGGTCAATTGAAATCCTTGACAAAATGCGCATTGACGAAGACGAATGGGTTGTTAGAGATCTTGCTCAACATGTATTCGAACTCTTCCAAACGGGGTCTCCCTACCTGCCGGTTCCCCAACCCCCTTTACATACGGCTGCCTGGCTGCGCACATTTTCAGAACAGCACAACTTGGCTGTCCATTCCCCTGAATCAGCCTTAGAATTGCTATTAACTGCCCTGGAAAAGGGGTCAGATGAACAAAAACAAGCCGCTCTCATCTATTTACGGCGTTTATTCAACTCTGAATCTATTCCAGCTCTTCTCAAATTGCTGCAGGATTCAAACCCTGACGTAAGCCAACTAGCTGCCCTGACACTCTGGTTCTGTGCTCCACCAGGGTTTAAATTTACATCCGCTTCAGAGAAAGAATCGTAATGCTCAACTCGTCGCAATTAACTTAAATTTAAAAAACTCCGGCCTTTTTGAGACAGGAGTTTTTTCCTTGACCATATCGTGGTTTAGTTAAGATTATTTAAAACTAACTCTTGAATTATTTCAGAATCCACATCAAGGATTGAAATAAGTTTCTCGTTACCCTCTACGCCAGCTATAATGTTAAATTGCCTCTGTGCAATGCCCAATTCTTTTGAAAGAAATTTAATTAATTCCTGGTTATTATTTTTTGTTTTACCGGATATGTTTATCACAACTGTTCCATCTTTTAATATCTTTACTATTTTCTGCTTTCCTTTTCTTGTTGTAATCCTGACAGCAAGAGCAGACCCTTTTTCTCCATCGTGAAAGTTAAATTTTCTGCCTATCATCTTCTCACCTCAGTGATTTCGTTATCATTGTCAATTTATATAATACTACGCAGAATTGCAGCTATAACTTCAACTATGATCATTAATATTATTGGACTGAAATCAAATCTGCCAAAAGATGGCACAATCTGCCGTATGGGTCTCAGTAACGGCTCGATCAATCTGTCTACTGATTGCCGGAAAGGATGAAAGGGATCCATGAAATATGATAGGACTACGTTTAGCAATATCAGCACCAGCAGTGTCTGCTCTAGAATGGTGATAATTGATTCAAAAACCATGAGTTTTCCTTCCTTATCGGGGACCAACTAACGCTGAACCAATGCGCAGAACGGTAGCACCCTCTTCTATAGCTGTCTCAAAATCTCCGCTCATTCCCATCGATAATCCGTTTAAATTCGTTGTCGGATAATTCCTGGAAAGATAATTTCCTAATTTTCTAAGTTTTTTGAAAATTGGTCTCGCATCTTCCGGATTGACAGAATAGGGAGCCATGGTCATCAATCCCTTTATCTCAAGTGACGGGAAATCCATCACCCGATCTAACTCTGGAAGCATTTGTTCCCACTGACTTTCTTTCCAAGCACTCCAACCATGTTTAGTGTCTTCCTCGCTCACATTAAATTCCAGGTAAACGGGCAATATCCGGCCAAATTGTTTTGCCTTTTTGTTCAGCGTCTCGGCTATTTGCAGCCGGTCTACAGAATGAACTTCTGCAAAGTGAAGGGCAATTTGTGTCTCTTTGCCATGTTGAATATTCCCAATCATGTGCCATTCCAGCTTGTAATCGGAAAGAATATTGATCTTAAATAAGGCTTCACGCAGGTAACTTTCACCAATTTTCGTGATGCCATTTTCCGAGAGAGCCTTCACCACAGCAGCGGACTTTTCTTTTGTGACTGCGATCAACTCAATTTCAGCTGGGTTTCTTCCTGCTCTTTGAGCTGTTTTATCGATCCTTCCTTGTATCTGTTCAATCCGCTCCCTGATAAGCTCATCTTCGTTTGTTTCAATCATAATTTTTAATTTTACTTCAATCCGATGACTGCTGCAAATCTGCCCGTACTACCATTTTCAGCCCTGTGCGAATACCAATCTTTGACAGAACACGCGGTACATATCCCGGCCGTCTCAATATGCTTTACTCCGGCATTTCTTAGGGAAATCTTATTTGCTTCCCACAAATCCAATTTTACACTATCAGTGCCTGTAATCAAAATTTGATCCCAGCTATTGTGGAAGGTGCTCTTTACTTCCTTAATAACCTCATCTCCGATTTCGTAATGATCAGGACCTATCGAGGGGCCAATGCCAGTTATCAGATCAGCTGGGTTTGTACCAAATTGGTTTTTCAACTTGTCTACTACCTCGATAACTACTTCCTTCACTGTTCCTTTCCAACCGGCATGGGCAATGCCTGCTGCATTTTTTACTGGGTCAAAAAACAGAATTGGAACACAATCGGCAAACCTCATAAGCATCAGTAAGCCTGGCGTATTTGAGATCATTGCATCCCCCTGCGCAAGCACAGAATTCTTACCCACTGGTTTGTTTACTATATGAACATGCGCAGAATGCACCTGGTGAATTTGGGCCAATTGATTTGGAGAATATCCAATTGCTGCAAGTAATTTACTTTTATTCTCGGAGACCCGAACTGGTTCATCACCTACTGTGCTCCCCAGATTCAGCGAACACCAAGGAATTGGGCTGACTCCTCCTTTCCTGGAAAATACTGCCTGGGTTAAATTTGCTGAAAGAAGGGATTCAAATTGGAAGTATCTCAGTCCTGCAGTTTCTTGGGAGATCATTTATTGATAGCTTTTGCTTTAGCTGCTTTGATTTTCACTGTTAACAATTTCCGTGTATCAGCCATCGTTTCCTCTACAACAGGGTACCCAAACCAGGCAGTAGTGAATCCAAATAGACCCCCAGTGATAGCCCTCAACAGCGGTGTACTTTCCCGAACTGGAATAATATCCCAAGGCAGCTGGCTAATGATTTGGCTGACGCCATCCAGACCAATCGGCATTATTCCCAGGATAAACCATCCCCATATTGACAAGCTTGGTATTCTTTTTCCCGTAAGAGAGAAAATTATTCCGAATGCCAGGATAGCTCCATAAATTGCTACGTCCCGCTGGCAAAGGGCTATTTTATAACCAAGAATTTCGTTCCCGACAAATTGATGGGCCGCATCGATATCGTCAGGATGAATTCCCGTTGCTTCTTCGAATGTCATAGGCAGGTCAACATTCGCAATTTCCCGGGGGTAGGCAACCTGCTCCCCATAAATGAACCATGATCTAAAGGCTAATTGGTGGCATAACCTTCCATAGACAACATAAATAACCCTCGCAGGCCCGGTGTGCCCACTTGCCTGAAGAACCGGGGCCAGAACAGCCAATCCTAAATAAAGGAAAACAAAGGCATTAAACACAAACATGTACCGGTAAGAAAGCCAATGAAACAGCCGATCCCCGAATGAAATTTTCATACCCCTCTCTACCCTTTTCTGGTGAGATTCGAGGTTCGCTTTCTCAAGTTGAAAAAGTCGATCTTGAGCTGCCCCTAATGTCACTTGGATTGCTGTTTTGTCAAAGGGAGCTTTTATTTTATATGGCCCAATTTCCAGGACGGGTATTTGCTCAATAAATTCAGGCAGGTTTTCTTTTTCAACATCAATAAGCACTAAACGATGAGGATAGATCTCTTGCAGGCTCTCTAAATCGTCTTCAGCCTTTTGGCATAATTTACACTCATTCCGGGTGTATAACGTGACAGTTAACATACGAATTGAATCCCTAATCTACAGGTTATTAAATAAATTTCCAAAACGGCTTAAATATATTGTAATTTTCTCAAACCATCCCCAGAGTAACAAATTTCCGACAATAATCATCACCACACCCATGGAGATTTCCAAGTAATGCATTGCCTTTCCGTATTTTCTTAATGCAGTAGTCACCCATCCCACGCCAAGAGCAGCAATCAAAAACGGTATGGACAAGCCTGCTGAATAGGCTGCCAATAGTGTACCACCAGTCAATACCGATCCTCCACTTAATGAGATAGTGAGAATCGCTCCCAGAATCGGTCCCACACAAGGTGACCAACCAGCAGAAAAAAATATTCCCATTAATAATGATGACAGATATCCTTTGTTTTTCTCAGGCTGGGATTGCTTTCGTGTATCATATTGTAAAAGCGGGATGCGCCAGATCCCGGTCATATGAAGTCCAAATATGATCACTACAATTCCGCCGATTTTTTCCAGCCAGTATTTCGCTTCACTCAGCAAACTACCCAACGCGGAAGTAGCAATTCCAAGAAGAATAAATACCAGGCTGAAACCAATCACAAATGCCAGCCCGTGGGAAAACACAGACCACTTTTTTTGCTCTTCATCCACATCTTCAAATGCTGACCTACCGCCAAGGTACCCGATATATGCGGGAACTAAAGGCAGCACACAAGGCGAGAGGAATGAGGCTAACCCCGCAATAAATGCTGTTCCCAGACTAAATAAACTTAAGCCATCCATTAATACTCCTACTGATAAGTTATCTACCAACTGTCATAAAACTCAATATTCGATTACTTTTACAGGCGTACCAATAGTTCCGGAAACAGTAATTTCCCCTTCTTGATAAGGCGTGATAGGGTTTGCCCAGCGGAAGATCCATTTGGCATCGTCAGGAGCAGCATTTACGCAGCCATGCGAGGTCGGTTCTCCAAAATTGTTATGCCAGAACGTGGAGTGGATAGCAAATCCGCCTTCAAGGAAAAAAATCGTCCAGCCAACACCCGGGATCATCCATCCAGCCTTAAATGTTCCTCCAGACATGTGAATAGAATGCAATTTTCGGTGAATATGTGACCCAGGAGAACTATAAGCTGATAACGGCGTACCATATGTACCCATGCCTGAAGAAATCCGGCAAAAATAAACTTCAGATTTTCCCTCAAAACAGGACAGGGTTTGATGAGAGGCAGTAGCATCAATAACAATTTGTTTATTTTCGATTTCCGGGTTAATAGGAGCCATTTCAGCACTTGGTATTGGTCGGAACGCCTCAGCCGGGGCCCAGAACAAATCTCCCGGATTGCCGTATCTTTCGTTAATCCGGTACGATAAAGCGCCATCGTATTCAGTTTTAATCTGGTCTACCCACAACACCTGGCTGTAATAAAACCTTGGCGGCAGATTCTGGCTTGCCTGCCATGCCCACCAGGATGAACGCGCAGGCGGATTAGCAAGTATTGCATTTACCCAGGGCACTGTAACTTCAACCCAGATTCCTTCCAATCCATTAGGAATCGCTTCTATCGGAGGGTTGATCAAATTCTTTACAGGCTGGACATTCGGCGCCCAGATGTATCCATCTGGTGTTTCAACCCAGCGTTGATTATTGCGGGAAGGCCAAGGCCCGATTACTTCCCGCAGCCAGGGAATCACCCTGTCCTCATAGTACGTGCCTACATTTGGCGCGTCATAATCCGGACGGTTTTTTATGTCCACCATGCCGACTGCAATGCGTCCTAATTTGCCAGATATTGGAAAATCTTCAAGTAATCCTGAGCCCATCCAGGGCTTGACTAATGCTGCACCAGCCACCAGAGCCGAGGTATTGATGAAATCGCGCCTGGAAACATTCTTAGTTTTTGTCGAGTTCTTTTTACTCATATGGTTTTCCTGCAATTTATCGCGCTAAGTCGAAATAAACTCTGCTATTTTTTGCTTCGCTATATCATCACTGTGCTGAACCGGTGGAGATTTCATAAAATATGCGGATGGTTCTTCCAGTGGACCGGACAACCCCCTGTCCAATCCTAGCTTAGCACATCTTATCGCATCAATCATAACACCAGCAGAATTTGGCGAATCCCAAACTTCAAGTTTTAACTCAATATTCAGCGGTGTCTCGCCAAACCCTCTGCCTTCCAAACGGATATTTGCCCATTTCCTATCATTCAACCAGGGAACATAATCGCTTGGTCCAACATGAATATTCTCTTCACCCAGGTCAAATGATAGCTGGCTGGTAACTGCTTGTGTTTTAGAGATTTTTTTTGATTCTAATCTATCCCGGTCAAGCATGTTGTAAAAATCCATATTTCCACCGAAATTTAACTGGAATGTTCGATCTAATTTTACTCCCCGGTCCTGAAGTAAATTAGCCAACACTCTATGAACTATAGTCGCGCCCACCTGGCTCTTTATATCATCTCCGATTATTGGCAGTCCCCGATCCTGGAATCTTTTGCTCCAGTAATCAGATGTGGCTATAAAAACAGGTATTCCATTTACAAAAGCGCAGCCGGCGTCGAGTACTTGCTCCACATACCATTTTGTCGCCATTTCTGACCCCACAGGCAAGAAATTTATTACAACGTCAGTATTAGTATCCTTGAGTATTTTTACAATGTTATCTGTGGAACCCGGCGCTTTGTCCACGTGATCGAGAAGATATTTGCCCAATCCATCATGAGTCATTCCTCTACTTACCGGTACATTCAACTCAGGAACCTCGGCAAATTGAATTGTATTATTTGGTTTTTCCCAAATTGCCTCGCTCAGGTCTTTTCCTACTTTATTCTTAGCAATATCAATCGCAGCTGAAAACTCAATATCACGAATATGATATCCGCCAAGTACCGGATTCATTAAACCAGGTATAAATTGATCTTCAGGAGCATTCTGATAATAATGCACTCCTTGAACGAGTGCCGAAGCACAATTGCCCACACCGATGATTGCTGTACGTACTTTTCCATTTGTCATATTTTTTCCCAGCTTTCTGGGCCGCATCTTATTATATTCTTTTTTTCCCAGGAAACTAATAATCCCTCAACTTCCTTACTCATGTATTTCAGTCAGGATTAACTATTTTTATTAGATTGACGATGCGTGGATAAATTTTCTTTCTCAGCTTAGTTTTTTCCGGTTCAATCGAAGGCTGTTTCCAATAACAAAAACATCACTGATAGCCATCGCTCCAGCTGCCAATATTGGATTAAGAAATCCCACTGCAGCTACCGGAATCAGAATTATATTATAGAAAAAAGCCCAGAATAAATTCTGCTTTATAGTTTTCAGTGTCACTCGTGATAGTTTAATTGCATTGCTAACCCCGCGCAAATCTCCGCTAATTAAGGTAATAGGCGCCGCGGCAATTGCAACGTCAGTCCCAGTTCCCAAAGAAATTCCTACATCAGCCTGAGCCAATGCCGGAGCATCATTAATCCCATCGCCCACCATTGCTACAACAGCGCCGTTCTCTTGCATGGATTCAATTGCGGAGGATTTTTCTCCCGGCATTACTTCTGAACGTATTTGAGTTATGCCAACTTGAGAAGCAATTGCCTGGGCAGCTTGCTGATTGTCTCCTGTAATCATTATTACTTCAAGGCCTAAATCCCTTAGATCCTCAATCGCTTCCCTGGCATTTTCTTTGACGGTATCCGATATCCCCAGTACGGCTTGCAGTTCACCATTAATTGCTACTAAAATCGCGGTTTTCCCGTCTTGCCTGAGCGAAGTTATGCTCTTTTCTGCGTTATGCCAATCTATGTTGTTATCGTTCATCAAAGGGGTGCTGCCAACAATCACACTTTGCTCATCCACTTCTGCCATTACACCTTTTCCAATAACTGTCTGAAATTTAATCGGTTCACTTAACTTTAATTTTCTCTCTTTGGCTTCAGCTACAACAGCATCGCCAAGCGGATGTTCTGATCTTTTTTCTACAGAAGCGGCTGTCTTTATTATCCTATCTTCTGAATAACCACTCGATCTGGTTGGGACAAGATGGACATCTGTCAGCGACGGCTGCCCTTTAGTTATTGTTCCTGTTTTATCCAGCACAACTGTTGTTATTTTACCCGCTCTTTCCAAAGCCTCTCCGGATTTATATAATATACCGCTTGAGGCACCTCGTCCTGAACTAACCATGACTGCAGTCGGTGTTGCTAATCCCATCGCGCAGGGACAAGCAATTAACAAAACCGCAACGGCGTTTAGCATAGCCCGGGCAAACTGGCTGGATTCCGGTCCTGGAGCAGACGGGACAGCGAACTGCCAGATTAGATAAGTAATCAAAGCAATAGATACAACCGCTGGCACAAAAATAGCCGAAACCCGATCCGCGATTCGCTGGATAGGTGCTTTGCTTCCTTGAGCTTCTTCCACCAGTTTAATTATTTGGGACAATACTGTTTGCTTGCCGATTTTTGTAGCCTCAAATTTCAGAGTTCCTTGTTTATTCAGGGTTGCTCCAACGACTTCATCCCCAATTGATTTTTCGACTGGCAGCGATTCTCCGGTAAGCATGGATTCGTCTACCGCTGAATAACCATCTACGACAACTCCATCGACCGGTATTTTTTCTCCTGGTTTGACCAGGATGATATCTCCCAGCTGGACTTCTTCCACAGGTATATCTATTTCTTCTCCATCCCGAATGACAAGTGCTTTATCCGGGCTGAGTTTCATCAATTTCTTAATTGCCTGACTGGTTTTTCCCTTGGCTCGAGATTCAAGATATTTCCCCGTTTTTATCAAGGTAATTATCATCGCCGATGTTTCAAAATAAACGTGTCCTGAAATCCACCCGAATAATATCGGCAGGGAATATAAATAAGCGGCGGTTGAACCCAGGGCAACCAATACATCCATGTTTGCAGCGCCATTTCGCAAGGATTGAATCGCTCCGCGGTAATACTGCTTTCCCACATAAAATTGAACCGGTGTCGCCAAGATCAACATCAGCCAGTTGACCCAGGGCTGATGGGCCCAGCTGCCCAGCAGCCCAAAATCCCGACTCATTGACAAAACAAACAACGGAATCGTGAATAACAGCCCAATAAACAGTAAGTGTCTTTGTTCTTTGGTTTCCTTTTCCCGCGCTAACCCTTCTGTATCTTCAAATTGATCTCCAAGAATCAAAGCTTCAAAACCAACCTTTTTGATTTGTTTTCTGATATCAATTTGACTTAGGATGGTAGGGATGTACTGCACCCGGGTTTTCCCGGTTACCCAATTTGTATTTGCACTAATCACTCCTTCCAGCTCGTTCAAAACCTGCTCAAGCCGGTTTCCGTCGCGGTCATCGCTGATGTTCTTAACCAGTAGATCTGCCTCGCCTACCGCAATACCATATCCCGCTTTTTCAATTTTAGTGACAATTTCAGCTATTTTTGTGATTTCTGCGTCGTACTCAACAGCAGCCCTTTCCGTTGTAAGGTTAACATTTGCTATATTTACACCTGTTAATTTTTTAATATTTCTTTCAACTGCTGTCGCGCAATTAGCGCAGTCCATTCCAGTTATCGGTAAACTGGTCAATTTAATATCTGACATATTCCCTCGAAATGTTCGATCCACTTTAATTGAGTTTTATTCTAGGCAACAACAGGATAATTAATTTCCGCCAGAACTTTGATTATTTGCTCTTCCGTCGCCGGGTCTGTATAGGTAATTTCCGCTGTTTTTGTTTCCGCATCTGCTTTTACTTCTTCAACGCCGGGAACTTCACTGACTTCAAATTCTATTGTTTTGACACAATGGTTGCAAGATATACTTGGAATGTTATAGGTTATTTTAGTCATCGTTTCCTCCATTACTAGTAATTAAACTTTCGCTGCTGCTTCAAAAACATCAATTATTTCTTTTAGCACCCGTTCTTGCTCTTGCGGATCATCACCCCGCACAGCTGAAATCAGACATGAATTTAGATGGTTGTCTAATATATTTATGCTGATTTTATTCAAGGCGGATTGTATAGCATGGATCTGCCGTATAGTGTCAATGCAATACGAATCCTCTTCTATCATCCGCTGCACCCCTCTGATATGTCCTTCCACTGTTTTTAAACGGTTGAGATTATCCTGATTTCTATTCATTCTTAACCCCCCCCTTAGGGGCTGGGTTAAGAATACTACAAAATACGATTAGTGTCAAATGCCTCTTGGTGACTTGTTACACTCTTTGGCTGTAACAAAGACAATCCGGTTTATTATGCCGGATTATCAGTTTTCTTATTTGTGTTGTTAAACTTTTCTATTGGGTGTACAAATCAAATGCCGCCCGGAAATCATCAGCGGAGACCGGGCCCAACCACTGCTGCAGAATATTCCCCTCCCCGTCGATTAACGCGAATTGAGGTTGATATCTAAATCCTAATTCTTTCAAAAAAACGGAGTTTGCTGCGTCATCAATATCTAAATAAACAAAATTGATCGCTCCAAAATAATCAACTTCCAGCCCATGCACGATGGGCGCCATACCCTGGCAAGTAGGTCACCAGAAGGCAAATAATTCAATTAACTGAATATCTCCTGAGGCAAGTTTAACCTTGTCAGGATTTGTGCTTTCCAGTCCTGCCCGCGCTGTTGGTACCCCGGCAACCACGATCTGGGCAGCCTCTGTTGGCTCTGATGTTACCTCAGCGGTCAAAATATCTATAGTTTCAGTATTTTCAGGCCCAAAGCCTTCGATTGTACTTGTCTCAGTCGCTGCATCTATGGCCAGTTCTTTAACCACCAGATCTCTACTGCCAAATATTAAAACTACTGACAAGACAATGATGAAAACTGACACACCAATCAAAATAGTTATTTTCCGGTTATCTCTCATAAACACCTCCTTGTTGTTTCTTCTGAGCATTAATCAATTTCCCAACGTGCACTGTTTATAAATCCAGCTGAGTTCCCTAATTTACACAACCAAGTCATGGCTTGACATGAAATGCTCGGAGATATAAACTCTATCTATCTTATTTGATGGGATAACCTTGTGTCTTCTTACCGATTTGAACGTCAGCATTTAATATCAATATTGATTCTTCTTCTAGGCGCGGCCTGGATCTGGTTTTCTAGAATCCCTTCAGAATCGGGACCTTCGCAATCCATTTCTGTTCCGCAGGAAGGTTTTTTGGCACCTGATTTTAACCTGACTACTCTTTCAGGAGATAATTTTGTCCTTTCAGAACATCGGGGGTTCCCGGTAATAATTAATTTTTGGGCCAGCTGGTGTCCTCCCTGCAGAGCTGAGATGCCGGCGTTTCAGCAAGCGTTCGCTGAATATGAGGAACTGGGATTAATGGTCGCTGCTGTTAATGCCGCTAACCAGGATTCAATATCAGAGGCAGCTTCCTTTGCATCCGGAAACAAACTGACTTTTCCCATTCCGCTGGACAAAACAGGATCTGTCAGTCGATCATATAATCTATATTCACTCCCAACCACCGTTTTTATAGACAGTCAGGGCATAATTCGAAAAATAATCATTGGCGGTCCAATTCCAACCGCCCTCATCCGTGTCCAGGTAGAAAAGCTTGTCCAGGAAAAACCCTGATGTTTCCAATTATTAACCTCGGTCCTTTGTCAATACCAGCGCCAGGATTTATTCTTTTGGTTGGGTTCTGGTTGGGTTCTGTCTTGGCAGGACGCAAAGCAAAACTGTTTAAAGTTGATCCTGGTTTATTGGAAAATACTCTTTGGATAAGCCTCTTGGCAGGATTAATAGGCGCCAGGTTGTCTTATATTGCCCGAGCCCCCAATGCCTTTGAAGGAAATGTTCTTTCTATCTTCTCCCTTAACCCAAACCTGCTTGATCCCGTTGGCGGTATACTCATTTCAGCTGCAGTTGGATTTCTGCATATTTCCCCTCATCGTATCTCGTTTTGGACATTTCTTGATTCTTTGACCCCGTTTTTTGCAGTAATTGCCATCACCTTGAGTTTGTCCAGTTTTGCTGCTGGGACAGAATTTGGGACACCAACTACTTTACCCTGGGGTATTTCTCTCTGGGGTGAGCTCCGACATCCAGTTCAAATTTATTATCTTATCGGTGGGCTAGTCACTCTTTTTGTCATTTTGGCGATAAAACAAACTAACAATTACCAATCCGGTTTTACCTTTCTGTTTTTCATCTCTCTGACATCAGGTTTCCGGTTGTTTTTCAGCGCCTTTCAGGAATCTGCTAGTATAATCGCTGACGGCATACGCCCTCTCCAATTAGCCTATTGGATTTTTCTGGCAATCAGTCTATTTCTTTTTAATAAACAAAATCTTCCGATACGGACGGAGAAATCTAATGAACCTCAAGGGTAAAACTATTCTCGTCACAGGTTCCGCGCGGCGAATCGGCAGAGTGTTGGCCTTAGCAGTGGCAAAAGCAGGTGGTGACGTTATTATCCACCACAACAACTCCCCTGATGAAGCGGAAATAACCAAACAGGATATCTCAGCATTAGGGCAGGAAGCCACAATCCTTCAGGCGGATTTCTCAGACCCCGAATCTACTGAAGAGTTTATCAGGGAAGCTTTTTCATCACGAAAGCTGGATGGATTAGTGAACAACGCCTCAGTCTTTTCTAACCTTTCCTGGGCTGACACTAAACTTTCTCAATGGAACAATCACCTGTCAATTAATCTCACGGCTCCATTTCTTCTTAGCCAAGCCTTTGGGAAAAATATCTCCAAGAATCTAGATGGAAGAATAATCAACATTCTTGACTGGAGAGCCCTCCAACCAGGTGCTGATCATTTACCCTATACAATAAGCAAATCCGGTCTGGCAGCTCTAACTAAATCTCTGGCGATTGCCCTTGCTCCGAATATTACCGTAAACGGGATTGCCTTTGGCGCTGTCTTGCCTCCCAGTGATGGAGGAAATATCTCAAATATCCTCTCTTCTGTTCACATACCGCGCTGGGCAGAAATAACCGAAGTCGAGGAAACCCTTTTATTTTTATTAGCAGGACCAAAGTATATTACCGGAGAAATTATCCATCTGGATGGGGGCAGACATCTTAGCTAAGTTTAAATCCTCTTAGCATCCTCCGAGGAGGCCAAAATGGACAAGGTTCTTATCAAGAATTTAGTAGCCCGGGGAATTATCGGCATCAATGAATGGGAGCGTGTAAAACCACAGGAAATTTTAATCAATATAACGCTCTTTGGAGACTTGAAAAAAGCCGGCAATACCGACAACATAGAAGACAGTATAAATTACAGAACAATCGCAAAACAAGCGCAATCGCTAGCAGAAAATTGTCAAAGGTTAACCGTAGAAGCCCTGGCCGCTGATATCGCAGCAAATTGCCTGGAAGTGAATGGCGTTTTAAGAGTTATTGTCAAGGTAGAAAAACCAGGCGCTGTCCGGTTTGCTGAATCAGTTGGAGTGGAAATTGAGCGCTCAAAGCAATCATAAACCTATCCTGGCTTTGATCGGCATCGGAAGCAATATTGAACCCGAGGATAATCTCCAACGATCTCTAGATAGACTTTCTGAACAAGTCTCAATTCGGCAGCTGGCATCCATTTGGCAAACACCTGCTGTAGGGAGCGACGGTCCTGATTATTTAAACTCAGCTGTTCTTATTGAAAGTTTTTTAAGCCTGGACCAGCTAAAGACTAATTTGCTATCTGTAATTGAACATGATCTGGGAAGATTGCGTTCAGATGACAAAAGCGCAGATCGCACAATAGATCTGGATATTTTAATTTATGATGGCATTTGTCTTGATGATGATCTCTGGATTCAGGCGCATATTGCAGTCCCCGCTGCCGAAATCTTCCCTGACTGCGCAAATCCACAATCAGGCGAAACGCTTAGTCAAGCAGCTCTACGGCTTGTCTCTGAAAAATTTTTATACAAGAGGACTGATCTCTCCTGGGGAGAGATTTAGAGATAATCTGTCCTTAAGTTAAAATTGCAGTGGTTTAGCTCCTCGGGATATATTGTCCAGAAACTCCTGCCGAGTCGGTAAATTTGTTCGAAATGCGCCAGACATGGATGAGGTCGTCATCCGGGCGTCATGCTTTTTTACGCCTCTCATCACTGAACACAAATGCAAACCTTCAACAACTACTGCAACGCCTTTAGGGTGAAGCAATTCATCAATCGTTTCGGCAATCTGTTTAGTCATTCGCTCTTGAACCTGCAGCCTGCGGGCAAACATATCTACGATACGGGGAATTTTAGACAACCCAATTACTTTACCTTTTGGCAAATAAGCGACATGAGCGCGACCCAAAAATGGCAGCATGTGATGCTCGCACATACTGTAAAATTCGATATCTCGAACAATTACCATCTCATCGTATGAAACCTCAAAAATAGCCTCATTTAATAATTCGATAGGGTCTGTCCTGTATCCACCAAGCAGCTCAACATATGCATTAGCGACCCTTTCAGGTGTCCGCAAAAGCCCCTCTCTTTCTGGATCTTCTCCGATGGATTTCAATATGTTATGCACGGCTTTCACTATGATGTCATGGTCCATCTCTTCTGAAAATAGCCCTGCAATATTTTCTAGTATTTCTTTATCTCTATGCATCTCAATATCCTCGCTTCCCTTAAATGCAATTATTGTCTTTTAGATTAGGCGATACTTTTTCTATCGCCAAGTGCATTGCATATTTCCCGGCTTCTTTTTTGCTATTGGATCCAGTATGCAAATTTGATTTTTTAATTTATTGTCATTTATAAATAAAAAGCGAAGAACGATTCCTTCGCTTTTTTCTCAAACTAACTTTGGTTACCCAACATCAGGCTGAATCAGACCAAAAGATCCATCAAATCTTTTATATAGAACATTGATTGATTCTGATTGTGCATTATAAAATACAAAAAAATTATTGTGCCCCAGTAGTTCCATCTGCTCAATTGCTTCCAATTCGTCCATCGGGCGGAGGGAAAACTGTTTTCTCCTAGCAATTACTGGTTTTTCCAACTCTTCATTTTCCTCGAAAATCTCTTCGCTGCCATTAATGCCCTGTTTCCAACGCTGATTTCTTTTGCCTTTGTACCGTTTTATTCTCCTCTGCAATGTATCAGTTGCTATGTTCAAGGCAGCGACTATATCAGCTGATCGTTCTTCGGCTCTTAATATAAAGCCCTTTCCCTGGACAGTAATCTGGACCACTTCTCTTTCCTCAGCGCTGCGCGCATTGGTTGAAGACAGATCCACGCGCGCCTCAACGATATCTTCCAGATATCGGTCCAGGTTGGACACCTTCCTGTATATCTGGTCAGTCAAATTATCTGTAACTTCCAAATTGCGACTAAAGATATTAACTTCAATTGCCATAAATGCCTCCTTTTCCTAATTTTAACACTAATGCCTCTTAGAGTCGCCTGGATCTCGCAAGAGTAAGTCCGTAAACCCGCGATGCTTCAGCCCGCATTAATGCTTCTGCACATGAATTTATTGTTGATCCTGTCGTTACAACATCGTCAATAATCAAAATAGATTTTCCGCCAACAAGGTTCCGTTCTGCCCAAAAAGCACCAGTTACATTGATCTTTCTTTCTTCCACTGACAGCCCCACTTGTGATTTTGTTTTCTTGATCTTTTTTATAACAGATGCTGCAATCGGCAGTCCTGTATCCCAAGCCAATGGCCGCGCTAAATACAAAGACTGGTTATATCCCCGATCTCTCTGACGTGGAGCATCCAAAGGCACGGCTGTTACTAAATCTATATCCCAGTGATTAGCATGCAGTAATTCAGCTAATGGCTGAGCTAATTTTTCGCCTAAGCCCAAGTCCCTTTTGTATTTAAGTTTATGTATTGCTCTTTGGAGTGGCCCCTCAAAATAAGCCCAGGACCTTAGACTCGCATAAAAAAGTTCAGTTGACTGGCATCTCTGACAAACAAGACGTAAAGATTCAGGATAAGGTTCACCACATACCTGACAAATAGAAGAACCAATGAGTTTCGTTTGTTCCTGACAGGATTCGCAATAACGTTCTCCCCACTTATCGCATCCCGCGCACCGGGGCGGGAACAGAAAATCCAGGGTGCCCCACCCCAAAGTATGGATTCGAGACCTCATGCTTAATCTTCCCGGATTAAACGAATACTTTTTGTCTCGACAATTTATCTCAACACATCTTTTAATTTTATCCGCCGAACATACCAGCCAAAGCAGAGTCTTTAAGCTGTAAACCAGCCGGACCCAAAAGGATAATCATAATTGAAGGAAATATCAACAACGCCATAGGGAAAAGCATTTTAACAGGAGCTTGCTGTGCTTTCTCTTCGGCAATTTGTCTGCGCCTAGTCCTCATTTGATCAGACTGAATCCGGAGAACCTTGGACATACTCACGCCAAGTTGTTCGCTTTGAATAATTGCCGCAACAAAACTGGTCATTTCTATAATGCCAATCCTGTCTGCCATGTTACGCAGAGCAACCCTTCTAACATTACCAAGCTGAATTTCTCTCAAGCACCTGCTGAATTCTTCAGCAAGTTCATCTACCCATTTTTCCGCAACTCTGGACATAGCAGCGTCAAAACCCAACCCTGCTTGGACACAAATAGTTAATAAGTCTAAAGCGTCTGGCATAGAATTTCTAATCATATTCTGTCTGGAATTTATCTTGCTCTGGAGTAAAAGTTGAGGCATAAAATAGCCAATAATGGAAAAGAAGCCCGTTGCGAGCAATTTCCTACCCCAGGACCAATCCATCGAACCCGTTGAAAAAACTAACAATAAAAGGCCTCCAACTCCTATTGCAGCAATAAATCTAGATGCCCAAAAAATCGTTGGGTCGATCCCAGGTGGATTTCCAGCCAACTCCAATTGGATCTCTACTTGCTCAATTGCATTTTGAGGAGTAAATTTTTCGGTTAATTCCCCAATTTTCTGGACGATTGGCACAATTACACGTTCAGTAATGGGCTGTGATAATTCTATTTCTTCCAGGGTGATCTGCTCACCGCTGGAAATATATTCATGTAATCGCTCTTCAAGAGGTGTATCTATTTGCCGGTTCCGCATGCCCACGACAACAAGAGACACGGCAAGAACAACGATAACTCCAATAAATATCCAAATATAAATATTCACTTTCGTCCTCCACTCAAATTAGACTTCGATATCTGCCAACTTGTTCATGGCAATATATCCACTTGCTACCATGACTGCCGCTATACCCAACATAATTCCTCCACAAAGCAAGTTTCCCGGCGAGAAAAATGTCATTAGGTATTCACGATTTGCAAACCACAATAATCCCATCAATATTAACGGTAACAATGCCAGGAATCTGCCCGAATAAATCACCTGAGAGACAAGAACTTTAATTTCGCCCTTGATTTTTATCCTCTCGCGAATAGTATAAGAAATCATGTCAAGAATTTCAGCTAGATTGCCACCCACCTCCCGCTGAACATTAATCGCAGTGATGATCAAATCCAGGTCATCGCTGGGAATTCTCCGATGCATGTTATTAAGAGCATCTTCCATAGCGATACCCAACTGCATCTCTTTAACCACCCGGCTAAATTCATCAGAAAGCGGCGGCGGTAGCTCTTTACTGACAGATTCAAGCGCCTGCATGGTGGAATATCCTGCTCGTAAGCCATTTACAGTAAGGTTTAACATGTCAGGAAGCTGGTTTCCAAAGGTAGTTATGCGTTTATTTTGCTGCCGCTTCATATACATCCTAGGCATCATTCCCCCTAATACAGCTCCGATCAAAGCAGAAATAATATTCTGGCCGCCTATTGCCCAGGCAAAAAATCCCAAAAGAAAAGCTGCGATAATCATGGCAGCGATATACTCAGCCGGTCGTAATTTCAAGTCCGCCTGAGCTAAACTGGTTGCTATTCTATCCCCGAATTTTGACCCTTCCAGCTGATTATCCAGCCATACTGAAAACGCAGATGTCTTTTGCTCTTCAGCTAGAGCAACTGCATCTTCAAATTCTTCCTCCACGTAATGGGAAAATCGATCATCAAGAACAGATTGTTCTTCCCGGACGGTAACAACAATCCCAATCACAAGTAAAATTGCTGAAATTCCGCCGCCAATAATGAGTATTATATTCATGGAGATCAGCCTCAATAGCAGATCTAGATATTCTTGACTAGCTTCTTTTTATAGAGAAAATGGAGGGAGGCAGATGTATACCAGCCCCTTCAATCTTATCCATATATCTAGGTCTTAGTCCTGTTGGGACTAGTTCACCTAGAACTTTCCCGTCCTCAATTGCTGTTTGTTCAAACCGGAAAATATCCTGCATGGTTATTACTTCACCTTCCATGCCTACAACCTCAGTTACGCTGGTAACCTTTCTAGTTCCATCCTGCATTCTGCTTTGATGAATGATCAAATCAATAGCGGAGGAAATTTGCTCCCGAATAGCCCTTACAGGTAAATCCATTCCTGCCATCAATGCCATCGTTTCGACTCTTGAAAGGGTGTCTCTGGGTGCGTTAGAGTGCGCAGTAGTGAGTGAGCCGTCATGGCCGGTATTCATAGCCTGGAGCATATCCAAGGATTCTTCACCACGGATCTCACCGACGATGATCCGATCGGGGCGCATACGAAGTGTATTAATCACTAGCTGCCGAATTGTTACTTCACCTCGTCCTTCAATGTTTGGTGGGCGGGATTCTAAGGTAACAACATGATCCTGCCGCATTTGGAGTTCGGCCGCATTCTCGATTGTAATGATCCTGTCTGTATTGGGGATAAATTGGGACAAAACATTTAGCAACGTAGTTTTCCCTGAACCAGTACCTCCAGATATGATGATATTAAACCGCGCTTTCACCGCCGCTTCCATGAACAGTACAGCGCCGGGTGTTAATGTCCCAAAATCAATTAACTGCTCAACTGTAAATGGATCCTTGGCAAATTTCCGGATTGTCAAACAAGGCCCCACCAGGGAAATTGGAGGGATAACAGCGTTAACACGGGATCCATCAGGCAATCGGGCATCCACGTAGGGACTTGATTCGTCAATCCTCCTACCTAACGGAGCAACAATACGGTCTATGATTCTCATCACATGCTCGTTGCTTTCAAATGTTATTGGAGCTCTGGAGATCTTCCCGGCTTTTTCAAAATAGACGCTTTTCGCCCCATTTACCATTACTTCTGTTATGGCATCATCTTCCAGCAATGGCTGCAAGGGTCCAAAACCAAGAATCTCCGCGGCAATCTGTTCGAACAGGCGGTGTTTTTCCTGCCGTGAGAGCACAATACTCTCTTCAGTTAGGATCTGCTCAAACAAATCACGGATTGTTCCCCGAACTTTTTCTACTTCGGAAACATCAATAGAGGGATCCAACTCAGCTAATAACCTGTTTTGGACCCGCACTTTCAGATCGGCATAGGTCTCATCCTGAGCATCTTTCCTTGGAGGTGATACCCGTCTGGCCTCTAAGGTTCCCAGTCTTGAGCCGCCTCCAACCAGAGAAGGGTCATCTTCGCCAGTCGGTTTTCCTTGTTCAATTCTTTTAAGTAGAGACATGTGTTTTATCCTGGTACGTGATAGTTAACTTGAAATGAATGGCCTAATTCTCTTCAGTCGGTTCCTCTTCCAATTTTGAAAGTTTTTCTCTAATTTTTCCCACTAATTCCAGAATACTCTTGCCTATTTCCTTTGTTCTTCCCTCTCCCATCATAAATGGGATGCCGCGATTTACTGCTGGAACAACTACTTCTCTGTCTTCCGGCAGAACTGCAGCAACTTTATGTCCCAGGTTATGTCCCACTTTTTCAGGCGTAATTGCCAGCTGTTTGTCAAACCGGCTCATTACTAAGAGGATTTTTTGTTTGTTGATACCCAGGTTGACCAGCAGAGTTAACATAATTCGTGTATTGATAATAGCTGGGATGTCCTGGGATGAGATTAACACCAACAAATCGCTGGCATCCAGAGTATCTAATGTCACATCAGATAACCCCGAGTCTGTATCAACTATTACATAAGAATACAGTCTTGCCAGAAATTTTAAAACTTTTACGAATTGTGATCCTGAAATTCTCTCCGCATCCTCAGGATGAGGTGGAGCGGATAAAATATCGATTCCGGACGACTCATGATGAATAACTACCTCTCTCACAAGTTCTGGGTCCAGCTGATCAACAATTGGAGCCAGATCAACAACCGACGTTCGCCCCCTCTCATTGAGAAACACAACCACATCTCCAAATTGCAGATTGGCATCTACTATTATCACAGGGGTTTCTGTGCTGTGAAGTGTCACAGCCAGGTTAGTGGCTACCGTAGTTGTGCCGACGCCGCCTTTCGGGCTGTATACTGCAACAATTTTTCCTAATCCAGAGAGTGCAATTGTCGTGCCCCGAGGATCAATCAAGCTGCCCGTTCCCCTGCCCGAAAATTGAGATTCTTGCCGAATCGCTTTTGCTTTTTCTCCCGCTCGGCGGATGACAGTCACCAGCTCATCACTCTTGGGTGGTTTGGTTATGAAATCTCTTGCGCCTGCAAGCATAGCCCTGCGCATGTAGTTAGTGTCACCCTGGACGGATAAGATTACAATCTGCGAAACGGGCGCCTGTTCTTGGATCCGTTCTGTAGCCTCAATACCATCGATGTCAGGCATGTTGATATCCATCAACACTACATCCGGATCCAAGGATACCGTTTGTTTGATAGCGTCCATTCCCGTCCGTGCTGTTCCTACAACATTGATATCATTCTCAAATTGCAGGAGCCGGGCGATATTCTTTCGCGTTTCATCTTGATCATCAACGATCAATACGTTGTATTCTTTATCTGGCATAGGCTTACTTATCTAAAAACCGTTTTTGTTCTTTATTTTTAAGGAACTGGTGCCGGTTCGCCTACATTATTTCCCGGATCCGGTACACTATCTACTCTAGGAGCCAAACCGTAGGGTAATTTAGCAGGAAGCGGGATTGAGTAATCGTCCAAGAAGTACTGCATTGTTGCAGTTTCCGTGTCAATTACTGTGCTGTCTCCAGCTGAACGCAACGCCAGGCTGATTTCAACTCCGCTGTCAATTAAATAAGTGAGGTTAACAGCCTCTTGTGGAGACACAATTAAAGTGATGTTATCTGGCGGTTTTTCAACCGGAGGAGCGATAACTTCCCCTTCCGGTGCAATGGGAGTAGGTTCAGGTGCAGGTAAGTCGCCAGCCCCCAATCCTCCGTCACCATAACTGAAGTCACCTATATGCAATACAGTTGCACTTGGGATAATTATCTGAGTTGCTAACCTTGGCCGCTGCGCTTCAGAGGGTATTACGTATATCATTTCTTCGGTTAGCTCATTTTCTTCCACGGCTCTTCCGTATATTCCATTTGTGATAACTATTTCGGAAGTCAACCGAGGGGGACCGGCATCAGCAGAGAGCACAATATTTGAACCATAAACGAGACCGGTTGAATTAGGCAATTTGGTCTGGAAATCTGGATCCAGGTCAATAAATTGCATCGATGCGATCACAACAACCCTGTCTCCGGGCCGTAGTGCGTATGAGACACTAGCCAATCTGCTAATAGGTATAGACTTAGCTACCATTCCTTCAGGTATTGAGAGAGCTGCAACAGAGCCAGCGTCGGATAGCTGCGCAGCGCTATCCACCAACATATTTACCGTCAAGGGTATCCCGCTGTCTAGATCAAATTTAGCCTGCCTGCCAACGACCTGGGCTAAATCGGTAAACATGCCAGAGATCAACAGGTCACGTGGTAATGACATCGTTCCCAAGACTGTTTCGTTCAACCTTGTACCTCTCGGTGCTTTCTGGGTTATCACCACAATGTCTACTCTATCTTGAACCTCAACTTCCGCCGGGGCACCAACGGAAGGTGTATCGGGTTTAAGAAAGTTTTGATACAGGAAATAGCCCCCCACAACCAATAATACGAGGATTAAACTTAAGTAAAGGAATACTCTTCCGCGTCGCATATTAACCTCCTAGCTTGTTGCCTGAATAATCCACCCTTATTTTACCTCATAAATAATTCCATTAGGCCGCTTTGTTTCTCTACCATAGTTTAACGGATATATTTCATATTTTCCAGGTGATTTAATTTCAATCCTGTCAGGTCTACTTGTTCTTTTTTTCTCACATAAGCAAAACCCTACCGAAAGGTAGGGTTTAGCATATGTGACTAAGTAGGCGGTCACTCGCCTAGAACCTATAC
>JBARSJ010000204.1:0-42991 GCA_049644685.1 Anaerolineales bacterium
GTTAAAACGGATCATGGAAATACTAAATGAATAGGTCAAAAAAGGGGCTTCTTTTAACAAAAAAACAGGCCTTCAAAGGTACGAAAGAGGCCTATTTTTAGTGTTTTTTGTGGGCCCGGCAGGGATCGAACCTGCGACCTGGCGGTTATGAGCCGCTCGCTCTGACCACTGAGCTACGGGCCCGCTGTCCCAGCAGGGATCTCTCCTGCCGGGAGGACAAGAGCGGGTGACGGGATTCGAACCCGTGAATGTCAGCTTGGAAGGCTGATGCCTTACCACTTGGCCACACCCGCATTTTGGGTTTCCTTTTTCCTGTGGAAAAACAGGAATTTCAGAAATTGTGCGCTTGAATATTTACATTTAAGGATTCAAAACTCAAGACAAAATGGTTTTAAAATTTTAGCAAGCGAACCTTTATTCCAAGCGTGGAGATTATAACAAGGGGTTCTTAATCAGTCAACATGCTGATTAAGAACCAGGAATATTGAGAATTAATCAGCCGCTCACTTTTTGGGGAATATTGTTATTTTCACCTGTAGTGAAAGCCCAAACAACGAGAGATCAGGAGATCTTGACGTTTGCTATAATGGGAACCAGGAGCTGAGGTTAATTCTTGGGATAGATAGCATATCCCTTTCCCGATTTTTATTCTAACGCCTCTTTGAGTCGCAGATGACCAGACCACCAAGACACACTTTCATTCTGATAATCATATTGACGCTGCTTGGCTCTGCTTGCACCAGTGAAAATGAAAGCACCCGGCAATCCCCCACCCAGACGAGAGATACACTCCCGGTGAGTCTCACTCCCACCTCCGGTGTTGGTTCCATCTGGATTTCCCCGCTGGACGGGATGCAGATGGTCTTCGTGCCAGCGGGACCTTTCATAATGGGCCTGGATGACCCCGCAGAACTTTCGCGCAGCCATGCCATAAAGCTGAGGCCGCCCCAGATAGTCGAGCTGCCCGGGTTCTGGATTGACAAGACGGAAGTGACCAATGCGATGTATGCCAGGTGCGTTGACGCTGGTGATTGTGAAGAACCCTTCACGCCAGTTCTCCTGCCCTTTCTGAGCTATTATGAGAATCCAGCCTACGGGGAACACCCGGTCTTGGCCGTATCGTATGATAACGCTAAAGCCTACTGTCGATGGGCAAACCGTCACCTGCCGACCGAAGCGGAGTGGGAGAAGGCTGCTCGCGGGGAGCTGGGAAATCTCTTTCCCTGGGGAAATCAGCCCCCAAACTGTAATCTGGCGAGCTACCTTCTTTGCAATGAGGGTACTCTCCCAGTGGGGTCGCTTCCGGAGGGTGCCAGCCCGTATGGGGCGCTGGATATGGCAGGGAATGTTTGGGAATGGGTGGAGGACTGGTATGAGCCGGAAGCTTACCCAACACCCTTCCCTGTCGAAGGAAAGGTGTTCACCGAAACGCTGCACGTAGTGCGCGGGGGCTCTTCGACAAACAGCGAAATGGTGCTGGGGTCCGGAGTGCGCTTCATTGCCTGGCCGATTGACGAAATTTCTGTGGGCTTCGGTTTCCGCTGCGCTAGAGAGCTTGAACCCTAAGCACAAATTGGAAAACAAAGGTCTTTAAATAAAAAACGAATAATTATCCAAATGCCTTAAGCTGATGCTTGCCAAAGTTAGGGGAAAAAATATTCCTCTAGATGGTAAATCTCATTGGCGGTACTACCAGACCGGGGAAGTCCAATCCGGCGTCTATTCTAAGGGAAATCTAATTTCCCCACCTGTCAGTTACGATATAATTATCAAGCGGAAATTTTATCCAAAAACACTATCAGGAGTTTTATTATGCTCAAGGAATTTAAGGATTTTGCCTTGCGGGGCAATGTAATGGACATGGCAGTCGGCATCATCATCGGAGCCTCCTTCAGCTCCATCGTTAACTCGCTGGTGAATGACATTCTCATGCCGCCTTTCGGCTGGCTTTTAGGCGGGGTGGATTTTGAGAACTTTTACCTCACCGTTAAAGCCGGAACTCCTGCCGGCCCCTACCTCTCCCTGGCAGATGCCCGGGCAGCCGGAGCGGTGACAGTAAATTACGGTTTGTTTATCAATGCCATCATCATCTTTTTAATTGTGGCAGTTGCCATGTTTCTCCTCATCCGGGCTATCAACCGCCTCCAGGAAGGAAAAACAGAAGAGGATCAAGAAGCCACTCCAACCAGCAGTGAATGCCCCTTCTGCTTTACGGCTATCCCGACCCAAGCCACCCGCTGTCCACACTGCACCTCCCAACTTAAGTAATTTTATTCCAGCTGGATTTTAAGCTTATGGCATCCACCCCAACCCGAGATCGAGTAAACCCGGAGGAAAAACCGGAATCCGGCCGCCTGCCGCCCTGGCTGCGGGTTAAATTCAACAACAGCAAAACCTTCCATGAAGTGGATTCGCTGATGCAGAGCCAATCCCTTCATACAGTCTGCCAGGAAGCTCTTTGCCCTAACCGCGCTGAATGCTGGGGAGAGGGAACAGCGACTTTTTTGCTCCTGGGTGATGTCTGCACCCGGTCCTGCAAGTTCTGTGACATTAAACACGGGCAGCCCGAAGCGCTGGATTGGGATGAGCCGGAACGCATAGCCCGCTCCATCCAGGGTATGAACCTCAAACATGCAGTGGTCACAAGTGTCAACCGGGATGAACGCCGGGACGGAGGCGCGCCAATTTTTGCCCTGCTTATCCGCCGGGTCCGGGAACTTCTGCCTGGCTGCTCTATTGAAGTGTTAATTCCCGATTTTAAAGGCAGCCTGGAAGCCTTAAAAATCGTCATGGATGCCGGACCGGATATCCTGAACCATAACCTGGAAACAGTGCCTCGCTTGTTTAAATCCATCCAACCCCAGAGTTCCTACCAGGTTTCGCGTGAAACATTGGTCAATGCCAAAAAACTTCAGCCTAAGGCAATCACCAAATCAGGTTTGATGGCAGGGCTCGGGGAAACCCTGGAAGAAATCAAGGAAACCATGGCTGAGGTCCGCAGTTGGGATGTGGATATTCTGACGGTTGGTCAATACCTGCAGCCCAGTAAAAATCACCTGCCGGTCACCCGATTTTATACCCCGGATGAGTTTGAGGAATTAAAGAACTACGGACTGGAGCTCGGTTTTAAATGGGTGGAAAGCGCTCCATTGGTAAGGTCTTCCTATCACGCCGCGGAACAGGTCCGCGCATTGAAAGCGCAGCCTCAGGGCTCAGAGGCAGCTGAATAATTCCCCAACCTCCAAATAGAACAAGGTTCTCACTGTATTGGGTTCAGAAAACCCCGTTGATCAGACCCGGGATCTGTTTGGTTGATTCAGTCAATTTCCCACGGCGGCCTGCCAGTTCCTATTCCATCATCTCCCCCCAGGGAAGCCCGGATTTGAGCTCCCAACTCAGGAAAGGCATCCGCGACCGCGGCTAACAATCCAAAACAACCTGTCAGCATCATATCCCCGAACGGCGCCGCAAAGTAAGGACGCAGGGTTGACGCTCGCATCAAGTTCCGGCGCGGGCCTGTAACTACCAGGTTAAACGCGCCTTCCTCTAAATCATAAGGTTCAGGAGAATAAATCAGCGCGCCGTGACCATGATCATCAAAGATCTCCTGGTGGGTCAGGGTACCTTCCGCGAACGACCGCAGGGTGCGATCCAGTTTATCCGTGTTAATTAAACCGGTATGGTGCTCAAAAACACCTTCCACCTGCTCTCCATTCAAACGGAATGCCAGGGTGTGAAGATTCCCCACATTGGCGGCCATCACCCGGGACCTGTTTTTTACTACCGGATCCAGTATAGCTCCCAGGACTGCTGCCGGCGCAGTATCCATCACCAACAGCGGTGCATCCACATCCCCGGCAGAGATCTCAACCGCCCGAAGCCGGGTCATCTTCTCCGGGATTTCCCCTCGCTTGAAAGCAAGTTTGCTAAGGATTGACCCGCCTGGTCCCGATGTTTCGGGGTTTAAGCGCTCCGCCAGGTAATCAAACCGAAACTGCCGATCAGAGTATCCAGGAGGCGCGGCGCCGTGATCAAACACAGCTATCGCAGCCGCGTCAAGATCATCCAGGGATAGATCAAATTCAGCTAAAGCGCCCCTGATTGCGGGAAAGTCAAAATCCTTTAATTCAATCCGGCGCACATCAGACGGAAGAGTACTTACTTCATCTTCACCGATGATCTGGATTCCGATCTCCTGAACTACCTCCAGGTCATCATTAAAGCTCCGGGCTGCATCAGGAGTAGCATAAAGGGCATTTCCCGCTTGAACATGATCCCGGGCGGCCCAGTGGCTTGGTCCGCCTCCCATGGTTACTCCGCTTAAAACCACTGGTTCTCCTCTTTTTGAAGCCTGCTTAAGGCGTCGAAAAACCATCATGGTTGGAGAGGGACCCACCAGCTTAAAACCGTTCTCGATATCCAATCCCGCTTGATAGAGATATATATCCTGGGTGCCGGTTCCAATATCTACTGAGAGAACTTTCATAGAGATTTATCCGCCAAGACGTTGCCGATGATCAGTATTCTATTCTACTCTATTTAGATCCCTTCACGAATAATGGCTCCAAACAAGTTTATCTTTCCTGAAAAAGATCAAACACCTGGTATGAATTGGTATATAATAAAAATTACAGGGTTTGGTCCCCTCATCAGCGCCAGAAAATATGCCGCTTTTACCCGGATCAGACTCTCCCGATTTGGTATCATTACACTTATAAACCCAAGACAGGAGGAGTGCCCATGACCCATATTATTACCAGCCTTTGTTTACGGGATGGAGGATGTATCGAAGTTTGCCCGGTTGATTGCATCATCGTCGGTAAACCGATTGAAGAGTGGCCCTGGATGTATATTGACCCGGATGCCTGCATCGACTGCGGCGCCTGTATCCCGGAATGTCCTTATGAGGCCATCTTCCTAGAAGATGAGGTTCCCGATGACTACGAGGCTACCGGGGGCGAATATATCAGCAGAATTGGCTTTGATGGTCACTATGAAGCGACCGACCATTATGACGAGCCAGTTGTCCTGGATTGTGTTAAGCAGCTGGATGAAGGTGAAATTGTAGATTTAACAGAAGACATTCAAGCCAACTACGATTTCTTCTCCGATGGTCCCGGTTACGACTAAATTGAAACGCTGAGTACCCCAAAAGGGACCGGATCCTTTAAAAGGATCCGGTCCCTGCTATTTAGCCCCCTTTTACCTTTAGAACAAATTTAATACTGCCTGGCTTGCCCAGCGGAAAAGTGGGGTAGCGAAAATACTCAGCAGCACTACTGCGAGGGCGCCGACTACGGAAATCAGCTGGACCAGGCGGTCTGGGGTTATTTCAGGATCCCCTTCCCGCATGTACATATTCACCACTACCCGTAAATAATAATAAGCAGACAGCAGTGAAGTCAACACCCCGATCACTGCCAGCCAGGTATACCCGCCTTCCAGCACTGTCCGGAATAAATAAAATTTACCCACAAATCCGATTGTTGGCGGCACACCGATGAAAGACAGCATAAACACCAGCATGGCAGCTGCCAAAACCGGATACTTCCTGCCCAATCCAGAATAATCTTCCAGCTGCAGTCCTTTCCCCTCCGCTCGTTCCAGGGCAATCACTACTGACCAGGCCCCAAAATTGGTTACCGCATAGGCCAGCAGGTAAAACAAGCTGGAAGCAACCGCGTCCCTGCTGAGGAGCGCCTGCCCGAAGGGAACCACAGCCATCATGATGTAACCCGCGTGGGCAATGCTTGAATAGGCCAGCATGCGTTTGATATTGTCCTGCACAATGGCGATCAGGTTTCCTGCAAACATAGTCAGGGCAGATAAAATCCAGAAAACCGGGACAAAATTTCCCGCCAGGACCGGAAGCGCTGCCAGGAAAATCCGCAGCAGGGCCGCAAAACCAGCCGCTTTGGCACCTACAGCCATAAAGGCAGTCAAAGGGGTGGGAGCGCCGTGATACACATCCGGGGTCCACATATGGAAGGGGACCAGCGCTACTTTAAAGCCCAGGCCGATCAGGATCAAACCCGCTCCAACCAGCAGCAATGGCATATTCGCTGACGCTGCGTCGACTGCTGCAACAATGCCGGCCATAGATGTTGTACCGGTCGCGCCAAAACTCAGCGCCACACCGTAAACCACAAAACCTCCCGCAAATGCTCCCAATAAGAAATATTTCAGAGCAGCTTCTTCGGAGGCTGGATTCGGTCGGGCAAATCCTGCCAGAATATAGAGGGGAATGGATAACAGTTCCAGGGCCAGAAAGACTACGATTAAATCAGCAGCCTGAGACATTAATATCATCCCGCTGATTGAGTACAGCAGCAAGGGATAATATTCACCCCTGTTAATACCCATTCTTTTCAGATAGCTGTGCGCCAGCGCTATTCCGACTATTCCGCTCCCGGTAAACAGGATCTGCAGATAAGTGGAAAAACCATCGGCTTCAATCATCCCGTTAAACGCGGTTGATCCAGCACCCAGGTTCAAGGACGAGGTGACTAAGGTTGCCAATAATCCCAGAGCAGCCAGGATTGCGGTCAGCCCTTCCACTTTCCTGGTAAAAAAGATGTCCAGAAGCAGGAGCGCGCTGGCCCAGGCAACCAGGATTATTAAGGGGAGAATTGCGTAAAAATCTATCGATGTCATAGGTTTTACCCTGAGGGCTAATACATCGCCAGCGATGCCGCCTGGACAAGAGTGAGCAGTTTTTCAACCGCAGGCGCCATCAGCGTGAAAAACGGTTTGGGGTAAAGCCCAATCCAGAAGATCAGGATTACCAGGGGAACGATAGTAACTAATTCCCTCACCGAGAGGTCCTTTAACCCTTTGTTTTCCTCTTTATCAAGCGGGCCAAGGAACAATTTCTGGAACATATACAGCAAATACACGGCTGCCAGGATGACCCCCAGCGCGGCCAGGCCGGCATACCAGGGAGATCCGATCGCCTCTGAACCGAAGGCGCCCAGCAGGATGGGGAATTCGCCGGCAAACCCGTTCAGCCCAGGCAATCCCATCGAGGACAGGGTTACCACCAGGGTCAACGCCCCATAAACCGGCAGCACTTTCCACAACCCGCCAAAGTCGTCCATCTCACGGGTATGGCGCCGTTCGTAAATCATACCTACCAGGAGGAACAAAGCACCAGTGCTGATGCCGTGGTTAACCATTTGCAGGATACCGCCTTGAATTCCCTGCTGATTGAGGGCAAACAACCCCAACATAACAAATCCAAGGTGGCTGACTGAAGAATAAGCAACCAACATCTTCACATCTTTCTGATAATACGAGACAGCCGCCCCGTACAGGATGCCGATCACGGCCAGCAGCGCCATCCAGGGCGCTGCTTTAAGGGCTGCCTGGGGGAAGAGGGGGATATTAAAGCGGAGGAATCCGTATGTTCCCATTTTAAGCAGCACACCGGCAAGGATTATTGACCCTGCCGTCGGCGCCTGAACGTGAGCATCCGGAAGCCAGGAATGCAGCGGCCACATGGGCACTTTAATAGCAAATGCTGCCGCAAAAGCCAGGAACAGCCAGAGCTGAACTTGACCCGGAATACCTCCCATTGTGGTCAGATCCGGAACTGAAAAGGTGCCCTGGTAAATACCAAGCCACAAAATCGCCAGCAGCATCAACACCGATCCAGTCATAGTATAGAGGAAGAATTTCACGGCGGCGTACATCCGCTTCGGGCCTCCCCAGATTCCTATCAAAAAATACATCGGGACCAGCGTGAATTCCCAGAAAATATAAAAAAGGAATAAATCCTGGGCCAAAAACACACCCAGCATACCTACTTCCAGGAGCAGGAAAAAGATCATGAAATCTTTTACCCTGTCTTCAACCGCTGTCCAGGTGGAGAGTAGGGAGATGGGGGTTAGAAATGTAGTTAACAAAACCAGTAATATACTTAACCCATCCACTCCCATCTGGTATGAAATTTCCCAATCAGCGATTACGATCCAGGGTAAATTGATCACCAGCTGCAGATCAGGATTATTCGGGTCAAATAGGGTCAAAACCCAAATAGACAAACCAAAAGTGATTAAGGAAACGATCAATGCTGTCCAACGAATTTCCTTCTTCTGCTCTTGTTTGAACAACAAGATCACCAACACCCCTACCAAGGGGAAGATGGTGACCAAATTGAGGGGATTCGTGAAAAAAGTCATAGCAATCGGTCCTCCATTATCCGTTGAACTGAAACCATCCAACGTTTACTGCAGAATCAAATATCCTAGAATAACTACTACACCCGCAAATACTGCCAGGGCATAGTTACGCACATACCCTGTTTGTAATTTCCGGAATTGTGTCGCCAGGGATTGGAAGAATTTCGCTAATCCTTTGGAGACCCCGTCAATGATGCCTAAATCAATCGGTCCAGCCAGGAACCTGGCTCCCTGATCATAAAAAGCGGTAATCACTTTGTCATGGAACCAATCATGCCAGAATTCCCAATCTACCTTGATTGAGAGGAATTTTGCCAGGTCAATGTATCGATTAATAAATAAGGTTTCGTAAATCTCATCCACATACCATTTACGGTTCATGCCGGTAAAGACCGGACCAAGAATCTTCCTCAGTGGATCCGGCTGATTTTCTCCCAGCGGCTTTCGACCATACAGCAGCCAAGCCAGGAAGATTGCGACCACAGCCAAACCTGTAGAGATCGAAGCGATCAAAAAGTTAAACTCCCCTTGGTGAAGATGGAGATGAAATGCCTCAAAGGTTTGTTCCAGCCAGTGGGTAAAGGTGTGAACCCCGGGAAGATTGAGAATTCCTCCCAGTGAAGCCAGGACAGCCAGGGCAATTAAAGGCACCGTGATTAGCGGCGGGCTTTCCTCAGCTTGTTCGGCTGCCGGGTGGCGGGGATCCCCAAAGAATACCTGCCAAACCTGTCTTCCCATGTAAAACGCGGTGAAGAAGGCAGCAATGGCCAGCAAGATATAAACCGGGAAGTTGAGCAGGAATGCTTCTGCCAGTATTTCATCCTTGGAGAAGAACCCAGCCAGGGGTGGAATACCAGCCAGCGCTACTGCGCCCACCAGGAATACCCAGAAAGTTACTGGCATTCTTTTTCGCAGCCCGCCCATCAAGCGCATATCAGCCGGATCGAATGCTTCCTCATCATGATGACCATGATCAAGGTGATGGTGCCCCCGTTCAATGCCCAGGATGATTGATCCGGCTGAAAGGAACAACAATGCTTTAAAGAAGGCATGAGTGACCAGATGGAACATACCTGCCACATAAGCGCCCATCCCAACCGCAGCCACCATAAAACCAAGCTGACTGATGGTGGAATATGCCAGAACTTTTTTCAAGTCAGTTTGTCCTACCGCGATCGTAGCCGCAAAGAGGGCTGTTATACCGCCTACCCAGGCAACCACGGATTGGGCTTCTGGTACAGCGCTGTACAGCGGCGCAGACCGGGCTACCAGGTAAACACCAGCTGTGACCATCGTCGCCGCATGGATTAATGCTGATACTGGCGTAGGTCCAGCCATAGCATCCGGCAGCCAGACAAACAGCGGCAGCTGCGCAGATTTTCCAGCCACACCCAGCAGCATAAACAAGGTAATTGCCAGGATCGCGCCCGGTTGGGTTTCAGCAATATGATGAACCTGACCAAACACGTCACTGAAGGTCATAGTGCGGAAAGTCCAAAACATGGTGAAACCAGCCATCAGGAAACCAAAATCTCCGATGCGGTTGGCAATAAAGGCTTTACTGCCTGCGAGGGCATTTTCAATTCCCGGCCTGCCTAATAAGTCCCTGTCATACCAGAAACCAATTAATAAATAGGAGCACAGACCCACCCCCTCCCAGCCGACAAATAACATCAAATAGTTGTCGGCGCTGACCAGGATCATCATGGCAGCAATAAATAGGTTAAAGAATACAAAAAAGCGCTGGTAGCGGTTTAGATCTCCCTTAAAACGGACATCTTCGTGCATATAACCAATGGCATAGATATGGATCAGGGTTCCGACCCCGGAGACAACCAGCATCATCGTGGCGGACAGCGTATCCACCCGCATGGTCCAATTCACCTGCAGCTCTCCGATGGAAATCCATTCCGCCAGGGGAATAGTCATCCCTTCCGGGTGAGACAACAAGGATACTGCCAGTAATACCGCAGTCAGGAAAGACAATCCGGATGCGCTGCTGGCCAGGATACCAATTGTCCGTTCTTTCATCCTGCCGCCAAAAAACATGTTAATCAACAGGCCGATAACCGGGAACAGGATTAACCCCGGGGCAAAAGAAAAGAATTCCGGTCCTTGGGTGACAGCTTCACTTAAGAGCATAAGTTTCTCTCAGTTGGTATTTCTCAGCCTTTCAGGCTGCTTAACTGGTCCACATCAATGCTTTGTTTTGTGCGGAAAATGGTGACAATCAGCGCCAAGCCCACAGCAACCTCCGCAGCAGCAACGGTCATGACAAAAAATACAAAAATCTGTCCGCTCACTTCCTGGTGCTGAGTGGCAAAGGCCACAAAAGCCAGGTTGGCGGCATTCAACATTAACTCAATTCCCATAAAAATTATCAGTGCGTTCCTCCGAATCAAAACACAGACAGCACCAATGGTGAATAAAATTGCGGAAAGCAGAATGTAATATGATATCGGAATCATAAATTAAATCTCCCGGTCTGGGTCTCAGTTATCCTTGGTAAGCACAATCGCGCCAATCATGCCTACCAACAGCAGGATCGATGTAATTTCAAAGGGAAGCAGGTACTGATTAAATAGCTCAATACCGATGTTTTCCGGGCTTCCGAATTTGGTCCCGAGATCTCCTATCAGCGTGACTCTCCAACCCTTGACAAAGAATAAAGCAGCCAGTTCTCCTAATAAAACCCCACCCAGGCCAATCGCCAATCGGCGCTGCCAAAGATTTTCACCACTGGTTTTAAGTTTTTTTGTTCCCAGAAGCATGATCACAAATAGGAACAATACCATAATTGCTCCAGCGTAGACCGTTACCTGTGCCATCGCCAGGAAGGGTGCATTTAACAACAAGTAAAAAACAGCAACTGTGATGAAATTCAACACCAGGAACAATGCCCCATAAACCGCGTTGCGGCTGAACAATAATCCCAGGGCTGCTCCTACTGCTACAAGGGCCAGAATGAGAAATAATATCAGTTCAATTGTCATAATTCTCCGCCATTTCAATTCCTTCTCTTGCCAACAATTCGTTTCCTGACGAATAATGCATCTATCCTACACAGGATCCTTCATCTCCGGGATGGAACGGGTAAAGAGGCCCGGTTCAACTGTCTGGGGAGTCTCACTGCCAGTATCAGACACCGGATCCAGAAGTTTCTCCTTGGTGAAACACGCCTCCCTGCGGTCTAAGTAGGCCAATTCATAGATATGTTCCAAAACGATCGCTTCAGTGGGGCAAGCGTCTGCGCAAAATCCGCAGTATATACAGCGCATCAGGTTAATTTCATAGACAGCGGCATAGCGTTCCCCGGGAGAGTAGCGTTTTTCATCGGTATTTTCCGCCGGTTCAACAAATATGGCGTCAGAGGGACAGGCAGCCGCGCACAAAGCACAACCAATGCATTTTTCCAGTCCGTTATCATAACGCTTGAGGGCATGTCTTCCCTTAAAACGCGGTTTCACCGGCTTCTTATCCTCAGGGTACTGAATCGTTACCGGTTTTTCAAACATTGACCGGAAGGTCGTCCACATACCCCGGATAATTTCGTTTAATCTCAGTAAATCTGGAATCTTCATAAAATTACTCCGACCACAAAAGGGCCGTTACTGCAGCAGCAAAATGCCAACTGCCGTGAGAAGAACATTAATCAATGCTAAAGGAAGCATGATCTTCCAGCCGAAGGCCATCAATCGATCATAGCGGAACCGCGGCAGTGTTCCCCGGATCCAGATGATGACAAATAACAAAATAACGATTTTCAGCAGTAAATATATCGGTCCTAACCAGGGGATACTATCTACCCAGGGCCCGCTGTATCCGCCCAGGAACAAAGTAGCGGCAATGGCGCTAACGGCTATCATCTTGATGTACTCCGCCATAAAGAATAAGGCGAACTTCATACCGGAATACTCAGTATGATAGCCGCCAACCAATTCCTGCTCGGCTTCCGGCATATCAAATGGAGCCCGGTTGATCTCTGCCAGAACTGCCAGGAAAAAGATCACAAATCCCAGCGGCTGCAGAAGAATGAACCAGGTTGTTTCCTGCTGCTTCTCGACGATGCTGACCAAGCTCATGGAATTCGCTATTAAGATCGGTCCCACAAAAGCTAAACCCAATGAAAGTTCATAACTGATAATCTGGGCCGTTGACCGCAGGCTTCCCAGCAGCGGATATTTGCTGTTTGAAGACCACCCGGCAATCACGATCCCGTAAACCGCAATGGATGCTACTGCCATCAGGTACAGGGCACCGACATTAATATCCACCAGGTAAAGCGGAATTACTCTGCCGAAAATCGTAATCGATGTTCCCCAGGGAATTACTGCCCAGATAATCAGGGAGGGCAGCACGGTAAGAACAGGAGCCAGTAAGAATAAAAATTTATCTGCTTTGGTTGGGATAAGTTCTTCATTAAAAATCAATTTTATAGCGTCAGCAACCGGCTGCAGCAGCCCGGCCGGACCAGCCCTGTTGGGTCCAATCCTGGTTTGGATACGGGCCAACGCGCGGCGTTCATAATAGGTGGTATAAGCAAAACCGACCACCCCAAATATGAGGATAACAATCGATTTAATCACCCATTCAAGCACTAAAATCATGTCCATAAAATAAACCTTTAACCCCGACTGCCGGGATTACTTCACCGCTTTAAGAGCCGCGTTTTCCGGACCATCCAGCAGTATGCCCATACTGCGCGGGATGAGGATCACACCTTCGGGCACCTTCTGATCAAGATCAACAGCCGCTTCATATGCCCGTTCCCTGAGGCTGATCTCAACCTGGTTGCCAGCGGACAATCCTGCCTTTTCTGCATCAATTGGATTTAAGATCAGCTGGTTTTTTATCAGGCGGGGACCGATGATCTCTGAGGTGCTGATCATGATTCCCTGGTCGTAGAGACGAGTCACAGGAACTGCGATCAGGCCCTTGCTAAAGTTCTTTTTGGGAATGGTGAGTTTTTCAAGGGAAATTTTGCTATTTTCCACTGCAACGGGAAGTTGGCTGCCAACACCGCTGGTGTTTTTAAAAACGGTTCCTGTATACGACAGCGCTTCCTTGGCCACAAATGGCTGCTGCTGTGGAGCTTCACGCAAGGCAGCCAGGGTGAGAGAAGCATAATCCGGCTGGTGTTTGATAATTTCTTCCAATACTTGTTCGGCAGATCCCTGGATCATATCCAATCCCAGAGCTTGCCCGAGTTTAGCGGCAATTTCATAATCAGCCAGACACTCACCTGAAGACTGGAGAGCTCCTTCAAATAACTGCACCCGCCTTTCACCGGAGGTGAAAGAACCAGATTTTTCTGTGACGGCCAAAACCGGCAAGACCAGGTCAGCCTGGGCAGCGGTTTCGGTCAGGAATAGTTCCTGAACCAGGAGGAATTTTCCCTTGAGCTCAGGAATGATGCCATCTCCAACTGGATCCGCACCGGCGATGATCAGAGTTTCAGCCCCCTTCAGGGTCTCAAGTAAATTTTCTTCCGGCTTGAAACCCAGATCCCAGGCGCCCTGGGTATTGGCTTCAGGCCAAACGGCAATTAACCCGTTATTCGTTTTCCCTGTATGATTTGTTTTGATCAGCAGATTCGCGCAGGCTTGAGCCAGTATTTGAGAAGATCCAAAATTCATTCCCTCAGCGCCAAAGAGAACTATTCCGTTCTCTGCTTCTTTAAAGGCGCGGGATGCTTCGCTCTCCTTCTCGAGCAAATCTAAAACAGTTTGGATTTCTTCCCCGTACTCATATCGCAGAATATGTTCTGCAGATCTCTCAAGTTTGGTCTCACGCGGGTTGGCGACAATCAGTGTCGCTCCGCGCTCCGCTGCTGCTTTAACTCGCAGCCACCACAGCGGGGCTTCTTCTTCTAAATCACAGGCAACCACCAGGATTGCCGTTCCGGATCCCAGATCCTTAATATTTGATCCCTGCCCCAAACCTACCCGGGTTGTGAGGTCACCACCCGCCAGGGAAGAATCCAAAACTGGTTTCCCGGACAATCCTTCAGTCAAAGTCCGCAGCTGGTAAAAATCCTCATTAGCTAATCTACCGCCGACCAAAGTAACCAGACCGTCTGGGTGAGATTTAAACCGTTCAGCGGCAATATTAATTGCCTTCTGCCAGGTAACAGGCTTTAATTTTCCTTTAGAATTTCTGGCCAGGGGTTTCGTTAATCGGTCTTCGCTGGCAGTGAAATGATGGGCAAAACGGCCTTTATCACAAATCCAGAGTTCGTTGACCCATTCATTCTGGCGGGGCATCACCCGCTGAATTTTGCTCCGCCCGGTTTTTGGATCCAACCGGGTATTAAGGGTAATATTACAGCCCACCGCGCAGTGAGAACAAATTGATGGGGTGGCATTCATCTCCCAGATGCGGGCTTCAAACCGAAAATCCCTGGTCGTTAATGCGCCCACTGGACATAAATCTGTGGTATTCCCTGACCAATAACTGTCAAAGGGCGGGTTGGAGAAGGATACGATATCTGTTTTCCGGCCGCGGTTATAAAACGCCAAAACCGGATCAGCTGCGATTTCTTTCTGGAATCGAACACACCTGCCGCACTGGATGCAGCGCTCCTGATCGAGAGTTATCAAATCTCCTAGGGGAAGGTGTTTACCCAGGTGGATCTTTTCATCCAGGTGGAAGCGGCTTTCGCCCAAACCATATTCAAAGGTCAGTTCCTGCAGGGAACATTCACCGCCTTTATCACAAACAGGACAATCCAAAGGATGGGAAGTCAGGATAAATTCTAAAATGTCTTCCCTGGCCTTGATTACTTTCTCGTTGGCGGTATGAATCACCATGCCTTCAGCAACCGGTACAGTACAAGCTGTCTCCAGATTTCCAGTAAAGTAGATCTGGGGAGTGCCGTCTGTTTCGAGCAGCAGCTCTCCTGTACTCCTGTCCCGCTGAGTGCGCCCGATTTCTACCAGGCATATCCGGCAAGCGCCCACCGGCTCCAATTTGGGATGGTAGCAGAAGACCGAAATATCAATACCTGCTGATTTGGCAGCATCGACAACCATTGTGCCTTTTTCCACTATGACTTGCTGGCTGTCGATCGTTAACCTGATTTTTTCACTCATAACCTATCCGTAGTAACTACCCCTAATCCGACCCTTTCGGTTCTCTGCCGAAATCCTCCGGGAAACGTTCAATGCTGGTCAGCACGCCCATCACCGAGAACTCTCCCAGAGCGCACAAACATTTGCCCTGAATATTAGATGCAACATCGTAGAGAAGCTGGATTTTTTCTTCTGTCTTTTCCCCGGAATGAATTTGTCGGGTGAGATGACTCATCCAGTAATTGCCTTCCCGGCAGGGGGTGCATTTTCCGCACGATTCGTGCTTAAAGAAATCAATGGTTTTTTTAATCACCCAATCCATGCTGATGGTTTCATCAATTACAATCACGGAACCCGATCCGACGTCTGATCCCAACTCCCGGATTGAGGCATATTCCAGGGGTGTATCCAGTACTTTGTCACTGGCTCTCAGAATCGCCGATGACGCCCCAGCCGGCATAATTGCCTTAATCTGGGCATCATTAATGATTCCACCACCATATTCGAAGATCAGCTCCCGATAAGTAGATCCAAAAGGCAGTTCGTAGTTTCCTGGTTTTTTCACCCGACCGGAAAGCGAGAAAACTTTCACACCAGCTGAATCTTCCGTTCCTAAATTCCGGTACCAATCCGCTCCTTTTTCCAGGATCAAAGGGATATTGGTGAAAGTTTCTACATTATTTACCACTGTAGGTTTGCCATACAGCCCATACGATGGCGGGAACGGCGGGCGGAGACGGGGCTGTCCTCGTTTGCCTTCCAGAGATTCCAGCAAAGCGGTTTCCTCGCCACAGATATAAGCCCCTGCTCCCAGATGGGTGTGAATTTTTAAACTGTACTCTGTGCCAAACAGGTTTTCGCCCAACAAACCTGCCTTTTCCAATTCATTTATCTTGCCGTCCAGGAATTCCGCCAGCTGCCAGAACTCTCCCCGGAGATAGACATAAGCCGATTGAGCGCCAACCGCATACGAGCCGATTGCCACACCTTCCAGGAACTGCAGCGGGTTTTCTTCAATAATTTCGCGATCCTTAAATGTGCCTGGTTCTGACTCATCCGCGTTGGCGACAACGTAGTGCGGCCAATTGCCCTGATCCATAAAAGACCATTTCAGTCCGGTCGGGAATCCCGCGCCGCCCCGACCTCTCAAGCCTGAGGCTTTTACAATCTCGGTAACCTGCTCCTGATCCAGGCTGGTAATCGCTTTCTTAAAAGCTTCAAAACCACCCTGATCTTGATATACTTTGAGATCTTTGATATCAGGGATATCACGGTGGCGGAGGAGCACATATTTGCTCATTTAGCCTCCTCCTGTTTCGTTATGCCGCTCTCACGCCACTCCTCAATCATCTCTAATGTATTGCCAACACTGCAGTTTTCGTGATAGGAAATTCCTTCTTTTCCCTGCAGCTGGTACATAGGCGCTTTATCGCAAGCTGCCAGGCATTTTACTTCCTCTACTGTCACCAAACCATCCCGGGTGGTTTCTCCCGGTTTAATCTCCAGCGCTTCACACAAACCGGTCAAGAAACCCTCGGACCCTCTCAACGCACAGCACAAATCTGTGCAAACCTGAATGCGGTAGCTGCCCTCTTTGCGATCATGAAACAAGGTATAGAAACCTACCAGAGTAGCTACCTCAGTCTCCTGAATATCAAGGATCTGACTAATTTCTGATAGAGCCTGCTCCCGGATGTATCCTTCTTTTCGTTGAGCCAGGAAAAGCAGCGGCATTACAGCCGATCTCTTCTGCTCGGACGGATATTTCGCCAGAATCTTTTTAATCTCTTCAGGGTACTTGGACAATATGTCATTCACCGGTCTATATCTCCCAGTACAATATCGAGGCTTCCAATAATAGCAACCAGATCTGCCACCAGGTGACCTTCTGCCAGGATCGGTATAGCCTGCAAGTTAGCGAAGGATGGCGTTCTCCAATGTGCACGATAGGGTTTCGGGCCTCCATCCGATTCCAATAAGACCCCCAGTTCACCTCGCGGCGAAGACACGGGCACGTATACAGCACCTTCCGGAGCGTCAAATCCATCGGTCCAAAGTTTAAAATGATGGATCAAGGCTTCCATGCTGGTTCCCAATTCTGACCGCGGCGGAGGAACAAATTTCCGGTTTTCACTGCGGAAGGGACCGGCAGGAAGTTTATCTAAAGCCTGTTGAATAATCCGCAATGATTCCCTCATCTCCTGGATACGGATAATATAGCGGCTGAATACATCCCCATTTTCACCGAGGGGAACATCAAAATCGTACTGCTCATAACCAGAGTAGGGTTTTACTTTTCTTAGATCATAATCCACGCCGGAACCACGCAGGCTGGGACCGGTCATTCCCCAGCGTACAGCTTCCTTGCCGCTGATGGCGGCAATCCCTTTGGTCCGGTCGACGAAGAGCGGATTTTTGGTCAATAAATCCTCATACATCTGAATCCGTTTGGGGAAGTGTCCAATAAAGTCACGCACAGCAGGTTCAAACTCAACTGGTGGTTCCCGCCAGAGTCCTCCCGGGCGGATATAGGTAGTCATCATCCGCTGGCCGGAAACCAACTCAAAGATATCCAGGATGAGTTCTCTCTCCCGGAAGCAGTATAAGAATACGGATTGGGCAGCCAGATCCAATGCCTGGGTAGCCAGCCAGATCAGATGGGAGGCGATGCGCTGCAGTTCTGCCAAAATGACTCTGATCGCTTGGGCTCGAGGCGGTACATCCAGTTCCACAAGTTTCTCAACCGCAAGACAATAAGCCAGGTTATTTCCAACCGTATTTAAGTAATCCATCCGGTCGGTAAAAATTTCTGCTTGCTGGTAAGTTTTTCCCTCCATGGATTTTTCAATCCCGGTGTGGAGGTAGCCAATATCCGGGATGCAGGTAACAACGGTTTCCCCATCCAGCTCCAACAGCAAACGCAGCACACCATGCGTGCTGGGATGTTGGGGACCCATGCTTAAGAGCATGGTCTCACCAGTCACAGCCCGCTCTGAAACCAAGTTCTTGATTTCATCCAGAGTCACTGACGTTACTTCATAGTGGATGGGCATACATGTCCTCTTTGCTCATTACCCTTTTAATCCTTTGCCCGTGGTTTTCCGCGAACAATTTCGTCATAGTTGAAAGTGAAGCGGGTTTCTTCCACTTTGATGGGGACATCCTTTCTAAGAGGATGCCCTTCCCATCCCTTTGGCAGCAGCAGCCGCCTCAGGTCTGGGTGCCCTTCAAAACGAATTCCGAAAAGATCCCAGATTTCTCTTTCATACCAATTGGCATTAGGGTAAATCGATACGATAGAAGAAGTGTTGGGATCATCTTCTAATATCGGTGTTCTTAAAAATATCCGTTCATCATGCTCTCGGGAATGCAGCTGATATACAATTTGGAAACGGGGCTCCTTACGGCGCCAATAATCTACAACCGTTTCATCTACCAGGACTTCAAATGAAAAATCATCCCGAAGAATTTGGCAGGCTTCCAGGATGAATTCCTTATTTATCAGCAGGGTGAGATGATCCTGGAAAGTGCTTAGTTCCGCGTTGTACTTTTTTTGAATTAATTCCGCTGCTGTTTGTAGATGATTTTTCATACCAACTCCGGCCTTTTAAGCCCACTCGGTGATGCCTTCCTGTTGAACTTTGTCATAGAGAACAAGGATGCCATGGATTAACGCTTCAGGACGGGGGGGGCAGCCTGCAACGTAAACATCAACCGGGAGAACTTCATCCACACCCTGGAGGATGGCATAATTGTTAAACACGCCGCCATTCGACGCGCAGTCCCCCATTGCGATCACCCATTTTGGGGCGGGCATCTGATCATACAGCCTTCTTAAGACCGGGGCCATTTTATTGGTGACCCGACCGGCAACAATTAACAAATCAGATTGGCGGGGACTGGCCCGCATCAGCTCCATCCCGAAACGGCTCATGTCATAATGGGAGGATTGGGCAGCCATCATCTCTATCGCGCAGCAAGCCAGCCCGGATAAAAGCGGCCACATAGCCCGGGTGCGGCTCCAATTGACAACGTTTTCCAGGGTAGTGGTGACGAAACCAAGATTTCCCGCTTTTTCCTCTAATCCCATTCCAGGGCTCCTTTTTTCCAGGCATACACATAACCCACCAGTAAGATGAGGATAAAGACCAGCATCTCAATCAAACCAAACAAACCCAGGCGTTTAAACACAACAGCCCAGGGCAGGAAAAAGATCACTTCGATATCAAAGAGAATAAACAAGACCGCAATCAAGTAGAAACGAACCGGCATCTGCCGTGTACCGGGACCAATGGGATCCATACCGGATTCGTATGCCATTCCTTTGGCTTCTGTTGGCCGCCTGGGACCAAATAAATGCCCCAGGATTATTACTAGTACAGCTAGACAGATGGATAAAAAAACGAGTATGGCGATCGGGATGTAATCAGAAATCATGCGGTGTCTCGCCCTTGGCGGATTTTTAAGTTACTAACATGTGAAGTATAACACAATAGTCACCTTGACAATCCCCCGCTAGGTAAAATCAGGATATTGTTCATATAGGTCAAAAAAAGATAAGGAAAAAACAAAGAAATGAGTGATTAATCCGGGGAAAATTGATCCAACCAGTAGTCAACTTCAAGATTGGATTGATCAGGAGAATCGTTTTTATCCCCCTCCTGCTGGATCCCAGACAGCTGCTCCCGCAGCACCCCGGCAAATTCCGGTGCGGTCAGGACTCTGCTCTGATAACTTCTGGCTTCGACAAGAATCTCGCGATCAGAACTCACAACTGTCCAATTTTTGGCTCCATTTCCCAATTGGGATAATCGCGCCCTGATTGCATCATCTGCGGTGGAAGTTTGCCGTACAAAAAAAGCCTTCACCAAACCGTGTTTTTGGGTGCGAGCCTGGGTGGTCTGAGCATGATCAAAGTACACTTCTATTGTTGACCGTCGCTTATTAGCAAATCTCTGTAGAATTTGGATGAGTGCGATTTCATCATCCAGGTCTGACAAATTGATACCTGGTATGTGAGGAACTAAATTATGACCGTCTATGAGATAAGGCATAAGCACAATTTTGACCGGGAAATCTATCCAGATTTTCCTGTCGTTAACCCATTAATATGCTATGATGGAGTACAGCTTAATCCATTATACCAAAGGTGATTCTGCCCATGAATCAGGCTAAAAAACTGACCTTTTATGTTGTCTTGAATATCATTGTTTCTGCAGTGACTATCCTGATCGTTCTCTATTTATGGGAAAATACCCGGTTGAAGAATCTCTTGTTTGACATGCCGGATCAAGCTGCTGAACAATCCCTGCCAACCTCTTCCCTGGATACCGCAGAAGAAACCTCCAATCTAATAATTGAAATCGGAGAGGTCGGCGGTGTAGGAAACCTGGCAACAGAATATATCCGGTTAATCCGGCCTGGGACAGATGCCGAAAACACTATTTCACTCCAGGGCTGGCGGATCAAAGATGAGAGTAACCAAGAATATTCCATCCTGGAGCAATCCGGATTGGCGAGTTTAGAACTCCACAGCCAGGGAGCGGTGAATATCTACACCAAAGCCGGGAATTCCAATCCAATTGAGTTGTACCTAGGTTTATCAGATCCGATCTGGCAGCCTGGAGAGACGGTTACTTTGATTGATCCCCAGGGTGAAATTCATGATACTTACCTGATTCCTTAGATACAAAAAGTTCCCGGAGTTTTAAAAACTCCGGGAACTTTAAAAGATAAAGGACTGTCAAGATGACAGTCTTTTTTGTTTCTAATTATATTTGGGAATTTATCCAAGGGGATTCAATTATTGACCCATAGTGAGCGGAACCCAGGAAGTAAAACTTTCCAGGTGTCCCCAGAGAGCATTGTAAAATGTATATGCCCAGAAAATAGAAATCAGGATTAAAACAGCAGCAGCAATATACCTAAAAGTTTCGCTCTTCTTCAAAAAACTCAATCCTGGCGCGGCAGCGATGCCGCCCAATCCAGCCAGGATAAAACCAATTCCTGAGACCAGGGGGTTTTTTGTCAAACCCAGGTCTATGATTCTTAATCCAACCAGCAGGGCTTCCACTCCTGCAAAGAAGGCGTAAATTGCTACCGGTAATAAATCCCAACCCTTGGATAAAGCAAGAGCTGCTCCGAGAAACACCACTCCAAACAACACTGTGCTCTCACCAAAACCAATATTATAGCTTCCAGGAAGCGGCCAATTTACTACCATATGCGATCCACCCAAGAAGGCAATCAGTCCAACGATCGCAAATCCGGCAGCGAAAGGTTTAGAGTCTTCGGCCGTGATTCCTTTCAGGACAAAATAAGCCAGCAGGGCAGTTCCGGCAGCTAGGTTGATCATCAACAAGGTCAAGTAATCAATAAACATAATTAATTCTCCTTATTATTATGATATTTATGATATATATAATATATCAAGAGTTGGCTAGTTTGTAAAGGGCGATTTTCTGGTATTCCATGACGTCCTGGTCGTGACTTAAAACAAAAAAAGGGCTGCCATAATATGACAGCCCTTTGCTTATTACTTAATCAGATCAGGCACTTACCTGCGGGCGGAATTTGTATCCGTATACCAGCAGCCCCCGTTCATCTCCATCAGACCGGATTTTTCGGGTAATCATCTCAACCGGCATACCAATCTCAACTCCCCGATCACCGATATCCGTTAATTGAGCCGTAACAAGAGGCCCCTCGTCCAATTTCACCAGAGCTACCGTATAAGGAATGGTCTCTTCAAACCCTTCCGGCGCGTTGTAAATATCGGTAAAGGAATAAACCTCTCCCTTCCCGCTGAATTCAAATTCAGTTTTCGCCTCATCTCCACATTCCGGGCATACATCCCGGGGAGGAAATATTTTAGCGTCGCAGTGAGGGCAAACTTCACCGGTTAATGCGTATCTCTGTTTGTTCAAACGCCAGTGGCGCGGAATATCCATATTTTTACACTCTTGCTTTCTACTAACATATAGTTTTTTGTTTTACTTGCATCAGTATACAGGGATCAAACTATCAAGAACTATCAATTTCCAGGGGACAACCGCCTTAAAAAGGGTAAAAAACTATTTGAGGGTGATTTTTCCCCTCATCCTGGCATATTGAGCATAATCAATTTCCGTCCGCCGGCTTATATAATCTTCCGTAGATAAGGCTTTTCCTTTCCTGGATAAAATCTCCTCCGTAACCTGGAAGGAAAGGGCATCTGATCCCGCGCCAGACCCAAAAGAAGCCATCAGGATACGATCCCCGGGTTCAGCCTGATCAAGGACCGCGGTCAGTCCAATTAATGATGATCCCGCATAGGTATTGCCTATCCGGGGTGATAACAATCCTGTCTCAAACTGAGAGGGAGTAAAGCCCAAATCTTTTGCGGCACGTTGGGGAAATTTGGTATTGGGCTGGTGAAAGATCACAAAGTCATAATCTGCCGGGGTTGCCCTCAATTCATCCAGCAAGGTATTTACCGCGTTCAGGATGTGTTTAAAATATGCCGGTTGTCCGGTAAACCGGCCTCCGTGTTCAGGATATTTCTGATGTTCTCTGCGCCAGAAATCTGGAGTATCAGTGACATAAGATGTAGTGCCTTCAATTATGGCCAGGGATTCTTCTGCCGGGCCAATTAAAAAAGCCCCTCCCCCTGCCGCCGTAGTATATTCCAGTGCATCCCCGGGTTTTCCCTGGGCTGCATCCATGCCTATTGCGAGCGCATACCTTCCCATGCTGGAACCCACCAGGGCCATAGCAGCGACCATGGCTTCCGACCCGGCTTTGCAGGCAAATTCCCAATCAGCAGCCTGGGTATATGGTGTAATACCCAGAGCTTCGGCAACAATAGTTGAGGTTGGTTTCACTGCATAGGGGTGGGATTCGGATCCTACCCATACCGCCCGGATATCCTGGGGATTCACATTAGCCCGCATCATGGCATTCCGAGCTGCCTCAATCGACATAGTTATCACATCTTCGTCGATTCCCGAGACTGATTTCTCCACTATGGGTTCGATACTCAAACCACCCTTCCAAATGCGGGAGATTTCAGTCGCTGGAAGCCTGTACTGCGGCACATAAGCGCCATATCCGATAATGCCCACCGGGCGGGAAGGTTTCATTACTTTGTTTTTAGTTTGTTCATTTTCCATAAAATGCTCGATTTTCCGGCAGTTTATTTCCAACTGCTGAGGATTTCCTTTGCATAATCTATTCGAATCTTATTGTCTTCTATCAGCTGCCCTGCCAGCTTGTTGATTTGTTCGGCCTCGGCGCCGGCAGCAATCGCAACCTGCCGGGCATGCAGACTCATGTGCCCCTGCTGGATGCCATCTGTCGCTAAAGCCCGTAAAGCAGCCAGGTTTTGAGCCAATCCTACCGAAACAATGATTTCCGCCAACTCCCCAGCAGTCTTGACATCCATTAGCTTTAGCGCTGTTTTTGCGCCTGGATGCACTCGCGTTGCACCGCCGACAATACCTACCGCCAGCGGCAATTCCAGCCTTCCCTTTAAATTTCCCTTTTGATCCTGTGACCAGGTAGACAGGGAACGGTAAAATCCAAACCTGGCAGCATAGGCATGAGCGCCGGCTTCCACTGCTCTCCAGTCATTTCCTGTGGCCAGGAGGACCGCATCAATCCCATTCATGATGCCCTTGTTATGGGTTGCCGCCCGGTAAGAATCTGCATCCGCAAATGCCCAGGCTTCGATGATCCCGTCCCGGACCTGTTCTCCTGAATACTCATCAAAAGCCAGGCTTTTTACCGGAATCGTGCACTCCGCCGACGCCAGCCTCCGGTCTGCCAAATTCGACAAAATACGTAAATGTACTCTGCCGCCGGTAATCTCTTCCAAAGCAGGCGCCAGCTGTTCACAGGCAGTATTTACCGCGTTAGCTCCCATGGCGTCCCTGACATCAAACAACAGGTGAATTATCAAGAAAGGTCCGGCTGCGGAATTGGTGATCAACCTGACTTCCAGATCCTGCGGTCCTCCGCCTAAATCGGTGAGAACCGGGTCAAGGTCCTTTAAGCTGGCAAGCAGATCGTCCTTATGCTTCAAAATTAATTGCTCTGCTGCTGTGAGATCATCCAAGTCCAGAAGCTGCAACTGACCGATCATCACTGGCTCGGAAGCTTGGGCGGTAAATCCGCCGCCTTCCCTGGCAAGTTTCGCCATAAACGAGGCTCCAGCAACCACTGAAGGTTCTTCCACAACCATCGGTACTAATACATCCCTTCCATTAACCTGGAAGTTTAAGGCAATCCCCAGAGGAAAGCTGAACTTGCCGATGACATTCTCAATCATATTTTCCGCAATATCCAGCGGAAGCCCCCCCTCCAGGTCCAGATTCTCCAAATCATTTAACGTCAGGAATCCCCGCTCGATCAGTATTTGACGGCGTTTTTTAAGGGGCAAATCATAAAAACCCTTAATTCGGGAACTTTTATTCTCTTTCTCCATAAAAAAATACCTTTCTGAAGAATAGTTCAGTGATAACTTATTGGTCGCTTATAACGATAAGATATCAAGACTAGCAAAAACTATCAAAATCAAATCAGATAAGGTAAAATGTCTTTTGGAATTGACTATGACCAAAAAAACCAAAAAGGAATTAGAAGATCAAATCGGATCTTTATATCAGGCAAGCAAAAACCTTGTCCAGGATTTATCTCTGGAGACTGTATTATGGCGCATTGTCCGCCTGGCACAAGCCCAGGTTGAAGCGGAATATGCAGCCCTGGCAATCCGGGGCGAAGATGGGCAAGTAGTTAATTTCATTCATACCGGTATGTCTGAGGAAGAAATTAGCCTGATGCCGCACCCGCCAAAAGGCAAGGGCTTGCTGGGAGAGCTGCAAAACAAACATGAGGTAATACGGATCCCGGAAATTAAGCAGGATCCCCACTACAGCGGCTTCCCCAAGTTCCATCCGGAAATGACTTCAATGCTGGGTGTTCCACTCATCTCTGGAAAAAAAATCCTGGGGCAGATATATCTGACCAATAAAATTAACGCTTCTGAGTTCACAGCGGACGATGAGCGGTTAATGAAAACCCTGGCCGCCTATGCGGCGGTAGCAATCACCAACACCCAGCTGTACAACCGCATCCTCGACCGGGACAAAACCCTCAACCAGCAATATGAAGATCTATCACTGATCAATGACCTTGCCCAGGGTATCGCTGGTTCCTGGGATATCAAGGAAATCATGAGCCGGACATTAAAATATGTCCTTCAATATCTGGATATCGAAACCGGGGAAATTTTCCTCAGGGACCGGGGAGCCAAGGATTTAAGATTATCTCTGCTCAGAGGGGATGATTTTGAGGCTTTTTACACCAAAAGTGTCTTCCGGATTGGCACTGGCATAGTGGGTAAAGCAGCTGGTTTAAATAAGACCCTGGTGGTTTATAACCTGGATTCAGACCCCCGGATCCTCCGGCCTGCTATAGCTGAAGCAGGATTTACCTGCCAGGCAGTGATTCCCCTCCAGACCCCACGTGAAGTGCTAGGCGTTATGACTCTTTCCAGTAAAAAGGATCGAGTGTTTTCAGCCCGGGAGTTGGATCTACTGACCACAATTGGAATGTGGACCGGGACAGCTATCCAGAATGCCCTGCTCCAGCAGCAGACTAAACACGTCGCTGTGCTTGAGGAACGAGAAAGGATCGGCATGGATCTTCATGACGGGATCATCCAATCCTTATACTCGATTGGACTCACGCTGGATTACGTCAAGGCCATTATCAATGAAGACCACACAGAAAGCCTGGAGAAATTAAATTTTGCTACCGATGGAATTAACAGCACAATCACCGATATCCGCGCTTTTGTCTCTGACTTGCGTCCCCGGCAGATTCAGGAAAATAAAACCTTTAAAGAAAATTTGGATTTTTTACTTAAGGAATTTGAAACCATTTCAAAAATATCCAGCAGCTTACAGGACGAGATCAAGACTCCCCTCAATACCAATTACCAGAATACAGTAACATTATTCCGCATCGCCCAGGAATCGCTTTCCAACACTGCCCGGCATTCAAAAGCCACGAAAACTGATCTCCGGCTCTGGGAGGAGGACGGCAAAGTATATCTGAAGATAGTGGATAACGGCATTGGGTTTAATATTGATAAAACCGAAGCAAATCTGGGTCATGGACTAGCCAATATGCAGCGCAGATCACGAAAAGCAGGGGGAGGGATTCAAATCGATTCTACTCCCAAGAAAGGCACAAAAGTTCTTGCCTGGGTTCCCAAAGAGGACGAACAAAACTCAAAATAGCCGGCGATTACCCTTCCAGGATTGCCCGCTGATTCATCATCTCAGATCTCAGAGACTGAAGTCTTTTATAAGGCAAACTGGGATCAAGGGTTTCCCTCTCCAAATACAATCGCTTTGGTTTTTCGATCTCCTCATGGATCCTTCGCGGAACCTGTCCTGAGCGGAAACTAAGCTCCGCGTGGTTGAAGACGAAGGGCCGGGCTTAAGCTGATAATGATGTCTTTCGTTCTACAATTTTAATGGAAACCATCTAGGGAACTGCCCAAAACACCGGTTATTGATAAAAAAAATCCCAAATCAATGTAGATTTGGGATTCTATATTTAATCGGGATCTAATTTATTCCTCTTCCGGGCGGTGTCTGCCTCCAGCCAGTAACGAGAGCACGATGCCCAGGCCATACAGAAACAGAAGGGGTATCATTACCAACATCATGTTGATCGGATCAATAGTCGGTGTAATCACGGCCGCTAGAATAGCTATCACCACCACAGCTATTCGCCAATTTTTAACCAGGACGGCTGGTGAGAGTATTCTCATCACAGTGAGGAGATATGCCAACAACGGAAATTCAAACAAAGCCCCAAACCAGAACATCAACCCGGTCACGAAGCGGACATATGAGGAAGGTCTGATCTGGGTTGGAACATCCAGGAAATTTAGCAGAATAGGCAATCCAGTCGGGAGAATTAAATAATAAGCAAATGCCATACCACCGAAGAAAAATACCACCACCAGGGGAATGGCCAGCAGCCCGATTACTCGGGCTCGACGTGAGAGTGCCGGGGCTACAAAAAGGAATACCTCGAGAATTATATAGGGCAGCGCTGCCGCAAAAGCCGCCAATAAAACGACCCGCATGCCAACCCCAATTGGTTCTGTCACATCTACCGCGCTCAGCTGTTCAAGACCTCCGATCGGCTGGGAAACAAAATCAAGCATCTCGGAGAGAAACGCAAAACAGACTGCAGCACAAATCAAGAGCACGGCCAATGAACGCACCATATGTTTACGCAGAGCGCCAATATGTGACAAAAAACTTGCCGGTTCTTCAAAAGCCAACTGCAGGCTGTCGACCATGGGTGCATCGCCAGGCTCTTCCAGGAAAAATTCTCTGGTTTTCTGGAAAGGGGTTGATATCCATTTTCCAATCAGCCGGAATGGTTTCTTAATCCCTCTGAAAAAATCCTTGTTTTTATCTTTCACTTTTTCCTCAAACACTTTGCCCGGGATAGTTCTCTACCTGTTTATCTGGGACTCCAAAAAATTTTTGTTAACTCACTCAAAGAACCGCTTACCCAATCAGCGGTTCCTGAAAACTACAATCATTCCCGCAGCTGTCGCGGGAATTTGGTGGGAATTCTCCAGCCCCGGATACCGGGGTCAGGATTCTTTTTCTTCCCCCTCAGCTTCCTCTTTATCCTCACTCTCCAAGCCGTCCTTAAAGGCTTTAATTCCTTTGCCTAACTCACCGCCGATTTTGCTGATCCGGCCCACGCCAAAGATGATGACAATTATCACCAGGATAATCCCTAATTCCAAAGGTCCAAGTCCTCCAAACATATCAATCCTCCACTAATTCTATTCTCTATATCCCAATTATACCTCGTGAGGAAGGGTGCTGAATGAGTTTTATAATTTTTTTATTTTTTCTTAATTTGAAGGCGGGAAAAAAGATCTTCCCCGGATAAAGTCCTATAGAGGGGATCATCTAAATCGATTACCTGGGAAATCTCCCAGCGCTGATACGCCATTTTCAACAAGGAAGGTCGAATAACGACCAGTGCTGACTGATAAGATCCGCTGTCCACAGCTGCCAGACCGGAAATCCAGCCTTCCCCCCGGTTGAATTCCAGCTGACCTAATTCATCCACGACCAACAAATCACAGGGCACAGCATTAATCAATGCCTGGTTGCCCCACTGAATAATTTCGGGGTAAAATGACCAACGCCGGGTTTCCAATTCGGTCTGATCTTTTTCCTTCAGCACAGCCAGGTGCCGCTGTTCCCTATTTTTCAGGTTGATAACATCAATCCCGATTTTTTTCCCTTCCTGAAACACCCCCGGCGAGAGCAGTCCAGCCAACTGGATGCCCTCCTCTTTTGCCTTCTGAGCAAGTTCCTGACACAGACTGGTTTTTCCGGATTGGATATCACCGGTAAGGATGATTATTTTTCCTGAGCTCATCAATTTTTATCCATTACTACCATTGTGTACCCATTGGTCTGTTCCACCCGGATGGGCGTTCGATAGATCATAGAAAGATTTTCCGCCGTGATCACCTGGCTGAGATCTCCCTGGGCGGCAATATTGCCCCGGTTCATCAGCACAAAATAATCCGCCGCAAATATCGCCGCATTTGGATCGTGGGTGGTCAGGACAGCAGTTTTCCCCCGGGAGGACATTTGCTTTAATAATTTCAGTATCCTATTCTGATTTTCAAGATCCAGATGAGCAGTGGGTTCATCCAGCAGAAGTATCCGGGTTTGCTGGGTGAAAACACGGGAAATATGAACCAGTTGACGTTCTCCTCCGCTTATTTCAGTGACTGGTTTTTCTGCCAGGTGCCGAATCCCGGCAGACTCGAGCGCGTCTTCTGCGATCCTGACATCCTCCTCCCCGGGAAGCTGAAATGGTTTTAAATAAGGCGATCTGCCCAACAGCACATATTCAAAGACTGAAAAGTTAAACGGAATACTCTCAAATTGAGGAACCAATCCGATCATTTGACTTAAATTCTGCCTGGAATACTCCCGATGGGATTTTCCTGAGATCTTTACATTGCCTTGAAATGGCTTAAGCAATCCCAGCAGGATATGGAGCAGGGTAGTTTTCCCAGTGCCATTGGGACCTAAAATCGCTGTGACTTTCCCAGCCGGGATATCCAGAGACAGATCGGTTAGAACATTAGGATCATCAGGATAATAGCGGAAATGTATGTTTTCGAGGGAAAGTATCTTATCCATCACGTCTTACCTTGATGCCAATGCTGATCATCAGATAGATAAACAAGCCTGCTCCGATTGCGGAAGTTAGTATTCCGAGCGGAATTTCTCCCGGTAGCAGCGTTCTGGCCAGATCATCTGCAATCACTGTAAACCCGCCCCCCAGCAGCATAGCAGCCGGGATGGATTTTTCAGCGCTGGCGCCAAACAATCGGCGGGATATGTGGGGAATGATTAATCCTACCCAGCCAATCACACCGCTGATCGCGGTGAGAGCCGCGGCAGCTGAGATAATCATCACCAGCAGGATTGTCCGCTCCCGGGTCAACGAGGCGCCCAGAGAAAATGCTGTATCGTCATTGAGGGAAAGCAGGTTAACCCGCCAGCGCATAGCGTACACAGTAGCAATACCTGCCAGGGCAAATGGCAGCACAAAAAGAAAATCCCGCCAGGTCACACTGTACAATCCGCCCAGCAGCCAAAAGGTTAGTTCCGGCAATTCGGTGAGTGGATCAGCGATATATTTTAAAATACCTATACCTGCCGAAAACATAGCAGATACAGCCACTCCGGACAAAATCAGGCGCAGTACCCAACCGCCGTAGCGTATACGGGTAGAGAGTAAATACGAGAGTAATAAAGCCAGCAATCCAAAAAAGGTAGCGCTCAGTTCAATCACCAGCGGATGGCGGTTTAACCACAGAATGCTGACCGCGGCTCCAAATGCTGCGCCCTGGGAAACTCCCAGAAAGCCCGGCTCTACCAAGGGATTCCTGAAAACCATCTGCAGTACCGAGCCGGCTGCAGCAAGGACCATACCCAGCAGCAGCGCGGTTAGCAAACGGGGAAGCCGCAAATTCAAGACCAACTGCCGCGCAAGCTGATCCTGATACAGAAGTTTGGGAGCCATCCAGTACGGTTCGGGGTAACGTCCGATAAAAACCGATACCAGCAAAACAGCCAGGACCCCCAAAGCCAGGAATAGAAGCGTTTTCGAGAAAGAAAGCTTTTTCATCAACAGTTGATCAAGGAAGGTCTCCAGTCAAGACTGGCAGAACCTCTGCGTCGATCACCCCGGGTTCCAGATTGTAAAGTTCCGAGTAAAATAACCTGACCTCCTCCATAATATCGATCTCAGCCGTCAAATCCGGGTGGATTTTTGTTGCCAGCCACTGCAAACCCAGAATCCAACGGGTATCTGGTTGATCCCAGCTGTAAAAATCATAACCAAAAGCAAAGAGCTGATCGTTTTTCACTGCCCGCAGGTTGCCCCAAATTGGATTGTTCTGCAAATCAGCTTTGACGGCGCTGGCATTTCCCGAATAATCAATAATGTAAATTTGGTCCGGATCCCAGGCTGCGATTTGCTCCAGATTAACTATTGTCCAGCCGCCGCTGACTTCCAGGCTCTTCCAAACCGGAGAACCAGCGGAAATTTCCACCATGCTCGTCTGCAGCCAGGAAACCGGGGGCACACTGAAAGCAATTTCGCCGCCACTATCGGAGTACTCCAGGATCAGAACCTCCGGTTTTTGATCTGGTCCTACACCGGATACCAATTCCTCAACCCGGTTTACCCGTTCCTGGTAAAAATTAATAATTTCTTCCGCCCGTTCCGGTTTACCAAAGACCTGACCCAAAACGATCATATCCTGGTAAAAAACCTCGGGGGTTTCCAGATCCAGGTAGACTACCGGAATGCTTAACTGTTCCAGCGGTTCACCCAGCTTCTCAGCCATAAAACTTTTCAGGATCACCAGATCACTGTGGACTGCGGCGATTTGTTCTGGCCCTGCATTCATCTCAAAAATATCTTTATCGTGAATTCCCGGATCAACTACCGGTAAAAAACTAAAGGCTGATTGATTTCTATTTTCCAGAGCAATCACTTTCTGAATCGCATCATCAAAGAGAAAAACCGCATCCTGGACCATGATGGTTGCTTTTCCGGCGATGGCAATGCGCTCCGGCACACCATCCAGGGTCACCACATGCCCGGTTGTATCGGTAATTTCTATGCTTTGCTCTGAGGGGGATAATCCCGGCAGCACGCTGCAGCCGGAAACAATAGTTAAAACCAGAAATGAAATTAACAATGCTTTCTTCATTTGACCTGCTCCTTTCTCTTAAAGGTTGAACTCACCAATGAATTACCCGGAAATTTGTTCCCGGCAGTTTTCCAGCCATTCCAGCATGGCTTTTATTTGTCCAATTCTAAAAAGAAATACTTGAGAGTTAATAAAATCGTCCTTCTCCAAAGACTGATGCTGCCGCTGCAGATTCTGGAGCCAGCTCTGGCAGATCTTTATCTGCTTATCGATCAATTCGACCGCTCCTTCTTCATTTTCCCGCAGGAGAAAATAGAGTTTTGACAGAAATGCCAAGCGGATATAACGGCTGCTCATGACCGGTGAATACATCCAATTCTCCAGGGCCTTTTTACCCCGGGAAGTAAGCTGATATACATTTCGATCCGGGTAAGCGCCCTGGCTGCTGACAGAAACTGAAAGAAATCCGTCCGATTCAAGTTTACCCAGCAGGTAATACAATTTACTGCGTTTAATCTGCCAGATCAACGATAATTCAGGGGTATTACCCAGCCGTTTAAAGAGCCCATATCCATGAGCAGGCTGCTCCTGGATTAATCCAAGGAGAATATATTCCAGCGTGTGTGCTGATGATTTTTTTGCCATACTAATCAGATATTGAATAAATAGATACTGAATAAGTTTACTAAATTTTCCCCAGCCTGTCAAACGCCTGGTTTGATGATTTTTTCCTCGATCTGTTTTTGAGTCCCCCTATCTTAACCTTCTTGAGAAAAAGTGAATTCCCTTCCCCTAAAAATAAAAAAATCCAGAGCCGGTTTCTCAGCCCTGGATTCAACCTTCTTTATCCCAGCAGTCGGGCAACCTCGTCCTCTTTCCAATCCACCACAACCTCTCCGTGAATATAAAATGTCGGCGTGGTTAAATAACCATCAGTCCATTCTTTTACCTGTTTAGCAGCAGCTGGATTGCGAGCGACATCTAATTCCGTGTACTCAATCTGGTTATTTTCAAACCACAGCCGGGCCCGCCGGCAGCCTGGACACCACTTGTTACAAAATAAAATTACCCCTTCCAGGATCAACCCGTCCTCAGATTTCTTCTCCTCAGGAACTTTGACTGGTTTATGATCCGGTTGTATGCGGCGGATTTCCTGAAACAACACCTCATTGTCGGGCTGTTCATCGATATCATGAATATCTACATATTGAACAATTCCTTCTTTGTCAATAATAAAAATTGCCCGTTCTGATTTACCATCCTCGCGCAATACACCATATCGCTCGGCTATTTCCCCGTGGGGCCAGAAATCACTGATTAGCGGGTACGAAATTCCGCCAATATCCTCTGCCCATGCTTTTAAAACCGGGATATGATCAACACTTATGCCCAGAACCTGGACATCTAATTCCGCAAATGTCGCGTACTCTGCTTCATATGACGGAATTTGGCTGGTTCAAACTGGCGTAAAGGCCAAGGGGAAAAATACCAGAACAGTTGTTTTCCCCCGATACTCACTTAATGTGACTTCTTTATCAAGATGACTATTAAGCGTAAAATCAGGAGCCAAATCACCCACATTTATTTTCATAACTACCCTCTTTAAATTAAATTGAGTTTGTTCAACTACTATACTGTCTAACTCGGATATTAGGAATCGTCTGCTTTGTTATTTATACATTACTTATAATCCTGTCAGATAAAGGGGAGTAAAAAAACAAACCAATAAAACATAAAAAACCGCCGGGAAACCCAGAATCGTTTCCCGGCAGTTTCAAAGGTTGCTCAGATGATAAATATTCACCGAGCGATAAATCACCCGGCTTGTAACAGCGCCCTAAAGGGCTTTATAATGAAACAAAGCTACAACACTTTTTTAATTATGGGGGTGATTGAATGCCTTATTGTCGGCTATACTATCACATTATTTGGGGAACAAAATACCGAGAACCAATTATTACCCTTGAGATTGAGCCTGTGTTATCCAATTTCATTCGTAGCAAAGCCATTGGATTGGGTGGCTTTCTACATGCGCTGAACGGCACAGAAGATCATGTTCACTTGATTGTCTCCATCCCTGGAACGATACCATTAGCCCAGTTCATTGGAAAAATCAAGGGGGCATCTTCAACAAAATTAAACAAATCAGGACTTGGAGATGATCACTTCTATTGGCAAACTGGTTATTCTGCATTCACAATCAATGAGAAACTAGTTTCTTTTTACATGAAATATGTAGTAAATCAGAAATATCATCACCAGGAAGGAACAATGAATTCTCAATTAGAAATGAAGGATCTTGACTTGTAAAATACAAAAAGCCCCCGTATTGGGGGCGCAGTTCTCAGCCCGGTCATTAATGACCGGGCTGATTTCTGAAAATTTTATCCTGTGATCTGCAGCGTCACTTATTTTCAATCACAAACTAAAGACCGTGCCCGACCTGAATACTGTTTACCCTTCCCTACTTACGATTTCATCATCATTGACCACAACAGGCATATCAGTCCATCCCCGCCAGGCCAGGGTCCACAAGGTGGAATAAAAAGCGGTAAATCCGCCCTCTATCAACAGGAACAACGGCCACAGGAAACAGCACAACGCGATCAGTATGCCCGGAATCAGCATCATTATCCCGATCCCGAAACTGATGGCGATTTGCAGCAGGAATAATAATGCTGCCGGACCCAGGTTGTCTCCCAGCACTTCAAATCCCCTTCGGTAGGAGCTGATGACATTAAGATCTTCCAGCATACAGGCCCGGTTGGCAAACACCCTTAACAAAGACAGGATTATCATCACCGGGACCAGAATGCAGGCCAAAAACAGGATGGGAAGGAAAACACCCTCCCCAATCGGATTGTTTACCCCCCGGGAGAGCACTTCAAACCCTCCATACACTCCCAGAGTTATCAAACTGGTAAAGATCAGAATCAAACCCGGTAAAGCCGGCACCAGCCCAATACCAATCAAACGCCAGCCTTTTTGCCAGCCAGCTCGAAAAGCTTCTGAGAAATTGGTCGGATTGCCAAGCTCGATTTCATTAACCGCGCTGATCAATCCCCCGCGAGAGATCGTTCCCAAGGTCCATAAAACCAGACCAACCAGGAACAAAAAAGCGACCAGCAGAACAATCCCGCCTACAGCGATGAGTGGTAAATCCAAATTTTGGATTGGGGAACCATATTCGTAATCAAATCGGGGAAAATTTTGCCAGTCAAGGTCATTCCCGCTGGTTGTAAACTGGGCTGGGTTTCCCCCGCCGCCTCCAAAGCCGCTGAGTGCAACCAGGACACCTAGCAGGATCAGGAATTTGTTTTTCCAGATGATATCCCATGTTTTTGAAAATAAATTTCCATAGTCCATAATATTTTCCTCCGTTTGTACCGGGAACACAACTCAACATTGTGATACCTTTTAACTTTATTGAACCAATAGGTTAAGCTGTCCAATCCCAGCTTCAATTGTTATATTCACGACAGGCCCGGATCCGGAATACTTGCTGACAAACATCTCCTCATCCTGAACCAAACCCTTGATATTAATCTCACCTAAACCGCCTGTGACTTCAGCGTTAATGTTGGTGTCGAGTGGCAACAGCACGGTAAGCTCACCTACGCCGCCCTGGATGTTAACCGAAATATCTTGATTGAGTGTTCCGCTCAGGTCCATATAAGAAGAGCCTGCCCCCATCTTTAAGACAAATGACCTCAGGTTCAAGTCAGCGAGATCAAGAATACTTTCCCCGGCCCCGAGGGTGATATCCAGATTAAGCGGGATTTCTTCATTAAAGACCAGTTCCCATTCATTTTTATAATTTGACTGGACACGGAAATTAGGTCCATCATCCTGTTCTACTAACAGGTCACCTCTTCCGCCACTGCGGACGCGATAGGTAATATCAGGAGCATAATCCCGGGAACTGTAGAGAAACTCACCTTCCATTAAGGCCTCTGTCCCCGATTGGACAACCAGTTTCCCTGCGCCCATCACGATTTCAGCAGTAACTGAATCGGCATCTTCCGCATCAATCACTTCGGTATGGGACCCCGACTTGCTCACCACCGGAATGGCAACACAGCTCACTGCCGCAATTGACAAAGCAGCTATTAAAATCAAACTAAATATGATTCTTTTATCCATTATATTCTCTCCCGGGACCATCTATTCTCTCCAAGCAGTAAATCCCATTATTTTCTATAATATTTGATTTCATACTCATATACGGAAAATACCCCAGGGAGTTGTATATTTATTACTGTTTTATATCCGACTCCCCGTGATATACCTTCGTTGTACTCGGTGTCCACTTGGTACAGGTTTGCCAAAAAGTTCTTGTTTGAGCTTTGTAAACAAATGCTTCCAACCCGAGGGATAAATCCCCCGGCTAAAAACTGCGCCCGCTGGGTTTACAATCATAGATAGGACAATAGCTTAGCCCAATTTATTGGGCGTTGTTATTAGCCCGGTCATGAATGGCCGGGTTTAAAAAGACAAATTCAACGCTCGAGGGAGAGAGCCTGTCCTGCGACCGGAGTAAGAGCCGCAGGCCGTATCGAAGGACCTGGCTGGTATATTTTATTGGCACCAATTACCGAGAGTGGTCCATTGATCACTGATTACTACTTGCAAATAACTGACCAATTTCCGCAAAACGTTGACGGAGCCACCGAAACGGGTACACTTAAGCTTGAATCATTTTGGTTGCTTTTGGGGTTTAGACTACAGGGAGCAAGACCATGAAACAAATTGTGGCAATATTAATAATATTTTCTCTTCTCTCAGGCTGTGTTCCCCAACAGGAGACTCCTCCTATCCAAGATCAAGACGTTATTGCCACCTTCGTGTCTGCAACGTTAACCGCAGAGCCGCACAGCATTGATCCACCGGATCAACCAACAGACACTCAGGCATCCCCTGAGGATGGCTCACCGCAACCCCCAACACCGTCATCGACAGCGACCGATACCCCCACCCCCACCCTGACCCTAACTCCCACGATAACTGATACACCAGAAACAGTTCCCGGGGATCCAGTTCTTTCCCTTGGTTCTCCAACATTTAAAGACACTTTTTCGAATGGATCTAATTTTTATCTATATGATGAGCCCCAATCCAGCTATGCAGTGGATGATGGGAAAATGGTCCTGACAGCAAAAAAAGCCAACGGATATGAAACCTGGAGTCTCTCCTGGGGAGATCTGACTAATTTTTACCTGGAAATCACCGGCACTTTCGGGGATGAATGCGGCGGGAAAGACCGCTATGGCATGATCTTCCGGGCACCGGATACCAGCCAGGGATATCTGATCAGCATCTCCTGCGATGGTTCCTACAGGTTAAGTGCCTGGGACAGTGAAGACGAGGAATACACCGTGCTTAAGACATGGACTGGCAATGGACATATCAATGCGGGTCCGGGCGGGACAAACCGACTGGGGATCAAGGTCAAAGGGACAAAATTAACCGGATATATCAACGGACACCAGGTATTTGAGAAGACCGACAGCTCCTTCAGCAAGGGCAGATTTGGCGTTCTGGTGGCCGCAACTGACACACCCGGTTTTACAGCATATCTATCTCAAGCAGTTTATTGGAAATTGCCCTGACAAAGACCAGATTTTGGATATGATTATTAATTGGAGATAAAACCATGAAACCGAAAAGAACACAGATAATTTTGAGCAGCCTCGTAATTAGTTTAATTCTTCTGAGTTCCGCCTGCAGCCTGTTCCCGGATCAGGATTCAGATACCGGCGAGGCAATTCCCCCGCTATCAGAAGACATTGATTCTCTGGTGATGTTGGCGAAGTTTGACCTTTCCCTGAAAACTGGCGCGGATATAGAAGAAATGGATACAGAAAGCGTCGAGGAATTCAATTTTGCGGATGCTAGTTTAGGAGTCCCTGAGCCCGGGGTAGAGTACGCTCAGGTAATCACCCCTGGGTACATCATCATACTTAAAGCAGAAGGCGAAACCTATGAATATCACGCCTCTGGGGAAAAAGTGGTTCAGGTTCCCTAAATCCGCAGGGAAAATAGACAAAATAACAGAGACTAACTTGACTAGAAAAGGCTCGGGAAAATCCGGAGCCTTTTTTTCTGAAAAAATGCCCCCGATATTATATTTCCTTGAATTTTGGGGATAAATAGGATAGAAATTTTCTAAACAGGCATCTTGCCCAGTTAAAAGTGCTCTTCTGGGGGGTGAAAGGGTATCCGAAGGCCAACAACTACTCTTGGTATCGGTGGTTTTTGGCATTAAATAACTAATTTTCGTTGGATTTATCAAAAAAATTCCTGTTTTTGGTGGTTTTTCCACGTGAATCAGAGGGAATATATATAACAAAATTGTAAATGGCTGTTTTACAATCTATAATACACTTATTGATTAAGGGTAAGATCAGGATTACTGTGTCCTGAAGGAGAACATCATAGCTAAACAAAAAACTCAAGAAATTCCAAGCGCCAAGCCATCTCTTGGTCGAGTTTTACTTGATTCTAAACTCATTTCCCAGGATCAACTGGATCAAGTGTTGGCAATGCAGCATGCTGGTGATACCCGCCGCTTAGGGAACATTCTGATAGATCAGGAATGGATCACCGCCGAGAGCCTTGCTCTGGCGTTGAGTATTCATTTAAATTTGCCCTTTGCTGATCTTAGCCGACAAACGGTATCACCTGAGCTGACCAAAATAATACCCGAAAACATCGCCCGTCGCTACCAGTTAATCCCGGTTGAGATCAGCAACGGTTCACTATTGGTTGTGATGGAAGATCCAACAAACATCAGTGTTTTAAGTGAAATCTCAGCTCTCACGGGCATGAATATCACTCCCTCTGTAGGCATTGGCATGGACATCCAATCCGCCATCAATCTCTACTATAAAGCCAACAAGGAAATCGAACGAGAAGTCGCTGAGTTCTCCGAAAGACTGGAGATAGCCGACGCAGATCTCGACGCAAGTGCCATATTGGAGGACCCGGTCGTCCGCGCAGTGGATATGATCCTTGAACAAGCTGTCCGGGACCGAGCTTCAGACATCCACATCGTACCGGATCATGATTCAGTGCGGGTTCGCTATCGGGTCGATGGAATGTTATCCGATGCTTTATCCCTTCCTCATGGAAGCCACTACCAGATCTTGTCCCGCATTAAAGTTCTTGCCGGGATGAACATTGCTGAGCGAAGACGCCCCCAAGATGGTCAGTTCTCCTATGTGGCCAGCGGTGAAGAAATTTTCTTCCGGGTAGCAACCAGCGATACTACCTGGGGGGAGATGGCAACCATCCGTATTCTGGGACGGACAGAATCCATCCTCAACCTGGATGGACTTGGAATGCAGCAGGAGGTCATAGAACAATTTAAACGCGTTGTGCAATCTCCCTTTGGCATGGTTCTGGTAGCAGGTCCTACCGGTTCCGGGAAGACCACAACCTTATATGCGGCGTTAAACCAGCTGGACCGTGAGCAATACAATATCCTGACAATTGAAGATCCAGTGGAATACAATTTTCCAGGCATTAACCAAATCCAGGTCAATCGCGCTGCTGAGATAACTTTTGCCTCTGGCTTGCGGGGAGTGATGAGGCTGGATCCGGATAAAATTATGGTTGGCGAAATCAGGGATGTTGAGACAGCAAGTGCCGCTGTCCAAGCCGCCTTGACGGGACACCTGGTACTCTCTTCGATCCATGCAAACGATGCCTCAGGAACTTTGTTCCGGTTGATTCATCTGGGAATCGATCGCTATCTGATCAACTCCTCAGTGCTCGGCATGGTCTCGCAGCGGTTAATCCGCCTTACTTGCCCCCACTGTAAGACTACAGCGATACCCTCAGACCAAATCAGCAAAATTTACCAAATTGAAATGGGTGAGCCTCTCAAAGAATTCCAAAAAGGAGAAGGCTGCACTTACTGTCATGGAACAGGATATCTCGGTCGTACCGGGGTCTTTGAATTGATGATTGTCAACAATGAGATCCGCAAAATGTTTTCTGCCGGTGCAAGCTCAAGCGAAATAAAATCTACAGCCATAAAAGCAGGCATGCTTTCCATGCTAAAAGACGGTCTGCTCAAAGTAAAACAAGGAATCACCACACCGACAGAAGTTCTACGGAATGTGTATTCTGTGGAATAAACTCCAAACCCCGGTAATCGATAATAAAAAAAGATTGAAGGAGCATCCATGCCGTACCGATATATAGCTTATGATTCATCCGGGGTGGAGAAACAAGGTGTGCTGCAGGTTGAAATGGAAGAAACCGCAGAACAGATTCTATATGGACGCGGCCTGACGATAGCAAAATTAACAAAAATCAGGGCTAGGCTGGATCTGGCAAAATGGTTTCCAACATTCTTCGGCCCAAAACTAAGAGATGTGATCGTTTTTTCCAATCAATTAGCAAATTTAGTCGAATCTGGCGTACCCCTTTTAACTGGATTGAATCTCATGCTGGAAGAAGTGACCAGCAAACCCCTTCAGAAGGTACTTATGGAGGTTGTAGAAGACATCCGGCAAGGCAGCGCTATCTCTTCAGCCCTGGCAAAACATGAATTGGTATTCCCTCCCATTTATCACCGGATGATCAATGTTGGAGAACGAACGGGGAATCTTGGATCAGTCTTGAGGCAATTAGCCATCCACCTGGAAAAAGAACAAAGCACCAAGTCCAAGATTCGAAGCGCGATGACCTACCCGGCTGTTGTTCTTTCCTTAGCTTTCGTGGTGGTTTTAATCTTGCTCAATTTTACACTGCCTCCCCTGCTCCAATTGTATAGCGAATTTGAAGCCCAATTACCCTGGCCAACGCGCTTTCTAATGGCTTCTTCTGATTTTTTCCAGGAATATCGGCTTTATTTATTCTTGGGACTGATGGTTATCATTGGGGGTGGAATGTTTTATTTTTCGCGACCGCGAGGGAAAAAACAATTCGCGCACCTGGCTTTAAAAGCCCCTGCCGTTGGCAAAGTCAACACCTACGGCAACAGTGCTCGCTTCAGCAGAACCCTGGCAACTTTATTATCCGCTGGGCTCCAACTTACAGAATCTATGGAACTAACCGGACAAACAATTCAGAATACAGTTCTTAATGAAGAAATCGATAACCTGCGTCAAGAGACATTACAGGGACGCGGGATCGCTGTACCGTTATCACAATCTAAATATTTCCCCAAAATGTTAGCCCATGTTGTCCGGATTGGAGAGGAAACTGGTTCTTTGGACGACCAGTTGGAAACTTTAGCAACATTTTATGAAGAAGAAGTGGATCGGGCAATAAATAATATGACTTCGTTACTGGAACCGGGCATGATTATCTTCGTGGGAGTCATTGTAGCATTTGTGGCAATCTCGGTTATTTTACCCATGTATTCCCTCTTAGGCCAAATACGATGAGCTTATTTCATGCTTTTAGCTTGACCAATAAAGGCTTTCGGATCCTCAATGACGAGGAAGGGACAACCCTGGTTGAGGAATTGGTCACAGTGGCAATTATTGGAATTGGCATTGTGATCCTGGTTGCAATGATCACCACTGGTGTTGTCGGGGTAAGGCAGGTCGACGATAGAGTACTGGCAGAATCTTTGGCACGATCCCAACTGGAGATCATCAAAGACGCTGCCTACCAGGCTGATCCGGTCTTTGTACCCTATCCCGCAGTTGCTCCGATTCCAAATTACAGCGTTACGGTAGGAATAGAATATTGGAACGCAACCACCAGCACATTTGTTTCTGCCGTTCGGAATGATGGTCTGCAAAAAATTACTGTAACCGTGTCATCAGCTGGAACTCCCCTGGTTCAAACTGCGGAATATAAAGTGGATCGTTGATGAATACTATCTCAGCTATATCAATCAGAATAAGGAATAAATTAAAAGGGGTTGACAGCGAACGCGGCACTACCCTGGTAGAGATGCTGGTGGCAATGTCGATCAGCGTGTTAGTGTTTGGAATCATATCAACCGCCCTGGTCCAGTTCTTTCTGGTAACCCGCTGGGGAAACGATCAGCTAATAATAACTAATGATCTCCAGGTAGCTTCGCTGTGGCTGGGCCGAGACGCCCTGGAATCAGCCAATTTTACACCAGGGGCGGGAGTAGTTTACGGCACCCTGAACTGGGCTGATTCCACTCACCAATACCGCTATTCATATAATATTGCAGACGGCGCATTAGTACGCGAACATTTTGAGAACAGCATTCTTCAGTCCACCCTGCAGGTGGCCAGGCATATCACAAACCAGGGTGATGTGGTTTTTAGCACCAGCAGTCAATTATTATCCGTATCGATAACTTCTACCAGCGGTGATGAGTCGGAAACAGTGGGTTTGAGTCTTGCCATGCGGTCTCAATAAAGGATGGGATTGAAAAAGTTGCTAAGGTTGAGAAATCAAGGCGGTCAGAGAGATAGACTCTCGCAATCGATCAGAAAATTACCTGATCTGTTGTTTAAGCTGGGTCGTGGGTTAAAACTGGAATCCGGGCGATCTTTACCTGCCGCGCTGATCACATTAGCTGTAGGTTCAATGCTCCTGACACCTTTCCTGTCTTTTGTCAGCACCCGCTCACTCGGCACCAGGGCAGCAACGGAGACCTTTAATGAACAATATGCCGCGGATGCTGGTATTGAATTTGGGATTTGGAGTTTGCTCAATGATCCGGCATTTCGGACCCAGGTTGACATCAACGCAGGAACTGCCCAGCCGCTTGCTTTCCCAAGTCCAATAAATGGTTACACACCAACCATTTCGGTAACCGGACTTCCCATTGGAAGTTGGTACCTGCGGCAATTTTTTCCATCGATAATTAATAGTGGGGGTTCCCTGGCGTATGCCGGGGGAGATCGCGTCTATGGGTTAGGGGGTAACAGCTCAACAACCTTTGGCTATTACAGTATCGCAGCAGACCAATGGTTTTCCCTGGCTTCCACACCTCAAACTGTGCAGCGGGGCGGGTCATTGGCTTATGGAGGCGGAAACTATCTTTATGCCTTACGGGGAAGGAACACGGATAATTTTTGGCGCTACAATATCACCACCAACAACTGGTCAAACCTGGAAGACACACCCAGCCGGGTTAGACAGGGCGGAGCGCTGGTATATGACGGGGGAAATTATCTTTACGCCCTGCGTGGTAGTTCTAATAATTATTGGCGCTACAACATATCAACAGACAGTTGGGGTAATCGGGCCAACACCCCAAACAGTGTTAGTTACGGTTCTGATTTAGTCTATACAGGAGGAAACTACATATATGCCTTTCGCGGCAGCAACAGCACCAATTTCTGGCGCTATAATATCTCCTCCAATTCCTGGAGCTCCCGGCAAAATGCCCCTGCAACCGTCAATAATGGCGGATCGCTGGCGTATTATAGCGGAGATTATATCTACGCAATGCGCGGAAACTCTACCGGTTTCTGGCGGTATACTGTTACAATGGATAGTTGGACAGTACTTACCGATAC
>JBARSJ010000205.1:0-1644 GCA_049644685.1 Anaerolineales bacterium
GCCAATTAAAGTCACTTTGATGGACTTGTAGTAAGACTTGAATTTGATTATATTGACGGTATCTTTTCCTGAACATAATTAGATTACTACGACATGGTTCAAAATCACAACCAGGATGCCCTTCTTACATCATGGAAAGATATCGCTGCATATTTGAACTGCAACATTCGAACTTGCATCCGATGGGAACAAAAGCTTGGCCTTCCAATACATAGAAAAGATGATTCAGCACGATCCAGAGTTTATGCTTATAAAGATGAAATAGACACATGGCTCCAAGAAAAATCCTTAAACAACAATACCAACGGCGGCAAGGCCACGAAGCTACGGCCTTTCCTTCTCAGGACTGCAATCATCGCCCTCCCGATCTTGGTGATTCTGTTCGGCACATATTTTGCGTTTATTAAGTCCTCCGACAGCACGGTCCCCGGCATCCCACCCCCCAATAAAATACCTACCGGTGTGCCTAAATCCACAGGCCCCCTGGTCATGGAGAGCGGAGATATCGTGACCGTAGAGTCCCATGTGGCCGGTCGGATGAGGATCTGGCGAAGAAGCAAAGGCAGAGAATACAAAGAAGCCTGGCGTATTGAACACGTCCGCCATGCTTCGTTGGCTATCGGAAATCTCGACGGGAAAGATGATTATGAGATCGTGGCGCCAGGGTGGTGCCTAGAGAAGGAAAATGTCGGAGAGAGGATCGTCACCAAGTGGCGCTACTTTCTGAACATCTACAAACCAGGTGAGAATGACTGGTGGAAAACCACATTTTACTCAAAACCAGACTCCATCTATGAAGATACGCTACTTGAATTCACAGAAACAAAGATAGGAGACGTAGACCTGGAGCCGGGGAACGAAGTCATCCTGATCACTAAACATAGCTTGGGGATTTTTAAATACATCCCAGAAGAAGACGAATTCAGGCTTCTCAGCTCGCGCTACTCTTTCCTGAAAGATACAGAGTTATTGCTGAAATCACTCGAGGTAGCAAACATTGATGATGACCCCCAGGACGAGATCATCGTGGCCGCAGACGAATGGAAAGACGAACGGACCCCATTGAATAAAGGCTGGCTCCTGATCTTCAAGGTCCGGGACGGCTGGCCTGAGCTCGAAAGATCAATTTCCGTGGACGCCAATTTCGCCTTTCAATCGTTACGGATCGGAGATGTGATCGCTGGTGACCGGCCGGAGATCATATGCCCAGGCTATCGGATGGCCAGTGATATCAATAATACATTTATTATGGGATGGAGCTCATCGGGGGAAAAACTCATCGACCGTCAGATCTATGAGAGGGGTGATAGTCAATTAGAGCTGATCCATCTCGATGTGGGTAACATAAGCCCAGATCCCGGAGACGAAATCGTAATTGCATTACACAGCCCCGATGAGCTGGTCTCTTTCAAGTGGAACGGCAGGAATCTGATCGAAGCTAGTGATCGTTTCTCCCTAGATCCTCGAATAGCTCCATTAAATGTCTTCATCCAGGATGCACGTTCTGGCAGGGATGAATTAAGTGAGATCATAGTGATTGGTAGCTGTATGATCGAGGGAGTACCTGGGCGTTTCTATCTGGAGGTCCTGGATTTCAACGAAGGATTCATCTCAAGATGGAAGCGCATGGGAGGAATAGATGGA
>JBARSJ010000206.1:0-1981 GCA_049644685.1 Anaerolineales bacterium
GGGCAGGTATCCCTCCCGAGGCTGAGGAATTCTTGTTCGAGCCTTTTGTGTCTAGCAAGAAACAGGGTAACGGGCTGGGGATTCCTACCGCAAAGAGAATCGTCGAGAGCCATGGAGGCTCCCTCTCTTACATCACCAAACAGGGGGAAGGGACGACGTTTATCCTCTCTTTCCCGAAGCCTTCGGTGAATACTTAAAGCCTCGGCAATATCTTGGCATATGGTCGCCGTTTCTAACCGAGTTATACATCGACACCTTGACTCGCCCTTATTGTCTGAAGCCTTTAGGTTCCTCGAAAATGACATCGAGACACAGAGTTACCTCAAGATGGCTAATGTCATGGCGGTGAAGCGCCTTGGTTACAATGACCACGGCCCCGTTCACGCCAAGATAATTGCTGGCAGCGCTCTTGAGATATTCTCTCTTCTGACTGATGCAGTGGAGCCGTCTTCGGTCATGAACGGTATTTGTGATTATGATGATGCCCGATTAATAGTTCTGCTTGGGGCATATCTCCATGATGTAGGAAACGCCATTCACAGGGTAGATCACGAGAAGACGGGGGTGTTGCTTGCCAGCAACCTGCTCGACAGGCTTCTTCTCGATCTGTACGATCATGACCCAGGTCTTGCGTATCGCGTTAAATCCGAGGTTCTCCATGCCCTCTACTCATCCGATGACTCTATTCCCTGTCTCAGCGTTGAGGCAGGTGTGGTCACCGTTGCAGATGGAACCGATATGGCAGGAGGCCGCTCAAGGGTCCCTTACCTCTCAGGTAAGAACGATATCCACGCGATATCCGCCCAAGCGATCAACAAGGTTACCATAGTCAAGGGAGATATGAAGCCTGTATCGATCCAAGTTTTCATGGCCAACCCCGCCGGTATATTCCAGATCGAAGAGGTAATTGGAAAAAAGATCAGGAGCAGCGGCATCGGAGAGCTCGTTGAGGTCATTGCCTCCATGAATGGTGAGGAGATCAAGACCCTATAGGGTCTATTGGGCGGCTCTCGAATCCTAATTTCTCCTCACACCAAGCTGCTATTCTGAGCAGCTCCCACTCAGTGTAGGGGGTTCCTATTATCTGCAGTCCCAACGGAAGACCGTCCCCTGTCAGGCCTGAAGGTACAGTGATGCTGGGTAACCCTGTCAGGCTCCAGGGTAAGTTGAACGCTGGGCTTCCAGTCCACTCCAGTCCCTCTGGGGCCGAATCGGTCGCTGATGGGCAGATTACGCAGTCGAACCGTCCTATCAGGTTCACCATGTCCCGTATTATTTGACCACGTAAGCGCTGAGCCCTTAGATAGGCTGTGGCGGGAACCAGGAGTCCCGATGAGATGAATCCTCTCATATAGCTTCTGTAATCGTCTCCTCTTTTCTTGAACATGTCCTCGTGGACAGCTGCAGTCTCGACCGACATAATTACCCTGTGTACGTCTAGGACCATATTGAAGCTCTCAGGCAATACAGCCGTTTCCACGTCTGCACCTTCTCCCCATATCTCTGCCACTGCTTTCTCGAAACCCTGCCATACCTCCTCTGTCGCGTTTTCTTTAAAGTAGCCCGCAAGCAGTCCAACCTTGGGCGCCCGTACCTTGGGGTGCCATTCCTTCTCCATCCCTGTCAATGCTTCTAGCATAATATGGGCATCCTGAGTCGTCCTAGTCATGTATCCTACATGATCCAGGCTCCAGCTGAGTGGGAACACGTTTTCCCTGCTGAGGAGGTCATAGGTCGGCTTTATCCCAACGATCCCGCAGTAGCTCGCCGGCCTTATCACCGAGCCTCCCGTCTGGCTCCCGAAGGCTACCTGACACATGCCAGAGGCAACGGCCGCCGCGGATCCGCTGCTTGAGCCCCCTGGCGTATGTCCTGTATTCCAGGGGTTCCTCGTAGGGGCAGGGTCGTGCAGGGCGAACTCCGTCGTCTCCGTCTTTCCGAGTACAATCCCTCCTGCTTCTTTAATGGCCGTCACCATGTC
>JBARSJ010000207.1:0-13716 GCA_049644685.1 Anaerolineales bacterium
ATATTTAAATAATCCTATTAAACTGGCAATATTTTAACCTAATTAGAATCTTAATAGAGCTCCAGGCGATTATGCAGTTGCAACTGGAAAACACAAAAACATATCTGAACAGATAGTTTTTACCCAATGAACAGTTAAAGGAGAACTTCATGGATGATTATTCATTCTTAACTCCCATTATTTGTATGATTTCCTTTGCCGTTATAGGCGGTTTGATTGCTCTTGCTGTATATTTAATTAAAAAAAGCAGTGATGAGGTTAAAAGATCGGAAGAAGCTTTTAATCAGATGTTACGCAATTTACCCCAAGAAAAACAAACGATTTTCGTCTTGCAATATAATTCTGTAAAGAAATCACCAACGACAGCCCTCCTCCTGGCATTATTTTTAGGGGGTGTCGGTGGTCATAAGTTTTATATGGATGAAACAGGGTTGGGTATAGTATATATACTCTTCTGTTGGACTGGTATCCCCTCATTTATCGCTTTCATTGAGGCTTTTACTATTGCAGGAAAAGTAGGCAAATTTAACCAACAAAAAGCAATGGAAATATCGATGATTGTAAAATAAAGAAGTATTGAACAATTATCGAACCCATAAAGGAGAGTTGATAGATGGGAAGCAAAACCATATTCCACTCATTTACCTCTGAGAACTCATTAGCTCAAGTTCAAGAAGCCACGAGAAAATCATTAATGTTACTTGGTGGAACAATACTTGAATTTGGCGAAGGATTCCAACTAAAAGGAGGAGAAAACGGAGTAAATTTTGCTTTTGCTGCTGATATTGAAGCCACTATAAATGTCCGAGAAACCTCACCAAATAAATATGATTTATTCGCTGCAATAAATTGGAAACCGAACGGGGTTTTTTGGGCATGCTTGATTATTGGATTCTTTGTCTTCGGGATATTGTGGATAATTCCGCTCCTGTATTTGTTTATTGATCCCTCGCAACCTTATCAGCAAATGCTGTACAGGATCCAAAGCATATTAGACTAATTCATCGTATCTATCTTCCGTATCCCTGAATTTTTGGTAGAGTTTGTATAGAATCACTCTCTGAAAAGTAAAAGAAAGATAACCAAAAAGCGGTGCTGCAAATGAGCACCGCTTTTAAATTTATTTTACAGGAACCGGGATCCTCTGAGGATCCCGGTTCCTGTTTTTTGAAGGATTACGCATCGTATAGCTTAAAGCCTAGTCTCTCTACTATTGTGCCTGGTTGGCAAACTCAAACCCCGTGTCCATAGCTTTGAAGTTCATGGGCAAGGTCTTTTTATGTCGCTCAGGGATATGTTCCTCGAGGGCTTTTTTCACAGTGTCCAGGGGTAGGATTGGTTTTATGGCAATCATCGCACCGACCATGATCATGTTTCCCAGACGGGACAAACCGATTTCCTCGGCAATTTCATTGACCGGGATCAGTAGAGAAGTGATATCCTCCCGCTGGATTTCCCGGGGAACCAGAGAAGAATTTGCAATCAATACTCCACCTGTTGGCATCCTGTCCTCATATTTATCTACTGAGGGAAGGTTCAGCGCCAGAACAATATCTGGATTTCTGACCAGGGGGGAACCGATGGGCTCATTGGAGACGATTACTGTACAGTGAGCAGTGCCGCCCCGCATTTCAGGACCGTAGGAAGGAATCCAGGTGACCTCCAGCCCGCTATCCATCGATGCGTAAGCAAGAACCTGTCCGGCAAATAAGGTTCCCTGACCGCCAAACCCGGAAATAATGATACTGGTTTCATCCATACCAAAGAACTCCTTATACCTTCAGTGATGCCAGAGTGGGGGATACTTTATAGTCCCCAAGAGGGAATACGGGGACCATTTCATCGGCCACAAAATCAAGTGCGTCCTGGGCGGAAAGCTTCCAGTTGGTTGGGCAGGAGGATAGCAGTTCAACCATGGAAAACCCAAGTCCTCTTTCCTGCGCTTCAAATGCCAGCCTGATGGCTTTTTTCGATTTTCTGATGTTGGCCGCATTATGCAAACTGCGCCTTACAATATAACTGGAACCATCTATAGTGGACAGGATTTCTGCCATGCGAGCAGGGTACCCGGTTGTTTCAACGTCTCGCCCGAAAGGGGAGGACGTTGTTTTCATACCAGGCAGCGTTGTGGGTGCCATCTGTCCGCCAGTCATACCGTAAATGGCATTGTTGATGAAAATTACAGTGATGTTTTCGCCCCGGATAGCAGCGTGCATAATTTCAGCCATACCGATAGAAGCCAAATCTCCATCACCCTGATAGGTAAAGACTGTATTTTCCGGAAGCACTCGTTTGATACCGGTTGCCATGGCCGGCGCCCGGCCGTGAGCTGCTTCGACAAAATCCACATTAAAGTATCTATAGGCAAAAACTGAGCAGCCTACCGGAGCAACACCGATGGTCTTTTCACGCAAGCCCATTTCATCGATCACTTCCGCGATCAGGCGATGGGCTGTGCCATGGGTGCATCCGGGACAATAATGGGTGTGGACATCCGTAAAGGTTTCCGGCCGCTGATAGACAATTTCTGCTGTTGTTGAAACCATTATTTTTCTCCTAATATCATTTGTTCCAGGCGGGGAATCCATTCATCCCGTGGATCTTCAGAGGCAGGTTCTTTATTAGCAGCAACCCGCCTGATTTCATCCAGGATTTCATCTGGCAGAGGAGTTACGCCACCCATTCTGCCGTAAAACTCAACAGGAACCTTGCCCTGGACAATTTTCATAATATCATCCAGCATCATCCCGGAATTCATTTCAACTACTAGTATTCTTTTGACTTGTTTAGTAAGTTCAATCAGCCGCTGTGTGGGGAAAGGGGCCAGGGTAATCGGCCGCAGCAATCCTGCTTTGATCCCTTCTTCGCGGGCTTCACGGATGGCAGAAGATGCCACTCGTCCTGCTGTTCCGAAACCAATCAACAAAATATCGGCATCGTCAACCAGGTATTCATCAAAAAGAACTTCGTTCTTTTCGATCTCTTTCCAGCGTTTCACCAAGCGCAGATTAGTCACTTCCTCATCTTCAGGGTCAATGTATATAGAGGTCAGGATATTGGCATCCCGGCCCTTTGCTCCAGCCACAGCCCAATCCGGAACTTCTTTCGGAATCTCTCTCATCGGAGGAAGTTCGGCAGGTTCCATCATCTGCCCCATATTACCGTCAACTATTACGTGAACGATGTTGCGGTATTTCTCTGCCAGATCAAAAGCTAAGGAAATGTAGTCAATAGCTTCCTGGACGCTTGCCGGGGCGAGCACAATTGGAAAATAATCTCCATGCCCGCCGCCCTTGACCATCTGATAATAATCTCCCTGTGAAGGAGCAATATTTCCCAGTCCGGGGCCTCCTCTCATAACGTTCACAATCACAGCGGGAACCTCGGTGCCGGCAATATATGAGATGCCTTCCATCATCAAGCTTATCCCCGGGCTGGAGGAAGCAGTCATTACCCTTTTACCGGTGCAGGCTGCGCCGTAAACCATATTAATAGCAGCAACTTCACTCTCTGCCTGTACAAATGCCCTCCCCAGGGAAGGTAGACGCCTGGCCATGTATTCCAGGAATTCAGTAGATGGTGTGATTGGGTACCCATAAAAAGCTTCTACACCCGCTCTGATCGCCGCTTCTGCAAAGGCGTGATTTCCCTTTAATAATTCTTTCACCACTGGATTTACCTCCTGGCTTTCTTTTCGGGTTTTTCTCGATAAACAGTAATTGCAGCATCGGGACAGACAACCGCGCAAATACCGCATCCTGAACAGGTTTCTTCAATCATTTGGGCAGGATGATATCCCTTGGATGTGAGCCGATCCTTGTCCAGACGTAATACTTCCTGGGGACAGGCTTCAACGCAAAGACTGCACCCTTTACAATAATGATCATCCACGACAATCCATCCGGTAACTGCCATTAATCATTCTCCTTTTTGGAGCATGTTATCGTTAAACAAATAAACCATTTCAGTACCATTTATAACACAAACTGAAAAATGGTTATAAAGTGCTCATTAAGTGCTCATTAAGTGCATTTCATCCATATTATATGAGACCAAATTCCCCTAGGATAGTGACAAGATTCAGTACAAATCATAATAATTATCAGGTGATTAATATTCAGCATCTGGATTAGTTTTTATTGGTATTACAGGGAAGGAAGGCATTTTCATTGACAGTCTACCAACCTCTGGTATAATGGCACGGCATTGAAGGAATAGGTCCTTCTGCAGCCTATTGGCATAGATAAACACCCCCAACTTCCCCGCAGTCCTGTGGGAAAAAGTATTGAACACAGGAAGAACGGTGAAGTGAAGATTGGAGGAAAAATATGAAGTATGCAATTGCTGTATGTAGTGGAAAGCAGTACAAAGCAGTACCTGGAGAAACCATTCAGGTCGATAAACTTCCCAATGAACTGGGAGAAAAAGTAACCCTGGATGAGGTATTATTTATTGCGGATGGTAAAAAAGTAACCGTAGGTACTCCAGTGATAAAAGGAGCCCAGGTAAAGACAACCGTTACCGGGCAAATCAAAGGCCCCAAAATTCTGGTATTTAAATATAAACCTAAAGTTCGTTACCGGAGAAGGCAGGGGCATCGTCAAAAATACACACTGCTGCAGGTTGACAAGATCGTGAAGAAATCAGGAGAAAAAAATGGCGCATAAAACAGGCGGTGGTTCAACCCGCAACGGACGCGACAGCAATTCCAAACGACTGGGTGTAAAAAAGTTCGGTGGTGAACTGGTTCGATCTGGGAATATCCTGGTTCGTCAACGGGGTACGCGCATTCATCCTGGTGAAAATGTTGGCCGGGGTGGCGACGACACACTATTTGCTACAGCAGATGGGTTCGTAACTTACCAGACATTCCGCGGTGGGAAGAAGCGGGTACACGTTTATCCCACAAGATAATAAGGATTATAAAGATGAAAGAAGAAATTCAACCAACATATTACCCTGAAGCTACGGTGACCTGCGCTTGCGGCAACACCTGGAAAACGGGATCTACCCGGGAATCAATCAAGACAGATGTCTGCTCTGCCTGCCATCCGTTTTTCACAGGAGAACAGCGCATAGTAGATTCAGAAGGACAGGTTGACCGGTTTTACAAGAAACTAAAAAGCTATGAAGAGATTCAGAAAGAGAAAGATGCCCGGGTGACAAAAAAGGCTTCCGGTGATGTATCGGTAGAGGTACTGGAACTCGGAACCAGGGTTACTAACGCATTGGTGGATGCAAAATTGGCAACAGTTGCTGATCTTCTAGCATTATTGGAAGGTGGAGATCAATCCCTTTTGGACATTAAGGGTTTTGGTCGGAAATCTCTGATTGATCTGAAGAAGGCATTACGTGCCGCGAATTTTGAAATCCCTGAGGCCGCGGAAGAAATCACAGTTTAAAGGTAAAGTAACGTTTCTTTTGATAAAATACAGGCAGATATTATCTGCCTGTATTTTGTTGGGTTGATTCAATTCCAATTACCACAATAATTCAAGCGAGGGAAAAAATGAAACATCATCAGGGAAGGCTGGAAGTAATTACCGGTCCAATGTTCTGCGGTAAAACCGATGAACTGCTGCGCAGGTTGCGAAGGGCGATCATTGCTAAACAAAAGATCCAGGTATTTAAACCAGGATTTGATATTCGCTACAGCAATGAGAAGGTTACTTCTCATGCGGGTAATGAGTATGATGCTACTCCGATAGAGAGCACTACCGAAATTCCTGCCATACTAATTAATGATGTAACCCTTATAGCAATCGATGAAGCGCAATTCTTTGGTGAGGAAATCATCCCCGTTGTTCAAGACTTAGTGAAGAAGGGAATCCGGGTAATAGTGGGTGGATTGGATATGGATTTTAGGGGAGAGCCCTTCGGTCAGATGCCCATGTTGTTGGCGCAAGCTGAAATTGTGGATAAACTGCATGCCATCTGTATGGTTTGTGGGGAAGAGGCGACCAGAACGCAGCGTTTGGTGGACGGTAACCCTGCCCATTATGACGATCCGATAATCATCGTAGGGGCTTCAGAGATGTATGAAGCCCGCTGCAGGATACATCATCAAGTCCCCAGCGGAAAGAAGGAATAAAATCATGCAATCGTACCATGAATTTCTCAGTGAAGTACTCATTCCTGAACAGGAACTCAAGGACAGAGTTAAAGAGTTAGGGGAAATCATCAATCGGGATTATCAGGAACAGGATTTACATCTGGTCTGTATCCTCCGCGGCGGCGTATTATTCTTAACAGATTTAATGCGGTCAATATCAGTGCCCCATTCGATTGATTTTATGGCTATCTCTTCCTACGGCTCGGGTGTCCGGGAAGCTTCCGGACAGATCCGGCTCACAATGGATCTCCGGGATGACATTCAGGGTCGAAATGTACTGCTGGTTGAGGATATTGTGGACAGCGGACATACGTTATCATCAGTATTGGGTCTTCTGGCTACCCGGAAACCAGCTTCTCTCAAGGTTTGCACTTTGCTGGATAAGGCGGAAAGACGCGAAACAGAAGTTCCGCTTGATTATGTCGGATTTGTTATCCCCAATAAATATGTCTTTGGTTATGGGTTAGATTTGGATGAGTTTTATCGAGAACTTCCCTTTATCGGGGTGGTAAACGAAGATAAATATACTCCGCCAGATCATTAGTTTATCTACCCGCTCAGAGGATCTTCAGTAAAGGGGTAGATCCAAGGAATGTCCGAGAATTGGTTCTGGTTCTTTCCCCAGAAATAACGGCGCATCCTCTGGAAAAGATGCTAGTATTTTCCAATCGGTTCAGGATGAAAATATGAAAGAGAGCCCTAAATTCCCACCGCTGTATCATCAAATCGTGGAGGTACTTAAACCTTCCGCGGCTTTTTTGGTTGGAGGAGCTGTGCGGGATTTGATGTTGGGAAAACCCATTCATGATCTGGATTTTGCACTGCCGAAAGACACGATCCTCTACGCAAAAAAGGTTGCTGACCAGTTAAATGGCGATTTTTACCTGCTCGATAAAGAGCGCCAGGCTGCCAGGGTTTTATTAAAAGATGAACAGAAGACACGTCTTGTGATTGATTTTACGACCTTTCAGGGAGAGTCTATTGAGGAAGATTTATTAACCCGGGACTTTACTATTACCTCGATGGCGATGGATATCAATCAGGATCATCAAATAATTGATCCCTGTCAGGGAGCGAGGGATCTTAAAGATGGTCTGATCCGCAGTACATCTGATCAGGCGCTGCAAGAGGATCCGCTGCGGGGGCTGCGGGCTGTCCGCATGGCTGCCCAGTTGGGATTTTTAATCCTGCCGGATACCAAGGACCTAATCCAGAAATCAGGGAATGATTTATTGGAGGTTTCCCCGGAAAGAATTCGGGATGAATTGTTCAGAACTTTGGAAGGACCAAATCAGGCAGCCGCGCTTATGGCTCTGCAGGTTCTGGGGATCTATCCAGTGGTCTTTTCAGGAGATTTTACCCTTCGGCAGCAGGGTGTAATCCGGGTGCTTGAATCGTTCTGGTCGTTATTACAGGAAGAGCACAATCCCGATACCGCTTCAAATTGGGCGTTTGGACTGTTTGTTCACCGTTTGGGAAGATATCGAAAAGAAACCCAAATTTATCTGCAGCAGGAAACCGTCCCGGGGAGATCGGTTTATCAGCTGTCCTTCCTGAGCCTGCTGGTTCAGCTGCCCGCGAAAGATAATCAGGAACTTGATCTTTCCTTGTCGCGCTTTTCCTCAATAATGGGGCTTCTTCATCTCAGCAATCAGGAAACAGACCGGCTGGAGAAGGGTATCCGGGCTGTTCAGGCATATCAAAACCTGGCAGATAATCAATTATCACTTCCTCCAATTGAGGTGTACCGGTATTTCAAAGAGTTTGGTGAAGCTGGTGTGGATGGCGTCTTTTTGGCATTAGCCCAATTCCTGGCTGAGGAGGATAAAACTTCCCTGCAATCCAGCTGGCCGAATCAGCTTGATACTGCCAGGCACCTGCTGGAAGGCTGGTGGGAAAAAAGGAAACAGTTGGTTGATCCCCCCGGTTTGCTAAATGGAAACGATCTGCAAGAGAACCTGGATCTTGATCCCGGTCCTGGGATTGGAATCCTCCTCGAGCAGCTCCGGGAGGCGCAAGTGAGGGATGAGATAGATAGCAGGGATGAAGCGCTTGATTATCTTAAAAAAATCCTCCAAACCAAAGACTCTCCAGGATAATGACTGATTCTAAATTGGATTTCTCTTTCAAAGAACTGTATCAGGAATTTTCACTTCCGCTATCGGAGATAGACTGTGGTGAGAAATGTGGTCCCTATAATGATTACGGCATACCGGTTTGCTGCGATATCGAGATCGTGGTTCCAGCGGCGTATGATCTGGAATGGGAGTATCTGCAGGCTGAGACAGAGTTATGGCATATCTGGCAGGGATCAGGGTCAATTGGACAGGAAGAACTAATCAGGGATGTTCAGCCAGGGCAGCAATTACTTCAGTGCCTGGGGCATCAGTCTTGCCAGCGCACTTTCCGGTCTATCACTTGTCGGGCATTCCCATTTTATCCTTACCTGGACAGCACTGGAAATTTGTTAGGCCTGGCATATTACCGGGAATACAGGGATCAATGCTGGATAATCAGCAACCTTTCGGTAGTCAAGGCTGAATACAAGGAACAGTTTCAACGGGCATTTGAAAAAATATTCCAACGCTATCCGGACACAAAAGAAAATTTCCTCCATTTTTCCGGTTATATGAGAGAACAGGCTGCAGATGCAAGCGAAGGTTTGACATTGCTGGATTTTGCCGGTCAGGTCTTGATGGTAAACCCAATTTCTGAGCAGGTCCGGGAGATCTCTTTTCGCGATTTGGAAAGCTATGGTCCTTTTGGAATCATTAAGGAACTGGCATTTCCGGATGAAGTTCAAGATCCGGTACAAACAAAGAAGAATTAATGGACAACAGCACATTTCTGACTACAGAATTTACCTTGCCTGAGGAATACCAGGTGCCTGCCAGAATCCGAGCCAATCGAAACAGCCCGATGCGGTGGATTACGGCTCATTTTCTGCGGTATTGGCATCTGGGTTTAATATTGCTGGTTGGTGCAATTGGCAATGCTGCTCTGGCATCTGTTGTTCCTTTGATTATCGGATTAGCATTAAACGCCATGCTGGAAGATCCTCCCCGAACTGAATCTTTGTTGAGGTTTGCTTTATTAATCGTTGGAACTCAATCTCTGCGGGGAATTCTGCAGCTGGGCAGAAACTTCAGCGCTGAGCTGATCGGCCAGCGGATGGAACGGGATATCCGGCATGAATTTTATACCAGTCTGCTAGGAAAAAGCATGACCTATCACAGCCTGCTGCCAGTAGGTGATGTGATGGCCAGGGCTACCAATGATGTCAGGGAAATTAATTTTATGTTCAGCCCGGGTTTAAACCTGGTTATCGGATCAGCGAATTTTATCTTTATGCCTATTATCTTTGCAGGACGATATCATCCATCGCTGGTAGCAGCCCCGCTAATATTTTTGATTTTATATGTTCTAGCGCTCTGGCAGTATCTATTTGAACTTCAGCCAATTACCAATGCTGTCAGGAAAGCTTTTGGCACATTAAATTCCCGGCTGGCAGAGGCTATTGATGGAATTGAGACTGTGAAGGGTATGGCTGAAGAAAAAAGTGAAGTGGGATTATTTGAGAAGAATGCCCGCAGTTTCAGGGATAAAGCGATCCGCCAGGGAGATGTAGAAGCCCGTTTCCTTCCTTTGCTGTTGATGGGACTTACTCAGGCTGGCGGGTTATTTCACTCGATTGTCCTCTACCAGAGAGGGCTACTCCAGGCGGGAGATATCGCCGGTTATTTTGGCTTGCTGGGGTTGCTGGGTTTTCCAACTTTTGTGTCCCTGTTTGCTTATTCCCAGGTTTCATTGGGGATTGCCAGCTCCCGACGCATCCTGGAATTGATCAATCGGGAGACAGAACTTGATCAAAATCAATCCGGATACACAGCAGATATGAAAGGCAGAATCCGTTTTGAAAATGTTTCCTATGCGTATCCGGATAATGATTCATCAATTTCCGGGATAGATTTTTATTTGAATCCGGGACAAACCCTGGCAATTGTAGGTCAAACCGGTTCTGGAAAAACAACCCTGGCCAAGCTGGTTAACCGCACATACGATGCCGCCTCAGGTTCAATCCTGATTGATGATGTGGATGTCCGGGATTGGAATCTTTCCGTTCTCAGAAAACAAATCTCAATCATAGAACAAGATATTTTCCTGTTTTCAAGCAGCATCGCTGAAAATATTGCTTTTGGGAAACCAGATGCAACTCTGGAAGAGATAGAAAGCGCAGCCAAATCTGCCCAAGCGCATGATTTTATCCTTTCTTTTAAAGATGGATATCAAACTTTATTGGGAGAGAGGGGAGTGACCTTGTCGGGGGGACAGCGTCAACGGCTGGCTTTGGCAAGAGCGTTCCTGACAGATCCCCGTATTTTAATTCTGGATGATTCAACCAGCTCAATAGACAGCGCTACTGAGGATGAGATCCAAAAGGCGATTTTTGCGGCAGCAAAAGGACGGACAACCATAATCATCACCCACCGGCTTTCCCAAATTCGCTGGGCAGACCATATCCTTGTGATGCGAAAGGGAGAAATCATTGCCAGTGGAACCCATGAGGAATTAATTAATAGCTCAGAGGCATATAGCCAGTTATTTAAGGAATGATGTTAACAGCTGACGACAGGACAGGATTGCCGATAGAGGATTGTTTGAATGGGATTTTTTTCCGGACTAGATACTGAAGCTTATGATCGTGAATATGGCGACAGGGAATTACTGAGGCGTATTTATCAATATTTAAATCCTCACAAAACCCGTTTGGTATGGATCTCAGCTCTTTTGATTCTGGTGGCTGTATCCGGCGCATCTCTGCCATTAATTGTATCCAACAGTATTGACCGGTTAACGGTTGATCACGGTGATACAGTTATCAATATCCTTCTCGGGCTTGTTTTGCTGGCTGCACTCATCAATTGGGGAGGGAATTGGATTCGGCGGCGGATGACAGTCAGGATGGTTTCAGATATTGTGATGACCCTCCGGACAGATGCTTTCGCGTCTGCAGCAACTCATGATCTGTCTTTCTATGATAAGTTTTCCTCCGGAAGAGTGGTTTCCCGGATAACTTCAGATACGCGCGAATTTGGAAATCTGATTATCCTGTTGACCGATTTAATAGCCCAAATGATTCAGGCAATAATCCTAGGTATTGTCTTAGCCCGCTTGGAACCCCGTTTATTCTTATATATACTAGGGTTTTTACCATTTCTCTTTATTCTGACGATTGGTTTTAGGAAAATTGCCCGCCGTGTGACCAGGGAAGGCATGCGGGCAATGGCTAAAGTTAACGCTACGATTAAGGAAACAGTCAGCGGTATCGCTGTTGCTAAAAACTTCCGGCAGGAATCCGAAATTTTTGATGATTTTAATCAGGCTAATACGGGCTCGTACCGGATCAATGTCCGGAGAGGATTTGTGCTCTCGATTGTGTTCCCGGTTTTAAATACGATCGGAGGGGTAGGCTCGGCAATGCTGGTTTATGTCGGAGGAATGAACGTTGCTCAGGGAGTTGTCACCATTGGTTCCTGGTATCTATTCCTCCTAAGTCTGGATCGGTTCTTTTTTCCGGTTTTGAATTTGGCTTCTTTTTGGGCGCAGGTCCAGAGCGGACTCTCATCTGCAGAAAGGGTTTATGCATTGATTGATGCCGAACCGGCAGTTGTTCAAAAGAACAACCTCGACCCTGACCGATTATCTGGTCAGATTCGGATCGAGGGGTTAAATTTCAGATATGCGGAGGATGAATGGGTCTTCCGGGACTTTGACCTCACTATCAAGCCGGGTGAAAGTGTTGCTTTGGTAGGACACACTGGAGCTGGTAAATCTTCCATAGCAAAATTAATTACCCGTTTTTATGAGTTCCAGTCCGGCAGGATTTTAGTTGATGGCTATGATATCCGAGATCTAAATCTGACCAGCTTCCGAAAACAGCTGGGCATGATTTCGCAGACACCATTTTTATTCTCCGGCACCGTTGCAGAAAATATCCAATATGCCTGCAGCGAGTCGACCCTGCAAGAAATGACAGACCTGGCGAAACGGATCGGAGAGGGTGAGTGGTTGGAAACCCTGCCCGAAGGTCTTCAAACGGAAGTGGGCGAAAGAGGAGGGCAATTGTCGATGGGACAGCGCCAGCTGGTTGCCCTGCTGCGGGTGCTGATTCAGAACCCGGCGGTATTTATCCTGGACGAAGCAACTGCCAGTATTGATCCGTTTACCGAACGTCAAATTCAGCAAGCGCTGGACCTTATTTTGCAGGACAGCACGAGCATCTTAATAGCTCACAGGCTCTCGACAGTTAAGTCAGCTGATAGAATTGTGGTACTTCAGGAAGGCAGAATCATTGAAGAGGGAAACCATCAGGAGCTGTTAGATAATGATGGCTATTATTCCGTTTTGTATAATACTTATTTCAGGCATCAGAGTCTGGAGTACATTGAGGATAGCGGGAAACTGGTTGAGTGATCTGGTTTTAAAGAGAAAAAGCTCCCGGAGTTTTTAAAACTCCGGGAGCTTTGTTTTGTCTTAAATCTGAAACTTTCCATCCTTATATAACAGTTCTCCATCAACGTGGATTTCGCTGTCCTCTCGGATATCACAAATCATATCCCAGTGAATGCTGGATACATTCTTGCTTCCAGTTTCCGGGTATCCTGCGCCAAGTGCCATATGGAATGAGCCCCCAATTTTCTCATCATAGAGGATACTTTTGGTAAATTTCTGGATTCCGTAATTAGTTCCGATAGCGAATTCACCCAAATAGCGGGCGCCGTCGTCGCTGTCCAGCATGGCAAGCAGGAATTCCTCGTTTTTCTTTGCGCTGGCCTTGACCACTTTTCCGTCTTTGAACTCTAAGCGGATGCCTGAAACTTCCTTGCCTTTTTCAATCGCCGGGTAGGTATATTCCACCCATCCATTAGCGGAATCTTCCACTGGCCCGGTGAACACCTCTCCGCTGGGCATATTGTTTGTTCCATCCGCGTTAATGAAAGTCCGGCCTTCAACCGAGAGGGTAAGATCAACATTGGGGCTTTTCAGGGTGACTTCCTTTTTGCCATTCAGCCAATCGACAACTACCTGCTGCTCATCGTGGATTCTTTCCCATTCTGAAACCGGGTCATCCTGATCGGTATAGGTAGCGGAGTGTACAAAATCCTGGTATTCACTTAAGCTCATATCGGCATCCTGGGCGTAAGCAGGGCAAGGATATTGGGTAAGGGTCCACTTTAGATCACCAGAAGCAGCCCGTTTCATATAGGTTTGCATTATCTCTTGCCGTGCTTGAGTCTGGATTTGTTGTATTTTGGGATCGATATTAGCCAGATACTTGGTATTCTCAAAAGCTCGTAAGGCAATTAATACATCTGCTTCCTGATAAAGAGTTTTGGTGATTGGCGAGATCCAGGTAAGCTGATCCTCATTTGAATATTTAAAGCTGGTTTCTGTTAAACAATCAGAACCCATCAGCACTGTGGGCAGTCCCCCGGCTTCCAGCACTGCACGCAGCACCTCGTTGGTTAATGGTTCTGCAACTACGTGGCTGTTGATAAATACCCATTCTCCAGGTTGGACTTTCACTGAATAATTGACGAGTA
>JBARSJ010000208.1:0-11648 GCA_049644685.1 Anaerolineales bacterium
TCGAGAACCGCAAGATCCTGATCATCAATACCCGGTCAGGCATCATCGGTGAGGATATGTCAGCTTTCACAGGGGCCCTTTTTATCAACGCAGTTGTAAAGATCGTCATGCACCAGATCGCCAACCGTGTCAAAGAAAGGATCCCCATCACCTTTGTGGTGGATGAAATGCAGACCATTGCCGGCGTGCAGTGGGATACGATCCTGGGGCAGATGAGAAAACACGGTATCAACCTGGTGATTGGCACCCAGTCCCTGGCCAGCATCCGGGAAAACCTTGGCAACAATATGCCCGGCATTATCCTGGGTGGGTCCCATACCTTGTTCACTTTCCGTATTAATGGTGAGGATGCCGAAAAATTATCTGGGGAAGAATTCCGCACCGAAGAGGGAGGTGTGGACCCAACAACATTGACGCAGCTTCCCCCTTATCACGTCTGGGCCTCTATGGTGGGAGAGAATGGGGACAAAATCCCCCCGTTTTCAATGCGCATTAGACCGCCACTCGAATCGTCTGAGGATCAAATCCAGGAGGCGCTGGATGCTCGGTCAAAATACAGCACGCCAGTTGCTATCGCATCAAAAGAAGGCCGGGAATCACTCACATATATCCGCGATAGCTTTGGCCGCGTATTGAGCGAAGGAGGGGGAAGGGGAGCAGCCCCTGTTGATATCAATATCCGGGAAAGGGCAAGCGCTAGCGGGAACAGAATGGTCGACTCCTTATTGAGTGACTTGCCCGATCCTGACGACGAATCAATTGCAGATCCAGATACGCCACTAGATAATGCTCTCCTGGAGTTGGAAGGCGATGCCAGCATAATGTTCCCCGAGGATGATTGACTTGAACGTAGAAATTTCGCTGGTCGAATTTTTATATAATCACCCCTGGACCAGTAGGCCTGTCCTTGAATTTGTTTTTGGCCCCAAGTTTGAAAAATTTGCAAAGCCGAAAGAAACCCGCACAGTAAATGTCCCGGGCATTGGCAAGTGCTGGGGAGTAAAACAAGAAAAGCTTTCATCGATCCCCGGTGTTCGCAGACGCGAACAAGCCAAAAAATATCTGCTAAAAAATTATGGGAGGGACGCTCTTTGGGTGGGGGGATCCCCTGGCTCCTGGGGCGCTGACTTACTGGCCAAGGTAGGGGAAGAGCGCAAGTTTTGGATCCGGGTCTGGGTAGATAATGAGGGGGCAGCCGTAGATGCGCTTCCTTTCCTTCATCCTATCCCAGCCAGGTTCGCTCCAAATCTGGCAGACCTGATCATAACAGGAACGATTGAGAGGGCTGAGTTAATCAAACGCCAGCTCGAAACCCTCTGGAAGAGGGGCAATAAAAATGCCTTGATCTATTACAGCCAGGAAGATGGTTATCTGCGATTTGGCAACAATCGCTCACTGGCCGGCAATAGCGTTAGTGGTCCTCCCTTGAGGGAGGGAGAAGTCAAAAAGGCTCTTACCTCACTGCGCTGGAATCGTCTGGAGAATATTCGCCATGATCAGAACGTTGGTAAATTATTCCTGGGCCTATCTGAGGTTGATTTTGCTCTACTTAAGTATGTTGGCGATAACCCTCTTTACAGCATAGATGATTTGTCGCTGTTGGTATCTTCTTCCGTCACCGGGGACTATGCCTACGAGCGGTTGCTGAAAGCCAAGTCAAAAGCAAAAGCATGTTATTTGTCCCTGGACGAGAAGGGTTTATTAGAGAATGCACCTCCGCCAATGCTCGGGAAAAAGCTGTCAGCACTGGGTCTAGAGGTTATGGCAAAGTATTGGGGAGTGGAACAAGAAAGTATGAGAAGGTTTCACGCCTGGCCACAGAAAATGGCGGGTAAAGCCGGCCTGATTTATTCCGAAAGAGCCCTAACCTATATCAAGGATCACACAAAGCTGGTGCAGCAGTTTGTATTTGGCTTGATCGATAATGCCTATCGCCTGCAGGAGGAACACGGGGGCGTGGATGTCTATCTGGAAACCATTATTGGAAAGAGGGTCTATTTTCGGGATCTGTCAACAGGGCTTCATGACTGGGTAATTCCAGACGCGGCCGTCGACCTTGCTTTTTGGCGCAAGACCTGGAGGTACGGCTGTGTGCATGATCCGAAGATCATCTTTTCTGAAGCAAGACTATTTATAGAGATGGACCGGGCCACTTATCCCATCACGCGGCTCATAAAACGAAGTCAAAAATATGGCAGGGTCTGGCGCAGTCTAGCGGGCAACCCGGTCCAGGTCTGGGTGATAGACGGCTCGCCCTGGAGAGAAAAAGAGATCCTAGAAATGCTGGAAAAGGCCGGCATCAATGGTTGGACCGTTTTACTTGAGCGGTTGAAGTTGGAGAGAGGGGATCCCTGGTGGGAGCAGTATTTGTTCAAGGAAGGGACATTGCCTTATCAAAAACACGGGGGGATGGCGCCGCTGCGTAAAATCTGGAGAAGGGTGGGGGACTACGAGCTCCATCATCTTCTGGACCATGCTCCCTGGGAAAGGGAGATGTCCCAATCTAAGCCGTGGGTAAAGGTGCTCAGGGGGTATTAGCATGAAAGTGGTACACGTGTACCACTTTTGTTATTCCTCGTCGATCAATTCCGCTTCACTCTCGTAGATGCCAATTTCTTTTCCGTCAACGTCTGTATACCAGAACCTGGGGAGTTTATTGCCTGCAGGTAGATCGTTTACTTCCAGCTCCTCTCCTTCCAAAAGGGCGTGCAACCTATTGCTAATAACTCTCACGGCCAATGTCTTTTTTAGACGGATCTTCCTTGTACTCACAAAGCTTCTCCCTCGCTAAGTTTTGCAAATGTGGTACACGTGTACCACATTTGCATTTTTCTATTGGGAGGCCCTTAGCCGAAGTTTCTTGGCCAGAGACTCTAAGGCGTCTGCCCCTGATAATATTTCTTTCTTATCAAGGCCGGCTGCAAAGTCAGTTGCCACTTGCTCAAGGTCTGCGCTTGTTTTGATTTCTTTGGTTACTTTCCAGAAGGCTCTCAAGCGGCTTGCTGCCTTTGCGGCGGGAGTGTCTTTTGAACTTGCTTTCTTCCCTTTATTCGTCCGAATCCTTTTGACCTCTGGTGCAGATAAGTTCTCTTTGATAGCCTTTTCTATTGTCTTGCCCCATTGAGTTGGTGGAAGAATAAGAATTTCTCTCAAGACTGCTTCCGATAATTCATTGATGTCAGCCTGGTATTGAAGATCTTGGGGTAACTGAAGAAGGTCAAGGTGAAACGCCATATACCTTCGTTCCATACCCATAATTTCCCCAATTTCTTCCCACATCCCCCTTGGTGTATATTTGCTGCCAGTGAGTTTTTCAATATCCAGTGCGCTCTGGTAGTATTCATAATCGGTAGGGGGGTTGTCAGAGCTGCGATCCAACTCAGGCGGAAGTTGTTCAAGGGATTCAAGGATCAGGCCGGCAATAGCCCGTGCCTTCCCGATGGCAGAAAGAGGTTTAGCTGATTCGTTCTCGACAATTTGCCTGGCCAGGGTGAGCTCATCTTCTTGAATTTCCTGCACTTCTAGCTGGGGCTCTCCTCCGTTATTTGCTACCGCAAGTAGAGCAAGGCTCCAGAACCTTCTTTCACCAGTGGACAATAGTAGTTTAAAATCCCCGGGTGTCTTCTCTATCCAGGCGCCCGTGGCAGGCTCAATTTGATTCAGCTCTCCAATGCTTTTTCCCATATCCAGTAAATTGTTGACCTGGTTTGTGATGCCGGTGTCAGTTTTGGCGAGCGTCAACCACATGTCAGCTGTTTTTCTCCAGTCAGATTTTCCTGCGAAGAAATTATCACGTAACCCGTCCTGAACAGGAAGAATGGGGCGGGGCTGATAGCGATCAAGAACGATCTGGCTCAGGGGCACAGATGTAATGCGTCCAGCCGATCGCCGGCCTGCAGTGGTTGTTTTCTTCGGCTGTTCACGGGTGCGAACAACTGCTGCTTTGCTTGTCCGCGAGAGTGCGGCCTTTTTGTTCTGGGGTTCTTTTGCCATAGGTTTATCTCCGTTCCGCTGGGAATGGACTAGAATTTATCAATTCTCTTTTTTATTTCTTCAGCCACTTTGGCATATTCCTGGGTAGCCAGGCTTGAAGAGGCGACGGCTTCCGAGTCCCGGGGGGGTTTATAACTGAAAATATCAAGCCCCTGGGTTTGGGCTGTATGCACATCTCCTCGCAGAGCAATTGGGGACAGGATTAAGTCTCCATATTGTTCTTGTAATACATTGAACCAGTCCCGTTCCTCGCCGTGGCGCAGGCTGCACTTTGTAAGAACAATGCCGGCCATCTGTAGCTCCGGATTAAAGCGGGGGTGGCTCTGGATTTGTTCGATTTTGTCAAGAGTTTTATTAAGGGCGTCCATGCTGAATGCCTGCAGGTCTATCGGGACAACAACGTGAGTTGCAGCCACGAGCGCATTGTCTGTCATGATCGATAAGTCGGGGGGCGTGTCAACCACTACGTATTTATAGATGGATTCAAGAGGTTGGAGAAGATCAGAAAGACGGAATTGTCCTGTTGTATCTGAGTTGAGGAAAATCTCTGCTTCTTCCATGCCCTGGTAAAAAGAGGGCACGTAGTGGAGATTATTGTTCTCGTTATTTGCTGGCAGGTGAGATTTTTGAGCGATGGCAGAAATGGGCAGGGGGGTCCGACCTGTCAAACATTGGCTCAGGGTTGTGAGCTCATTTTCAGCTTCCCCGCTGTCAGATCCGAAGACACCACCGGATAAGGTCTTGCTGGAGTGGTGCTGCTTGTCCATATCGACCAGAAGTATTTGTCCTGGATCCTGCGGGTTTTGAAACGACTCCATTAACGAAAAAGCTGCGGACAAATTGATCGCCAGGGTAGATTTTCCCACGCCTCCCTTTTGACATGCTACAGCCAGGATTTTCATGTATGGTTGTCCTTTGTGAGTTTTCTTTTATTATTTTTGATGGTAAGTCCAATATTTCATTTTAAGGAAAAAGGATATATTCATTAAATATGTCCCACCTATATTATAATTGATTTTATTGAAAAAATATTTCTAATTATGGGAATATTTTTTCTGAATATTTTTATTGCCTTTTTTGCTGTCTCAACCGGGCATTTTTGATCGTTTTTTATGGGTCCCTGGTCATTAAAACCAGAAAATATGGAAAGTGGCCATTTTAAGTAAAAATGCGCTGTAGATATCGTTTTATGCTCGTTGGCAAGCCCTGGAATGCATTAAATACGGCCCAGGAGCAATATTTTTTGTTTTTATAGGTTCAGGGCAGCCTATCTGTTGCTTATCCCCCATGTGTGTGTTATGATTAGGTTGTTCCCCGTATCTGTGGCTGAAGATTAGTGCCATTTTATAACTGAATAAGGTCGTTTTCCAAGTGATTCTAACAGTTTTTGTGATACATTTTAATCAATCAGAATAACAGGGCGTGATTGATTTGCTTAGCTAGTTAAGCTCCGATCGCGCAAATCACTACAACAGAATAAGGGTCCGAAATTTGGATCCGCGCTTTAAAGAAAAACTCCCCTAAGGTTTGGCGGCCAAGGGGGGAGATTTCGAGCAAAGCAATTTGACTTACTCAAAAATTATACACTTTTTTTTGATTATGTCAAGGCGTACCGCACGATCTTTCCCCCAAGTGGAGACATCGTGCGCTTTTATTTTAAAAGATGATCAATGAGTAACGACAGACAAGACAACAACCCAAGAGCGAGCGCCGAGCAGGTTTGGAAATCTCTATTAGAGGATCTTAAACAGACTCCTCTCGAGATCCCAGAAACCTGGACAAAAGATACCAGCGCTCATTGGGACAGCGAAGAGCTGAGCCTGATTGTTACCGTCCCCCTTGATACAAATGAAATCTGGTTAGCCCGAAGATTCCTTCCCCTGGCGAAAATTTATTTTGGACAAGGGCAAGAACAAAAACATCTGGTTGTTCAAAGAAAGGGAAGGGTAGGGCAAGACGATCTTTTGGTCCGCGTTCAACGCAGCGTGTATGATCAGGTTGTTGATCCCAATAAACTTGTCCCTGTCCAGATCTACATGTTCCAACACTGGCTGCCTGTCCTGGGGGCGGCTCCCTTCTGGGTAGCAGCCGCCATGAGACAGGTTTCTTTCGTTGCCATCGCCGAAGATGACAGCGTGTTGAAACCAATCTCTTCCCGGGTTCTTGCAAAATGGGCTCCGCTGAAACATGTTCAAGTTTCTGAATGGCTGAATAAAAAGGGCTTTTCCAGCTGGTTTTACAAGAAAGTCAAAGATGGCTACGAAGATGTACCTCCGGAATATACTGTTTGGAGTCAAATCCCGCTGGCTCCTCATCACCTGGTTTGGATCGAAAACTTCATCAATCAATATAAGGATGAAGAATCGGCTGCATCGATCTTAGAGTCATTACTGGATCGGACCAGCGAGATCAGAAGAGTTAAGCCTGGAGATGTTGATATTCCTTCTTCAATTTCTGAAAAGCGCAGAACGGTTCTTGATGTTGTCTCTGAATACTTCCCGGGGAAGATCTCAAAGAACGTCTCTGAGTTGGAAAATCAACTGGTACATCAAATAACCAGACCCAACCTGGCCGTGACCATCCCTCACTATTTCTATAAAAAGTACATGGACGAGCTGAGCCCAAATGAGGCTGCGTTGATCTGGTATTTACGGTCTTTATACAGAGAAGACGAAAGCGCAGAAGTTCATTTTTCTGGTTACCGTTCTTTGGAAATTGCACTTGGCTGCGGCAACAGAACACCCAAAAGATTGATTGAAAAATGTATGCATTCTCCAGAAAGTGGGGAGGGGAATTCATGGGAAACTCAATACTCTCCTGAATTATCTCTTAGCAACTGGCTTTCTGCTGAGTACAAGGAAGAATACAAAAAAGGATATCCAAGAGAGTATTCAATTAAAATCCGGGCCACAGAACCTATCCATAATGATGATATAGGTTACTTTAACCGCCTATTAAAAGGTCATCTCGAGTCTTCCCGGGACACCGAAAACGATAGTAACAAGGGTGCGCAAATCCGAACAGAGGGTACGCAAAACCAAACAGGAGATGAGCAAAAATACCGGGAAACAAAAAGTGGATCAGATTCAGAGGGTACGCAATTCCGAACAGGGGATGCGCAAAATCTAACAGGAGACACGCAAATCCAAACGGGAGAGGAGCAATCCCAAACAGGGAACCCACGCATTTCCGAACACTATAATAACTCTAATACTAATAAGTCTTTAACTAATTCTTTTAATAATTATTTAATACCACTACAACCCGATACCAGCGATCCTGAGTTATCCACAGATACTACTGTGGTGGGAATATGGAATATTAATTTAGATAAGTTACTAGGATTTGGAAGTTACAAACACAACGAAAAGAAAAAAATAATTGTGTTGATTAAAAAGACACCAGAGCTATTTCTGGCCTGGATCATCCGCAATCATATTACTGCAGCAAAATTTCCGGTCCGCCTGGCCGTCAAGAATCTCCAGGAAGGGAACTCAACTGAAGATCAATACCTGGAACTAGCAAGATTAGGGTGGGAGATCTCCGCGCAGCTGGCCAGTGTATATGAAAATGATCTGAGTATGTGGGAGCTGGGACTGGATGAAGATTACGAAGACCAGGAAGAATTGATACAGGCTTATAAGAAGTTATCGAAGCCGGCGAAGAAAGGAATAAATAAGCTGAGAGAAACTGATTATTCTCAGCTAGTTGAAAATGTAAAGTGAGAGTAATGGGGCGGAATGTAATGATATTCTATAATACATATAAGCATATATCGGTTCATTTGGACCGATTATTACCGTTATTCGGTCCAAATGAACTGATATCAATAGGTTAGGCGCATTGAGCTGGACATCAAAGGAGCCACGAATGCCGCAACACGTGACCATTGATCTACATCACGGCACGAAAGCGAGGTTGACAACTTCAAACTGTGGACCCGGTACCGCGTACAACGTGAAGTGGCAAGACAAGTTGATTGCGCAGAAACTTGACACCGGTGTTGCGACTCAAGGGAGCGCAATTGATCGCGATGCTGATAACAACTGCGATTTCACCCACGCGCGACGGGCTCTTGCCGCGGCCGGGTGTGCTGCGGAATTGGTGATCGCAGAGTTGTCACCTGAAGAGGCGCCATTTCAGGGTACCACGATCCTGTTGTGTACAAACAACCGAGAACGGGGCCGAATCTCTATTCTGTCCGATGAGGCCGACCAGTTGAGTATTGAGATACAGATAGGTCCATCTCAGAGAAAACCAATCGGCAGCCACCCAGCGCAAGTATTCACCCACGGCCCCTACACTGTTCGCAAACCGCTGTCGCGTTCCCGCTTGGAACTGGTTTTTCGTGTCATTGCTGCGGAAATGGAGGGAATCCTGGGCGTGCTCAAAGCAAACAAGCTGCCAGGGAGTGCAGAACCCTAAGTCATCGAACAAGCCGGATGCACATAACGGCTTATACCCGCGCGTGATCCACAACGTTAGGCGGTGTATTAGTACAGGACTTTTATGACTTATATCTACCCTAAAGCTGTCATCAGAAAATCCTCTGATCATCTTTTCTATGAAATATGGATGATGAATCGCCTATATAATCTGTTCTCCTCCCGTTATACTGCGACATCACAAGATAAGCTAACTAATCATACACATGAAAATTTTTCTGTAGTTATACCTCAAAGCACTGGAATATTGAAATTTTCTAGTAGTTCCGACAATGAAGAAAAACAAGTAATAAATAATGCAATAATAGAAGCCCTCGCAATTCATATACGATCTCTTCTTGATTTCTTCTACCTTGATATGAAACGTTGGGATGATGATGTAATTGCTGTTCACTTCTTCATTGATAAGAACGATTGGATTAATGAAAGGCCATCAAAAACAAAGGAAGAAATTAAAATAATCAAAGATCGTGTAAATAAAGAAATTGCACATCTTACTTATTTTCGACAAGGAGTTACCGACAAATCCTGGTTGTTCCAAGAAATGGTTGACGATATAAATAATGTAGTCTCAAAATTTTGTGAAATCGTTCCTTCAGAATTATTAGGTGATCGATGGAAAGATGACTCCACCGCCTAACCCCCGCTCCACCCGACCTTTGTGAATCGGCGGCGCCAGTGAATCCAGGTTATTTTAGGCGGGTGAGCTCATCCGTTAGGCGTTGAATAAGAGTGTATTGAAAGGAAAAGGAGGAACAAAATGTCTGAAATTAAGTTCGACCAATTTTACCGATACGAAGAACTAACACGAATATTACACGATTATTCGGAGAAATATCCCGATTTAGTCCATATTGATAGTATTGGAAAAAGTCATGAAGGTCGAGATATCTGGTTGCTAACAGTTACGAATTTCGATACCGGCCCTGATACCGAGAAACCTGCTGTCTGGGTAGATGGCAATATTCATGCTCTTGAGTTATCTGGGTCAACCGCCTGCCTTTATCATCTGAATACCTTGATTGCGGGTTATAGCAAAGATGATGAAATCACAAGATGCCTTGATACAAGGGTATTCTACATTTGTCCAAGAATAAGTCCGGATGGTGCGGAATGGGCTCTCGCAGATCAACCCAAAATAGTCCGCTCAAGCACTAGACCATATCCACATGATGAAGACCCTATTGAAGGGTTAAAAACAGAAGATATTGATGGAGATGGCCGGATTCTTACCATGCGAGTTCGAGATCCAAACGGCACCTGGAAACCACATCCTGAAGAACCTAGATTAATGATCCGACGCGATCCTATCGAAAGTGGCGGACAATATTATCGATTGTTGCCTGAAGGCCACCTAACCAATTATGATGGGGTCACAATAAAAGTATTATCCCCTAAAGAAGGTTTGGACCTAAATCGAAATTTCCCGATGGAATGGAAACAAGAAGGTGAACAAAAAGGGGCGGGGCCGTATCCTACTTCGGAACCAGAAGTGCGTGCAGTAGTTGATTTCATAATTGGGCACAATAACATTGGCTCTACCATTTCTTTTCATACCTACAGTGGCGTAATCCTTCGACCTTATGCTAGTCAGGCTGATGACGCGTTTGTCCCTGAAGATTTATGGACCTTCCAGAAGATAGGCGAGAAAGGAACAGAAGTCACCGGGTATCCTAACATCTCAATTTTTCATGAATTCAAGTACCATCCCAAACAAGAAATTTCCGGTGGTTTTGATTGGACATATGAACATTTAGGTATGTTTATTTGGGCTGTTGAGATTTGGGCACCGATGAGAGAAGCAGGAATTGAAGACTACAAGTATATTGAATGGTTCCGCGAGCATCCTATTGAAGATGATCTAAAAATCATCGAATGGCTTGATAGCATTGATGACGGGAAGGGGATTGTGGATTGGTATCCTTTCACTCATCCTGATTTGGGGGAAGTTGAACTAGGTGGCATTGATTTATTACGCGTTTGGGTGAATCCTCCATTTGAATTATTGGAAAAGGAAGTAAGCAAATTTCCTAAGTGGTTAATTTGGCAAGCATTGATTTCGCCGAAATTAGAATTACGTGATGTTTCTTCGACACGCATTAACAATGATACTTACAAAGTTCGTTTAGTGTTGGAAAATAGTGGTTGGCTCCCAACTTATGTAACCAAGAAAGCACTGGAGAAAAAATCTGTTCGTGGTGTTATTTGCGAAATTGAATTACCAGAAGGGGCTAATCTTGAAACTGGTTTGCCGCGTGAAGATGCAGGCCAGCTTGAAGGGAGAGCCTATATAACAGCGACAGCTTCCGAATCTGCTGAATCTACGATGGATCGGATCAAGATTGAATGGATTATTCATGCGCCGGATGGTGGTGAGGTAAAGTTGGTCGCACGACACGATCGTGCCGGAACTGTCAGAGCAAATGTGAGTTTGAAAAGCTAACCAACGCCTAACCCAAGCTGCACTTGACTGGGGCTTTGCCCCGAGGGTAAGCGGCGCGATTTTATGAATGTAAATCTGAGCAAACCCGCCCCGGCAAGTGAGCAAACCGTTCAGGAACAGGGGAATTGCTTTGATTGATATTGCCTCTAATCTCTACTAACTAGACATATGTCATGACATATGCTATACTGTAGGCAGAGAGGTGACATATGGCAACCGTGATGATTGTAGACCCTAAAGAGATGAAAGAAGCACGCAACATCCTGGGTTTCACCCAGATCCAGGCCGGCGTTGCGCTTGGCAATGTACGGCCAGAGACCGTGAGCAGGTGGGAACGAGCGTCCAGGACCGATCGTCCTAACATGCGGGGGATCCACGTGGAAACCACAAGGCAGCTCACAGAAACAGCTGATCTCTTGGTCGACCTATACCCGGACAATGCTGACCGGATGAACTTCCTCCACACACCCCAGCCAGAGCTGGGCGGCAAGTCCCCCTATGAGGCTATCATGCAGGATCCGCCTTACGGGCTGAGAGATGTGGTCCGACTGCTTGGAAGAATGGCGGAGGGGATACCTACTTAATAAATGGCCAGTCTTTTCAACGCTTGGCGTAAGGCACTATCCGACTATAAGCCCCGCGGAATTCGCGGGGCCTTTTGGTACCGGGCAGTAGTACCGTCTCGGCGGCGGACAATACTGAATATGGACGGGGCTTTAATTTATGGTGGGCGCTTCAACGCACCGGGAGAATACGGCGCCCTCTAT
>JBARSJ010000209.1:0-3658 GCA_049644685.1 Anaerolineales bacterium
GAAAAAACCATTCCATTAACCCCGAAAATTAGGAGGCCATTATGAGCGAATCGAAGAAATTAACCACATCGGCCGGAGCTCCGGTTGCCGACAATCAAAACTCCCTGACCGCCGGTCCTCGGGGCCCGCTTCTGATCCAGGACTACCCGCTGCTCGAGAAGCTGGCCCATCAGAACCGGGAACGGATTCCCGAACGTGTGGTCCATGCCAAAGGCTGGGGGGCACACGGCACGTTCACCGTCACCCATGATATTACCCGGTACACCAAGGCCAAGATTTTTTCCGAAGTGGGCAAGAAAACCGATATGATCGCGCGCTTCTCCACGGTGGCCGGCGAGTTGGGTGCCGCCGATGCAGAGCGCGACGTACGCGGTTTAGCATTGAAGTTCTACACCCAAGAAGGCAACTGGGATATGGTGGGCAACAACACGCCGGTCTTTTTCGTCCGCGACCCGTATAAGTTCCCGGACTTCATCCATACCCAGAAACGGCATCCCAAGACCAACCTGCGCTCGGCAACGGCCATGTGGGACTTCTGGTCCCTGTCTCCGGAATCTCTGCACCAGGTAACCATCCTGATGTCGGATCGCGGCCTGCCCATCGGCGTCCGCAACATCAACGGCTACGGCAGCCACACCTACAGCTTTATCAACGCCCAAAATGAACGTTTTTGGGTGAAGTTTCATTTTAAAACCCTCCAGGGCCACAAACATTGGACCAATGCCGAAGCCGCGGAGGTCGTGGGCCGGACCCGGGAATCCACCCAGGAAGATCTCTTCTACGCAATCGATGGGGGAAATTTTCCCAAGTGGCGGTTTTGTGTGCAGGTAATGCCGGAAGAGGATGCCGAAAAAACACCTTACAACCCCTTTGATCTGACAAAGGTTTGGCCCCACGGTGACTACCCGCTCATCGATGTGGGTGAGATGGAACTGAACCGCAATCCTGAAAACTATTTTGCCGAAGTCGAACAGTCGGCCTTTAACCCGGCCGCTATCGTGCCCGGTATTGGCTTTTCACCAGACAAAATGTTGCAGGGACGTCTTTTTTCCTACCATGATGCACAACTTTACCGGCTCGGCGTGAACCACCACCTTATCCCGGTCAATGCCTCCCGCTGCCCATTTCACAGCTACCACCGTGACGGTGCCATGCGGGTAGACGGCAATTATGGCAGTACTCTCGGTTACGAACCCAACAGTTACGGCGAGTGGCAAGAGCAGCCGGATTTTGCTGAACCGCCCCTTAGCCTGGAAGGAGCCGCTGACCACTGGGATCATCGCGAGGACGATGATTACTACACGCAACCGGGCTTACTCTTCCGCCTCATGAGCGCCAAACAAAAGACGGCACTTTTTGGCAACACCGCCCGTTCTATCGGCGACGCGCCTAAGAAAATTCAGATCCGCCACATCGGCAACTGCATGAAAGCCGATCCGGCTTACGGCAAGGGGGTCGCTAAGGCACTTGGCATCCCGATCAGCAAAATACCTAAATAGGCATAGAATGGCCCTCGCACCAAGGCTCAGATGTAACATATGCAAAGGGGTCATCTATTAAAGAGTTAACGGCAGACCCCATTACCTATATGATAGGATAATTTCATTCGCAAACGATTCCCTTCGGGGGAAACGTCATCTTGCCATTTAACTTTTGAGACCCCTCCCGTCAGATCCCTGACGCGAGAAGATGGAAAGGAGAACGACGATGGAAATGTATGACCTGATACCCGATTACGGGCTTGAAAACGCTGGGCTCCACGATCTCGGGCAGGTGCATTGGAACCTGTCAACCCCCGGACTTTACGAATGTGCCGTCCGCAGATACGAGGGCCAGATCGCCCACCTGGGTCCGCTGGTGGTGAGTATGGGACAGCACACCGGGCGGGCCGCCAAAGACAAATACGTGGTGGATGAGCCGAAAACCACAAAGGACATCTGGTGGGGAAAAGTCAACGTAAGATATCCCGAAGAGAAATTCAATGCACTCCACAACCGCATGGTGGCCTACCTTCGAGGAAAGACCGTTTTTGTCCAGGACTGTTACGCGGGAGCCGAGGAACAGTTCCGCCACTCGGTTCGCGTCGTCAATGAATATGCTTGGCACAATCTTTTTGTCCGCAATATGTTCATCCAGATGCCCCGGGATAGGGAAATAATCAAGCATTTCGTTCCCGACTTCACGGTGCTTCACTGCCCCAATTTCAACGCAGACCCTGACGAAGACGGAACCAGGAGCGGGACCTTCGTGGCCCTCCATTTGGGCAAGAAACTGGTGCTCATTGGCGGAACGGCCTATGCGGGAGAAATCAAGAAATCCATCTTTACCTCCCTCAATTTTCTTCTGCCGGGGCGGGAAGTCCTTTCCATGCACTGTTCGGCCAACGTGAGCAAGGACGATCCCCGTGATGTGGCCATCTTCTTCGGTTTGTCAGGCACCGGAAAAACCACCCTTTCCGCTGATCCCAACCGGCTGTTGATCGGGGATGACGAACACGGCTGGTCTGACAACGGGGTCTTTAACTTTGAGGGAGGCTGTTACGCCAAGGTGATCCACCTTTCCAAGGAGGCGGAGCCGGAGATCTACGAGTGCACCAGGCGGTTTGGAACCATCCTGGAGAATGTCAGTCTGAAGCCCTCCATCCGGCGAGTCGATCTCGATGACAACAGCCTCACCGAAAACACCCGGGCCTCTTATCCTCTCTCCCACCTTACCAACATCGTCCCTTCCAAAATGGCGGGGCATCCGAGAACCATCATCATGCTGACGGCCGACGCCTTCGGGGTTCTGCCTCCCATAGCCAAGCTAACACCCGAGCAGGCCATGTATCATTTCATTAGTGGCTACACGGCGAAGGTGGCCGGCACGGAGAAAGGGATTACTGAGCCGGTAGCCACCTTCAGCGCCTGCTTTGGCGCCCCTTTTATGGTGAGACACCCTTCTGTTTATGCCCGGCTCTTAGCTGACAAAATCGCCAGGCACCAAGCCACTTGCTGGCTCGTGAACACGGGCTGGACCGGCGGGCCTTACGGTACGGGTTCCCGCATGAAAATCCAGCACACCCGGGCACTTCTCAATGCGGCCCTCAATGGCTCTCTTGAAGGGGTGGAGATGCGAATCGATCCGCTATTCTCTTTCCTGGTCCCGGCACAAGCCCCGTCCGTTCCGTCAGAAATCCTGAATCCCAGAAACACCTGGTCCAACTCGGGGGCCTATGATGCCCAGGCGAAAAAGCTGGCAGGTCTGTTTCAGGAAAACTTCGTCCAGTTCGAAGATCAGACGCCAAAGGAGGTATTGGGGGCCGGGCCGAAAGTGGCCTAAATTGGAAGGAAAAAAAGGGATCAAATCTACGCTTGCGTGCGCCGATTAAAACCGGCAGGAAGTAGGGACTGAAAGTGTTCTATGATGAAGGGCTGGCCACCCACATCAGCCCTGAGTCATGCACTGGTAATGGTAACATTGCCGGTGAAGCGTTGAAAAGGGAAAGTGCCCTGATGAATCGGGATGTTCCATACGCTGAGTATTGAGCCTCGTAAGAGATATGAGTCCAAGTGCCGATGTTCTTCATGAGTTGGGGGGGACATCTTTAAATAACTAAATAGCTCTATGAAAGTGGCATTGATACGGAAAGTGCTTAATGCCCCTTTTACTTCAGAAA
>JBARSJ010000210.1:0-3022 GCA_049644685.1 Anaerolineales bacterium
GCTGACAACAGTAACCCCATCGCCCCCTTCATTCTCTTTTCCAGGCTCAAAGGCTGTAATTTGGGGATGATTTTTCAAAACCTGACGGACCGAGCTGCGCAGCCGACCTTTCCCCATACCATGAATGATTCTGACCCAGGGCAGTCCCGCTAAAAATGCTCTATCCAGATAATATCCCAGATTCTCCAGGGCTTCATCTACCGTCTGCCCGCGTAGATCAAGCTCAATTCCAGGCGAGGCGGTATCTTTGGGTGTCCGGACTATGGATTGGGGTTCTATTTCCGACTCAGTACCCTCCTGATCAAGCGCATGTTCCAGATCCGCCTTTTGGGTTCGGACCCGGATAATTCCAATCTGTAGTTCTACGCTCTCCCCATCAACAGAAAGCACTACCCCTTTTTTTCCCAGAGACCGGACATATATCCGATCCCCTTCCCGGATTGAACCCAGCGGCCCCGGGATGGCTGCTGCCTGTTTTCTACGGGGCACAGGTTGAGAAAGTTCTACCTCCAGCAGGTCGGTTTCTTCGCTCAAGGTCTCAAGTTTCTCTCCCGGATCCTCTTTCCTTTCCAATTCCGATCTGATTTCCTTGATTTCCTCCTGCAATACCTGCAGGGAATTTCTCGCTTCATAGCGAGCTTTTTCAAGGGCATCCTGTCTTTCTTCTTCGATCTCTATCAGGCGTTCAGCAAGCTGCACCCGCAGTCTTTCTGCTTCTTCCTGAGCTCCATCTGCTGCCAGTCTGGACTCTTCCGCTAACTTCCTTTGGCGATGGATATCGTCCAGCAAATCATCCGCTTTTAGGTCCGCGGGATCCAATGTCCCCCGTGCCGCATTGATGATCCCCTCAGGAAGCCCCAGGCGGCTGGCGATTGCCAGGGCATTTGAACGGCCGGGAAGTCCAACCGTCAGATGATAGGTGGGACGCAAACTCTTTAGATCAAATTCAACTGAAGCGTTAATTACTCCCGGGGTGGTGTGGGCATAAACTTTTAAATCCGGATGATGAGTGGTAACCAGGGTAGTAATGCCTCTCTCCAGCAAATTGGACATCAGAGACCGGGCTAATGCTGCGCCTTCCTGGGGATCTGTTCCTGCCCCCAGTTCATCCAGGATAACCAGGGATCTCCGGTCAACATTCTCCAGAATACCAATAATATTGGTGATATGACCCGAAAAAGTTGACAGGGATTGTTCAATAGACTGTTCATCCCCAATATCCGCATAGACATTCGAGAACAAGCTCAGTTCCGAAGCTGCAGATGCCGGAATATGCAGCCCGGTTTGGGCCATTAAAACCAGCAAACCGACTGTTTTTAGAGTAACAGTTTTCCCCCCTGTATTTGGACCGGTAATAATTAACGCATATGTTTCGGAGTCCAGGGCGATATCAATCGGCACCACATCTGAGGGATCCAATAAGGGATGTCTCGCTCCAAAAAGGCGGAGTATTACCCCAGGGTGTCCTTCTCCCATTTTCTTGGGGAAAGGATGGATGGTGGGCTGGAAGGCTTTAATCACAGCAGCATATCTTCCCCGGGCAAATGCCAAATCCAGGGCTGTCAGGGTATTTACCAACTCCAATAATATCTCCGCCTGTTCGCCCACTTTATAAGTGAGGTCTAACAAAATCCTTCGCACTTCATCCCGCTCATCCAGCTCTAATTTCCGGTAACGGTTATTGACCTCAACCATGGCTTGCGGTTCAACATAAATCGTTGCACCAGAAGTGGATTGATCATGTACGATTCCCGGCATATGAGCTCTGGCATCTGCTTTCAACAGCAGCACATAACGTCCGTTCCGCTGGGTAATGATAGATTCCTGCAGGTGCTTAGCAATTTCCGGCTTATTAAGAATCTGGTTCATTCGGTTTTTAAGCTGGTTGTGCTGCACCTTTAAATCCCGGCGGATTTGACTCAGTTTTTGAGAGGCTGTATCCAGCACCTCTTCCTGATCTGAAATTACCTTTGATATCAAACTCACCAGGCCCATAGAATCTGGCAACTGCCCGGAAAGACCTTCCAGTTTTGGATATACTCCGGTTTCTTTGCTCATTAACCGCTGCAGGTTTCTAGCAGCAATCAAGGTACTCTTTATCTGAAGCAAACGAGAGGGTTCCAGGATAATGCCCCGAACGGCATCCTCAACGATCGGGCGCAGATCTCTCGCACCTCCAATCGAAGTGCCGGGATGGAGGGTAATCAGGGCCAGCGCTTCGGCAGTCTCCTCCTGAAGAGCCCGGACCTGATCAAGATCGGTTAGCGGTTGCAATTGGGCAGCTCTTTCCCGGGCAGGATTAAAATTACACTGATCCGCCAATGCAGCTAAAATCGTGTGATATTCTAATGTTGAGAGTGTCTTTTTATCCATCGGTGTCAGTGTACCATATCCACTGAAACAGTTAAAACTGTTTCAGTGGAGTAATCAGTATTCAGGACGGCACAATCTAACTAGTTACTGAAGACTGATTACTGAGAACTATCTAAGGGGAAAATATCTCAGGTATAATCCATCCATATTATTCGTATGTAACCGTAATTACTGTCCTATGAGTCGTCCAGTTTGGTTTGTAAATTTTCTTAAATGGATCTACCCAACCCGCCGGGTTCTGGCGAAAATGACCAGAATTCCACTGGTAGGAGGGGTTGTCGACCATATCTTTTTTCGCGGAGATGAGGTGTTTTTTTTACCGCTGGATCAAACCATCCAGGTGAATGCCCGCCTTGATTTGCCAGAAAGCGTCATCATCCCTTCCCTGATCGTGGAGCATTATATTAACCAAGCCAACCATCATTGGATTATGGATTTTTGCATCTGCCGGGAAGGGGATGACTGCCAGGATTACCCCCAAAAATTAGGATGTATATTTCTGGGCGAACCGGTTTTACAGATCAACTCCAAATTGGGCAGGCTGGTCAGCAAAGAGCAAGCTCTTGATCATGCCCGGTGCTGCCGGGATGCGGGGTTGGTCCATTCCATCGGGCGCAATCGCCTGGATTCTATCTGGTTGGGAGTAAGG
>JBARSJ010000211.1:0-1809 GCA_049644685.1 Anaerolineales bacterium
CGGTTAAACCGCTGAAGCTAAACTCTGGCGGTAAAGCGTAATTGAAGACTTTGTAGGGCAAGAACGGTTCTCCCGGTAGTCCAAAATTATTGTAGCCCGCCAGCTTAATCAGGTCATACCCTTCCGGATCCTGTTCAACCTCCAGCTTGGGGGTGGTAATGGTGAAAACAAGATTCGCGGGACCTTTCTCTGGTGTCACAGTGTATACGGTTCCGGAACCAGCCCGATCGGGATCTGTGTCACCCCCCTCCGCGAAAACAGTCAGGCTCGAACTCAACAAACAAACTATGATAAGTACAGCGATCAATTTATAATGCTTTTTGGATTTTCTGGAAGTCATGTTTTCTCCTCTCGCTTTTTTGTTTTTTCTCGCTTCAACTAGAACTTAACAATTTATTTTTCTTGCACCTCCTGATTACTAAATCCCTCTCTCGCTGATCACATTCGACCGAGTGAAATTTGCTGAAAGATGTCTAAATTCCAGACCCAGAAATCATCTGAATATCAGGACACCTGAAATTTAGTTTTTCAAAATAAGCGGCCCTTCACTTGAAACTTGAATCCAAGAAATAGAAATTTATTTGCCATTGACAATCTGGCGCTGATTCATTCCTCGCTAAAGTTATTGGTTCTCTAGTAGATACCAATCCTTTGCTGAATCAAAGTTAATAAAAGTCTCCTCTGCAAGGGCATCCATCGCATCATCAGCCAACAAATCTTCATCCAGCTCAGCAGAACTAAGGTCATAAACAATTCGCAGCTGCACTTCAGATACCACACTTAAACTCCCGGTTTCGACATCGTAAATGAACGGGGAATATTCAATCTTGGTAAAAATCCATTTTCTCATTTGCCCGGGAGGTAACTGCTGAATAAAATCAGCTTCCGTGATCTCCCCATCATCAGCAGAAGATGGTTCTCCGCTGTCAGATGGAATATCAGCTACCGACAGCTTGATGTTGAAGGTGCCATCCAGAGTTTTCAGCTGATAATCTGCTACCTGGATCTCCACACTCTCAAGGTTGACGTTGGGCGGCAGCGCTATGCTGATAACCTTTCGGGGGAGAAAGGGCTCTCCAGGGTCGCCGCTGGATGAAAAATCTTCTATCTGGATGAAGTCAAACCCATCAGAGTCTTTGGCAAGTGTGTAAGGGGGAGTAGTTACAGTAATCAGCAGACCATTTTCAGAGCTCTCCGGGGGAGGTAATGGCGCTACCGGGCTGGAACACGAAACAAGGAAGAATGAAAGACAGAACAGCAACCCAATCCTGGTTATAAATCTTCGAGGGTCTCGATAATATTTAGAGATGTTTACCTGATGATATTTGCAAACCAGTTTTCTTGAAGACATACAACCTCTCCCTTACCGATCCCTACAAATAGAGGCCAGTTTTTTTTAGCCGGATGCGAGTATATCTGTTTGATTTAGGTTCGTGATTCGAGAAACCTATACATTTATACTTTTTTATTTGTTAATTCGTCTGGAAAACGATAAGATTTGGATTACCTTTCTAAGTAATCAATCAAACAATAAACGGATAATAATACAAGTATATACCAAAATTTCTTGTTTTTACCTTAAAATTTTTCATATTTCCCAGAGCTTGCCTTAACTCAGCCACCCCTGGATAAATGACCTAACTCTCAGGCAAGATTCACAAAATACTTTTATCTGGATAGTGATACCCATATCAACTGCCTTTAACCTCCTACCAAGAGAAAAATATAACAGTCAATCTCATATTTGATTAAAAGCTTTCGTGATTCGGAAGTGGGTATTGATTCCACAGATTCCACCCTCTTTGTTCC
>JBARSJ010000212.1:0-1690 GCA_049644685.1 Anaerolineales bacterium
TTTTAGCCTTGATGGGACCGGCAATAGGAAATGTTCTTTCTAATATAATTACAGAACTTGGAACTCCTGCTCCATAAGTTTCATATAGTCAAGATTTCCAAATGATAAGCAGCCTATAACCCCCGCCGTGCTTGTCCTGCCTGTCCTGCGACCGAAGGAAGTATCGAAGGGTTTCGGAAATGCCAGTTTGCTGGTTTTGGATATTCTGAAATCTCCTCAGCGCGAGGGCTTTTGGGTAAACAGCTCTCGCACTGAGAAAAATGAACTAACAACCCGTTGAGTACTTTCTTACTCAACTTTCCCTTCATCCTGCAGTTGAAATACTTCGTCTACCGTTTTGCCAAACACTCTAGCAATCTTAATCGCCAGGATTAAGGAAGGTATATATTTTTCCTGCTCAAGGGTGATGATTGTCTGCCGGGTGCAGCCGCATTGGTCAGATAATTCCTGCTGGGTCATTTCACCCTGCTCAAAACGCAGTTTGCGGATATGGTTGTGGATCTTCTCTTTAGCCATTGCCGCTCATTTCTCTGTGCAGTACCAGAGTGGCGATGGCCTGCGCGAGCAGTCCGAAGCAGGAGGTGGCATATGCCAGGAACCACATCCACCCGACAGGCAGGCTGCCAGCGGTTTCATAACCGAGAAATAAGCCGATGCAAACAGCAAATATGAAGACCAGCACCGCAACCAGGGCAGTTTCATTCGCCTGGCGAGCAATCTCCAGGTCTCGCTCATCTCTGATCAAGGCTTTGCCGCTTGATTTCTCTCGGGTCAGGTAGATCATAGTGAGGTAACCAATGAACCCGGCAGCCAGGATCGCCGCGGCGATCCCCATCCGCATCGAATCATCCGCATAGGTAGCTGCGCCTCCTCCCAGGAAAAAAACCAATCCGAATGCCACTGAAGCCAGCCCCCAGATTCCTAATCCATAACGCGCTCTAATTTGTGTTTGAGTCATTATTTTATCTCCTTGTGTATGTTATTTCTTACGTATTGTATATCATATCTTACATTATGTCAATAGTGTTTTACATTCTCTTTTCTTTCAATCTTCTTTTCCTGGATACCTCTATCGCCCAACCAGCCCTGATGATTGGGGGCATTTTTATTGGTTCGTTTACTTTTTCAACAATGGGACTGATCTTTGGCTCAATCCCCACCCGAAATCCCGGTGACGTCCAGATGCCAAGTACACTCATCCGCTGGGTGCTGCTTTTCGTCAGCGGTGTTTTTGTTCCTCTCTCAGAGATGTCCACCGTTGCCCGGGGAATATCCTATCTTTCGCCGCTCACCTATGCCCAGGATTTGATGAATCATGCCGTTTTAGGAACGGGGGAGCTTGCCCTTTGGCTCAACCTGTCCATTCTTTTTCTCTCCGGGGTCATCTTCCTCCTGCCGTCAATCAAACTGCATAAACGGGGACGTGTGCTTGGATACTGAACCCAATCATGCTCTGCATCAATAGCCTATAACGCTTGAATACACGCTGTTATGGGCTATAAACTTCCGACCTTGGAAGAGTAGAAATTACTAATCCCCCTCTGCCATAAAAAAATTCTCTCCATTTATGGCCAGTTGAAAAAGCCCCCTAGGTTAAATCTAGCAGGGATTTTTCTGCCCAGCTGGAACCCTTCGGTTATACTCAGGTTAAACCTTCCGTATCTTATAAGGGATTCCATAAAAAAATGAA
>JBARSJ010000213.1:0-1848 GCA_049644685.1 Anaerolineales bacterium
AAACAGAGAAATATTAGAGACATGCCAATCTTGACCGCTGCCGCATTTTTCTGAAGGAACTTCGTGAGGTCTTTGGATGTCGTCCCATAATAGGCCAGTATAAATACTACAATCAACGGCAGGATGAACAGAAGGTTATACAGAACAAGGTAAAGAACCGCGCGCAGGCGCAAATCCGGCATGGAGCTGACAAAAATGATGGTAGGCAAGTATACCTGACCTGTGCAGGCCAGTTCCAGCATGGAGATGATCAAGCCGGTAATAAAGGCGCCGATCACATATGCCCGCGCGTCACGTCCCTGGCGGATGACCTTATTGATACGTTTGCGAAGGTTTTCCGGGAGTTTCAATGACAGATCATCCAGTTTTCCCTGGCGTGCTTTGAAAAAATCAAGGAAACTGAATACTGCCAAACCCAGGCATAATACCGCCGTGATCCCGTAAACGACTTTCGCAATCGTATCCAACCACCCGCCCAGCAAGTCCAGCACTTTATAAAAGCCCAGTCCAACTGCCAGATATGCCAGGAACACGCCAAGCGTGAAGGACAATCCAACAAAGATAATCTCGCGGCCCGTGCGGCCGGAAAGGGTGAGGTATGAGATAAAGAAGATGAGTGTGGCAAACGCGCATGGATTCAATCCATCTACCAGCCCAGCCAGGACGACTGTTAACCAACTCATGGAACGGAAGCGATCCACCAGGTTTTCGCTTCCCTGATCTGGATTGTAGGATTCCCAGAATTTCGGCGAACCTTCCTGCTGTAAGCACTGCAGCGCGTTTTCGATGGCCGCGGGTGTTATCTCTTTTTCTCCAATCCAGGCTTGGTTGCCGATAAAAACTGCTGGTGTGCTGAAGTCACTGCGCCCCACCCGCTCAGCTAACCATACTCCTAACCCTGCCTGATCATAAACATTGAACTTTTCTATGATCATCTGTGGATATTTTCCGCGTAAGTAAGCCAGGTCTGCTTCCACACGGCTGCAGGAATCGCATCCGGTCTGGAATAGATAAGCCGCATAGATCGGAGCGCCTGTTTCGCAAACCTCGGCAGAGTCAATACTGCAAATTTCCACGCCCGTTTCCGCGTTTTCCTCGGAAATGATCAGTCCGGGATCAAAATCCGCAATGTCCGGCCAGCTGATGCCGCCATTTTCAATGCCGTCTTCCACAGTTTTCCGCAAGTTATCCCGGATAACTGTTTCACCGATATATATTTCCGAGCCAATTATAAGTGTGGGAATTGCACGGTTCTCCGGTTGAACACCAAAGTGTTCTTCTGTGCGTATGAGCAGCTCATAATTTTCTGCGTAATCGATTTCAACAAGGCGGACGTCAAACTTTGTGCCAAACTCATTCTCCATCGGCCGCATTAATTCTTCGAGAACAGCCATACAGTGCGGGCAGTCCGTGGAGTAAAAGTACAGACCATGCACTGCCATTGGATCACAGGGAAGTCCGTCATGTATGATATCAATGGACGGTCCGATTGGAATCGGCGTGGGATCCTGCAATTCTACAGGATTAAAAAATCCATTGGACGCAACAGGACGCGCCGCTGCGGTGGCTAAAATCACACCGGCAGCAAAAAGCAGAGTAAAAAAAGATCGGGTCAATCGCATGAAAAATCACCTCTCTAAAAAATAGCGCTTAATCTTATCCCAATTTTAGGAATTAGACAGGATACAGCAGATCAAATACACCAGGCGCGAATTTACGAACGGTTTCAGAATCTATTGCATTCATGCGGCATATTTCCGCATAGAGATCAGCGCTCCCTCGCCGCTGACGCTGCTGTGTAGCCACATTCAACGCCCATAAACCAAAGCGCTGTGTCCAACCGCGCTC
>JBARSJ010000214.1:0-3074 GCA_049644685.1 Anaerolineales bacterium
CCCCAGACAAGATAATTCACCGAGTCAGACCAGGTGTTCCCGGTTCTCATTCTCCAGATCTTGGTTGCAGGGTCAAAGAAACCGACTTCATCTACCCCGTCATTATCCCAATCTCCGGTGACCGGCGTCCATCCTCCACCGTTTGGACCCCAGACAAGATAATTCACCGAGTCAGACCAGGTGTTCCCGGTTCTCATTCTCCAGATCTTGGTTGCAGGATCATAAAAACCGACTATATCCGCACTGTCTAAACTTAATGCACTCAGCAAATCTGGTCTGGGGCCAATATTTTCGGAGATAGGGAACCCAGAATGTGCTTGCTGAGGGCTGCCAGTAAGGACCAGCGTGGATCTGATCCTTCGAGGTGTCAACACTACCCCATTTTGTTGAGAAACACTGCTCAGCAGAGCAGCAGCGCCTGCGACGATCGGAGAAGCAGAGGATGTACCGGAGAAATAATCTGTATACCATTCGTTCTGCGGGATACCGCCCAAATCACCGTACCCGGTTGTGGTTACCCACGCCCCATAGCCCTGGAGGTCCACCCGGCTTCCATAACTGGAATAACCTAACTTTGAACGATCCGTTTGAGGATACGGAGGAGGCGGTGCCCCTGCGCCAACAATAATTGCACCTGAATCCCACAGAGACCTATCAAAAAAACCGAGACACCCGGCGCCATCTAAATCAACACCGGTATCAACATTATTTCCATTTCCAGCAGCTGCCACAACAATCCGCCCCGCTGTTGTAGCTACCAGAGTGGCATCATACACGGATCCATACCATTCCAGAGGACCGTACATACCTAAACCACATACATTTGTCTGTTGCTCGATCAAGATCACATCCCCAGCAACTGTATTGGTCCGAGCCGTATCAATCGCATTGGCAGGATTGTAAGTGCTACAGGAACTGTCAAAACAAGGCGACGAAAATGCGGCAGTCCCTCCATAGGCAATGCCTGTAACGCCATAACCATTATTCAGGGCAACAAGTTCACCCAATACCGCAGTACCATGATCATTATTCGGATCACTTGGATGCGCCCATATTTGACCTCCAATGACTGAAATGCTGGGGAGATCTTCGTGCGTACTATGAAAACCATATTCAATATCAACAATAGTTACGTGATTCCCGGTGCCACCACTTAATGTCCAAGCATATATGGCATCAATGCCACTCGTGCCCGGATCCAGGTAATTTTGTCCCGCTGTATAATCGGCAGTGAGTAATGGCGCAACCGAAGGAGACCGAACAGAATAGGACGGGGGCGGTGCTGGGAGCGGCGCTGGATAGGCAGTTTCCACTTCCGGTAATGCGTTCAAAGCATTAACCAGGTCTTCCAGGTTTGTGCCTTCTGCAACTTGCATTCGGAACCACAGATTTAAATCTGGTAAATCCATATTCTCGCTGGCTTCCAGCGCTGCAATGTCAACAGCCATTTGCTCCTCAGGCTGGGAAAATAACCTATCAACGGTTTGAACAGGATGGTCTAGCAGAACTCTCTCTAATCCAGTCAGATCGTCGGTTTTTAAAGAAACCATATCACCATCTCTTACTCTGAAACTGGTACCGTCCACAAACTTCACTTCAATAAACTCACTGGATTGCCATTCATTATTCCCGGGAAGTTGAGAGTTAGATGCGGTTGAATCTAAGACAATATCGACCGGATCCTCATCTGTTTTATCTCCACGGTATATTTCTTGGGCGTATACTCTTTGGGTCTGAAAAATCCCCCCCATTGAAGAATTTATCAAACAAATAACTAAGAGGATACTAATACAGGTTCCAATGATAAGGTTATCAATTTTCCGAGTCATCGAGATTCCTCCTTTTATAGTTATACTAACCAAACCAAAAAGATTGGTTATACTCAATAATTTGATTCAAATTATTTACCTTAAATGTGTTCAAGTATCTGGAGCAAACAATATTTATTTATTATACACGTTTACTAAGAATTTTTATCTTTACATGTTATTCGGTATCATACCATCCTCATTATTCATCCCGATTTGTCACAATTGAGCAAAAAAGCAGGATATGGCTTCTTGTCGGTATGAGAAATTCTGACTTAATAGGTAGAACGTCTGACTTCGAATCAGAGGGGAATTGTACATGCTATCAAAGAGGATTAATATCGTCCATTGTGTGACTTCAAGGGGAGAAATCAGTTCTTAGAGTATATTGAATCCATTCTATCCACCGTATTTGCACCATAACAGTGTCAATGAACACTAAAAGCAATAAGATTGGCGGTTTAATCTATAGAATAAACCCCGGATTTTTATAATCATTCCGGAGTATATTTTTGATTCTGAAACCAGTTGGTAAACTCTAAATGTTGTTATATCTGTACCGGTATATATCAAATTTCAAATGTACTCTGTCCGATCTAATACTCCTTTACTACTTTCCCGTAACCGGCAGTCAGCTGCTATCCTTCGAGCGAAACCGGCCCACTTGAAAATTACCACAACCATCAGTATTGTCATCATTCAGGCATCTTACCCCAGCTGTAGACACTAAAGGTGTTCGTGCCATTATCATTCCAGTCCATTGCCCCTGGCAACTAAATACGATCAGTTGAACCAAAGCGGACCGTCGTGATTTTCCCCCAATCGTCAGTAAAGGCGTATTTAAGATACCAGGATTTATATCCCCGGTTGTACATTTTAATAGTATCTGTTCCAAACCAATTACAATCATCCGGAAATAGCAGGCGTTGTATGGAGTAATTATCCTAGGATAATACACCAATATCCTTTATTTGGATCCCAAAAAGAATTCATTTGTTCAAATTTGAATCAATTGTCATCCCAGCCGCTGACAAAACTGGGTTTCAGATATTTATAACTCACATCGGGACCAAACAATCCGATCGTAGGTAAGTCATCATCTTTCCAATCTCCAGAAACCGGGACCCAATTATCTCCCGCACTTCCAAACTTAAACCGAATCAATGAAGTTGATCCACCCCTATTTGGATTTTTCAGCATCTCCTTGGCATCTGCGGGATCATACATACCAACTGTGCCGTACCCCTAAAAATCTGATCCAAAGCT
>JBARSJ010000215.1:0-1798 GCA_049644685.1 Anaerolineales bacterium
CTTCAGTTTTACTGTGTGCTCCCTTTTGAAATAGTCGTGAGGGGCATGCGTCAAAACGACTGGGGAAGCAGCTATTCGTGGACTTATGTCCAGCTCCAAAAAAACAGTTCTTACCAGGAATTTAATCAGAAGATCTCGGATATCGTGAATCAGCGGGCCCGGCAAAACAATGCGGAGCTGTTCCTGCAACCGCTCATAAAGCTGCACCTGCGCCCTCAGGGTGCAGGCGGTCCCATTATCTATGTCCAAATCTTCACTGTTATGGCGGTTTTTGTATTGATCATTGCCTGTATCAATTTCATCAACCTGACCACTGCTCGCTCAAGCAACAGAGCCCGAGAAGTTGGACTGCGCAAGGTGATAGGCGCTCGCAGAGAAAATCTGGTGAAGCAGTTTTTTGGAGAGTCCTTTCTTTTTTCTTTTACTGCGGTTATGTGTGCTCTTCTCCTGGTTGCGCTCTTTCTGCCTATTTTCAACGCTCTTTCCGGAAAACAGTTTACATTCGTGCATAACATCGTCAATAATCTCGGCCTTATCCTTGGTATTGTTGGGATTGCCTTTTTCACAGGCGTGCTCTCAGGTTTCTATCCAGCAATCTTATTATCATCGTTTCAACCGGTTATGGTTTTAAGAGCTTCCAAGGTCGCAACAGGATCCAGCCGATCCCCGATGCTGCGAAGAGGCCTGGTAATGCTGCAGTTTTCTCTTTCCATCTTCCTCATGATCGGGACTTTTGTCATTTATCAACAGTTGCATTTTATTAAAAACCGTGACCTGGGATTCGATAAGAGCCAGATTGTGTGCTCGGATTCAACTTGGGGAAATACCGACCTTCAAACCATAAAAGAAGAGCTGCAGAAGAATCCCAAGGTGAAGAGCGTGACCTTTGCCAGCCAAAAGATGGGGGAGTGGGAGAGTGGTGCCCGTGAGGATGTCAAATGGGAAGGCCGGACTCCTGATTTGAAGATCACTTTCGAGGTCATTTTCTGCGACCACGCTTATCTGGACACACATAGGATGGAGATGGTCCAGGGCCGGTATTTTTCGAGAGAGTTCCCAACTGATGAAGGGCAGGCTTTTATCCTCAATGAGACCGCTGTGAAGGAAATGGGTTATAGTGAGAGATCTCCGGTAGGAGAAAGTTTATCCTTCTGGGATCAATACAATGGCAATGTGATCGGTGTTATTAAGGATTTTCACACCCAATCTCTACATGACCACATCCAACCCGTGATAATGGCCTATAACCCAGGCCTGTTGGATAACGTGAGCATCCGCATAAGCTCAGTGGACATGCCCAGCACGCTGAAATTCATCGAAGATAAATGGCAGGATATGGGCGGGGACAGATTTGAATATTTCTTCCTGGATGACAGCCTTAATCAGCGCTACTCGACTGAAGTGGCCACAGGTTCACTGTTAAAATATTTCACTTTTCTGGCTATGTTTATCTCCTGCATAGGTCTGCTGGGCCTGGTTTCATTTATTGCGCAACAGCGTACCAAAGAGATCGGTGTCCGCAAAGTTCTGGGCGCCTCCGTATCCAGCATCATCAAACTGTTGGTCAATGAGTTTGTGCTTTTGATCGTACTGGCTAATGTGATCGCTTGGCCGCTGGCATATGTTGTCGTGAAAAAATGGCTGGAAAATTTCGCTTACCGAACCGATATCAGACTCATTGCCTTTGCTCTGTCTGGGGGATTAGCTTTAATTGTCGCCCTTCTTACCGTCAGTTTCCAATCCCTCAAAACCGCTACTGCCAATCCTGTTGAATCGCTCCGCTATGAATGAACAATAA
>JBARSJ010000216.1:0-15097 GCA_049644685.1 Anaerolineales bacterium
AAGCGGGATGTTATAAACTGCGGCGATGGTCCACAATGTCTGTCCGCCCTGGACGATGTGTTTAACTGTTCCGTCACTTAGAGGGGTGGAAACGATAACGGGAACTGCTGAAGGGAAAACTGAGGCAGAAGGGGTGCCGGAAACAACCGGGTATCCGGGAGTGGGCGCAGGGTCTCCTACATAATATCCGGTATCTACTGTATAAAAAACAAGATTACCGGAATAGGCTACCCCGGCCCCGATATATTTGGCGCTGGGATTGTACATGGTGTGGTGATGCTCGGGATCATTCCAGGGACCGTTGATGGTTTCCATGATCGACATATTGGTCCCGTAGGCGACATTTTCCGAGATAAAGATTGTCGCTCCATTTCCAAAGCCTGCCGCGATTGCCCGATCTCTGGGGCGGGACCCGTCCGCACTGATATGAGTCCAGGTTCCTATCGATGCCTGGTACTGGCTGTGCTGCTGGGCGATCTGCATTAAGGCAGGATCAGACTGAAGCGGTGCCAGCCCCCTTTGGGAGCGCAGCTGATTGATAGTATTGATAACTGTCGTTGTGGAATCCCCCTGAGCTTGAATGATGCCAACAAGGGAAAAGGTCAGCAGGAGGGTAAATCCAATCAGGAAAAACTGGACTCTGGTTTTTTTCATCGGTTTTTATATAATTGAAAACACCATCTTGCCCAGGGCGAAAAACTTGGAAGGATAACACCCTGGGCTAATTTTCTTGTACTAGTTTACAGTTCCCGTTTTAAATTCTCAATCGCAGCCACTGGGGTGGGATCGACATTATAGGCCATTGCCAGGTAATAGGCGGTGAAATCACCAAATTGAATTAAATTCCACATCTGGGCCAGGCGGGTTTTCCCTTTGGCCTGAACCAAGTCCGTATTTAATCCTTCAGCATTAAAACCCTTTTTGGTTAACTCGATTCTTCGCTGGTTGCGGGGATGATTGGAATCCGCCTGAAGGAATAAAGTCATCGTCTTTGTCAGGACTTTTACCGGGTTAACTACTCCTGCCAGAGTATTGTGATCCGCTTCTGGGAGGGCTTCAAATTGACCCCAGGCTTTAGCGATCTCACTGATCTGACCTTTCCAGCGCCTTGCGACCGGAGCAAGTAGATCGGCAGCGAATATGCTTACCCAGCGATCAATAAGCTGCCCCGCCAATTGTTTCGCGGGGTTCTGATGATCCGGCAGTTCCGGAGACAGCAGATCTCTGCCTTTTTTCAGCTCACTTACAGCGTCATTAATTTCCTCGCGAGGATCAGGAAGGAAACCCAACCGGTAAAAAACGTTCAACAGCAGGCAGAAGGAGTAGCCCACAGCTGCTCGCGGTTGTCCTTTGTGATTAAAGATCCACAGGTCAGTGCCATTCTTTATTGCAATTTCTGCTATTTTCCCGCCAGTGGAGATTGCTAACAGGCTGCATCCCCGCTCAAGGGCGGTTTCCATTGCCGAGAGGGTTTCTTCTGTGTTTCCGGAATGAGAGGAAACGATCACCAGAGTGTCTGGTCCATTTGCCCAGGCGGGAAGTCCATAATCCCGGTGAACCTCTATTGATACTGAAGCCAGGGGAGCAGCGTAGGCTTTCAACAAGGAGGCACCGATGGCGGAACCGCCCATGCCGGCGATTAATACTTGTTTAACGCCATCAAAATTAGAAAGCGGAAGAGCTTCCGCTTCGCTCCAGGCAGTTTCCAGCTGTTCGGGCAGGCCGTTCATTTCCGCCAGCATATTGTGACTGTCTAATTTGGGAAAGTCCTGATATTGATTTAAATCCATTGTGTACACCTTGTCTTATTTATTGGAACCCGGTTCCTAGGAATAAGAAACCGGGTTACTACTTGGGAAAAACTATATCTTGCCTAATCTATAGAAGCTTATTCCTTCCTTTTAATTACCTAACCCCTGCATTAAATCATAGATATCCCGCCGCGACCAGCCTGATTTATCCGCCAGGGTTTTAGCGAGCCGGGTAGGGCTGAGTTCTCCCAAATTTCCCTCTTCCCGCAGGGCTCCGAGGAGTTCTTCCTTGGACCAAACAGCATCATTTCCCCTGCCTGAGATGATCAAAGTGATTTCTCCTTTAGGTTCGTACTGACTGTAATGCTCCCGGGCTTCGCTGATGGCTCCTCTAAAAATTTCCTCGTGGAGTTTGGTTAACTCCCGGGCTACAGCGATCTCCCGGTCACCCAACACGACTAGCATATCTTCCAAAGATTGGATCAGCCGATGTGGTGTCTCCAGGAAGATCAGGGTCCAGGGATGCTCTTTTACGTCTTCCAGAAAATCCTTTCGTCCTTTGGTTTTCCTCGGCAGATAACCCAGGTAAAGGAAGTTATCGGTGGGAAAACCGGAAGCAGACAGGGCAGCAACTGGTGCGCTGGGACCGGGGATGGGGATAACCTGATGGCCAGCTTCCAAGGCTGCCTTAACCAGGTAAAACCCGGGATCGTTGATGGCGGGAGTGCCAGCGTCTGATACCAGGGCCAGATCCTGTGCTTTGAGATGATCTATTAATTTTGGAGTTTTGCTTTCTTTGTTGTGATCGTGGTAGGAGGTCAACTTGGTGTTTATTTGGTACGCTTTCAGCAAGGTTTTTGAGGTCCGGGTATCTTCAGCAGCAATAAGAGGGACTTCCTTCAAGGTCCGGACTGCCCTGAAGGTGATATCCTCAAGGTTTCCGATGGGGGTGGCCACCAGGTAGAGCTTGCTCATGGTGCTTTTTCCTTCTGGGTCAAATTATTTTTAACGTTTCGAGCCAGTTTTCTGCGGGGTAACATCACTTGCCTGCCGCATCCCAGACATTCGATCTTAATATCCGCGCCCAAACGGATGACCTTCCAACGGTCTTCTCCGCAGGGGTGTTGTTTTCGCAGCTGTAAAATATCTTCTAATTCCAGGTCTGGCAGCATGCTGGCATTATATCATTTGGAACTTAAGTAGAGTTTCACTGTTATCTAGAGACTGTAAAGGACCCCTTATTGTAAAAACATTAATTACTCCGCTTTAAACCATCCAGAAATTTTTTAAAAATGTATTCTCTGAGTAGTTGTTGTAGTAATTTGAGGTTCCATATCAGTAGTGTAGAGAACAAAAGTTGGAATGGTATAATCTGGCGGAGGAGTTTATATGTTAGGTCTCAATCCTGCGACGCTGATTTCAAGAATCATAGTCCTTTTAACCGCCTTTTCCGTGCATGAGTTTGCTCATGCCTGGACAGCCAATTATTTTGGGGATAATACACCCCGGGTCAACGGTCGGTTGACGCTGAATCCATTCGCCCACCTGGACCCCATGGGATCGCTGCTGCTGGTTGTGGCTGGATTTGGATGGGCCAAACCTGTCCCTGTGAATCCTTATACCCTGAGGCGCAGCGCACCTTCAGCGTTGATGTGGGTTGCCCTGGCTGGCCCGCTGTCAAATTTCCTGATGGCCCTGCTGGCTGCATTGCCCTTCCAATTAAATCTGATTAATCTGGATGATCTTTATTTATCCTTTGCCAATCAGGGGAGTTCTATCTTGCCGACCCCGGGGGGGTTTTTGTGGGAGTTTATCACCATTAACCTGGTATTGATGCTGTTTAACTTGATTCCGATTCCACCTCTGGATGGCGACAAGATACTAGACTTTTTTTTGCCTGGTGCCTGGAAGGATCGAATGGCGCAGATCCGCCCCTACGGACCGGTGATCCTGATTTTTCTGTTTCTGGTCGGACCCTATTTGGGAATAGACGTCTTGGGTTGGATCCTGGGACCACCCTTGCGTTTTTTGATTAATCTACTGGTGGGTTAATGAACTCTAAGGTCAGTTACCGGGTTTGGCAGTTCTGGCAGGGGTTTAAGAGATCTCTCCGGGAGGGAGATCAGAAGGTAGTAAATACCATCTTGTTTCCGGAGGAGCAGCACCTCTTTCATAAGTTACCCGCGGCTGATCAAAATCACAGCCTAAGAGTGTTCCGGTCATTACAAATCCAGGGGGAGGATGACCCAGACCTGCTGAAAGCCGCCTTGCTGCATGACCTGGGTAAAACACGTTATCCGCTCCGCCGCTGGGAGCGGGTCTTTGCCGTTTTGGCGGCCGGATTATTTCCCCGGAGAGTGCAAGTGTGGGGAGATGGAAAACCGACCGGTCTGCGACGTCCCCTGGTAATTATTAAACAGCACCCCCAGTGGGGCGCGGATTTAGCGCAGTCAGCCGGGAGCAGCCCGCGGACAGTATGGTTCATCCGCAACCATGAAAAGGAGCTGCCTGAAGGATCTCCAACTGACGAGGAATTGTTTTTATTAAGGAAACTTCAAGCAGCAGATAATACCAACTAGGAAAATCAGATGAAAATTCAATTTACGATTCTAGGTTTGGGACAGATTGGCACATCTGTTGGGATGGTTTTGGCGGATCATAAAGAACAGTTTGTGCGGGTAGGCCATGATAAATCCCCGGGGGCTGCCAAGCAGGCTAAAGAAAAAAATGCCATTGATAAAGTCGCAACCACGCTTTCTGAGGCCGTGAAAAATGCTGATATTGTCCTCCTGGCCTTGCCATTCCAGGAAATTTATCCCGTGCTGAAACATATTGCCCAGGACATTAAAGAGGATGCTCTGGTAATGGATACCGGTCCGTTGAAACAGCCGGTATTAAAATGGGCAGAAGAACTTCTTCCACAGAACAGGTATTACGTAGGGTTAACCCCGGTGATTGATTCTCCTTATCTGGAAGATTTAGACTTTGGACCGCAAACCGCTCAAAAGGATCTGTTTTCCAGCAGCTTGATGGCGGTTGTCAGCGGACCCTTCTCTAGTGAAGCAGCGGTTAACGCGGCTGTCAATTTGGTGCAATTGCTGGGTGCATCTCCCTATTTCACCGACCCGGCTGAAATCGACGGGTTAATGACCATGACCCATATTATGCCGCGATTATTAGCAGCAGCTCTCCTGAAATCAACCCATGATGCGCCTGGCTGGCGGGAAGCCCGCAAGTTCGCTGGCAAAGCCTACACCCAGGTAACCAATCCGCTCACTCAGGATGACGCCCCGGGTGCGTTGGCAGCCGCGGTGATTTATAATCAGGAAAATACAACCCGTGTGCTGAATGATGTTATCCGAACCCTGGTTGAAATACGGGATCTGTCTGAAACACCGGGTCAGAAAGAGTTGGAAGAATTGTTTACCCAATTACAGAAAGACAGGGAACTGTGGTGGGTTGACCGCCGTGAAAGCAGCTGGACCGATATTAAAATGAGTGAGATTCCACGCCGCACATTGATTTCTCAGCTTTTTGGTATTGGAAGACGGGACCCTCGCCGAAAGGATAAAGACCAGTGAGTGAATCCCCTGGGGTGGGATATTATTGTTATATGGTGGAATGCGCCGATGGTTCTTACTACACCGGGTGGACAACTGACCCGGAACGGCGGGTCAAAGAACATAATGCGGGCAGAGGTGCACTTTATACAAAATTCCGCCGTCCGGTTGAGTTGATTTATCTGGAAGAAGTAACTGACCGGCCCGCCGCCCAGCGCAGGGAAAATAAAATTAAAAAACTAACCCGGGAGAAGAAAGTCAATTTAGTCCGAGAATTTACAGAAAACAGTTGAGACGAAAAAGTTGGAATATTAAAGAGGAATAATTATGCCGAAACCATTGGATTGGATTGAAACTGAATTGCAAACTTTAAGAGATACCGGCCTTTACAACCAGATCCGGACTCTGGAATCTCCCCAGGGAGCCTGGCTGGTGGTAGATGGGGAAAAAGTGTTAAATTTCTGCGCCAATAACTACCTTGGCCTGGCAAATCATCCCCGCCTGGTAGAGGCAGCCAAAAAGGCTGTGGATAAGTATGGAGTGGGGCCGGGCGCAGTGCGCACTATTGCCGGTACCATGGACCTGCACCTCGAGCTTGAAAAACGCCTGGCTGCGTTTAAGAAAGTGGAGAAAACGATCACCTTTCAATCCGGGTTCAGTGCTAACCTGGCAACGATCCCTGCTCTGGTGGGAAAGGAAGATGTGATTTTTTCTGACCGGCTGAATCATGCCAGCATCATCGACGGCTGCCGGTTGGCAAAAGCCAAAATTATTCCCTACGACCACTGCTCCCCGGCTTCTCTAAAACGATCTTTGGATGAGTTCCGGGCGGATTTCCGGCGGGCGCTGGTGGTGACTGATGGGGTCTTTTCCATGGATGGTGATGTCGCGCCCCTGGATGAGATCTATGATGTCACCCGTGATTACGAAGTGATCCTGATGGTGGACGATGCCCATGGAGAAGGCGTGCTGGGGGAAGGGGGCAGGGGCATTGTGGATCATTTTAAGCTGCACGGTAAGGTGGATGTTGAGGTCGGTACGCTCTCCAAAGCATTCGGGGTGATGGGCGGCATAGTAGCTGGACATCCCCTGGTTGTGGAATGGTTGTTTCAGCGAGGCCGACCGTTCCTGTTCTCTTCTGCTATGACGATACCTGATGTCGCTGCTTGTATTGAAGCAGTGAAAATGCTGGAATCCTCTACAGAATTGGTTGATAGACTCTGGGAGAATGCGGCTTATTTTAAAAAGGAAATGAAAACCCTGGGATTTGATACCGGGAAGAGCACAACTCCCATCACACCGGTGATGCTGGGAGAAGCCCCATTGGCTCAAAAGTTCAGCCGGAAGCTCTTTGAAGAGGGCGTTTTTGCTATGTCGATCGGCTTTCCTACCGTTCCGCAGGGGGAAGCCCGGATTCGGGTGATGATCTCCGCCGCGCACAGCAAAGAAGATTTGGATCAAGGGTTGGCCGCCTTTGAAAAAGTCGGCCGCGACTTGGAAGTGATCAGCTAAAAATTTGAATACTGAATACTGAATACCATGAGACCAAAAAGCTGGTTTATATAAAGCACCAGCTTTTTGTTTTGGATCAAGGGGGTTCAAGAAGCCTGAATAGCTGAATTATTGTTGCAAAACCCGCTCACCTGCAGTATGATGAATTAAAATATTACCCCCCCTTTAGATGTTGATTGGGCTTCCCCAGTGTAACATTTTCCCTGATTATCTCGTTATTAATATAAAAAGAACACGATCATATATCTCTGGAGGAGAACATGTCCAAAAAATCACTGCTAATCGCTTTATTCTTGTTCATATCCATACTGGGACTGAGCGGCTGTGACCCGTCACTGCCCCCTTGTGATGTTGGTTCCCTGATCCCGCCTGAACTCGATGATCCAGCTCTTTGGGTAATTTTGGATCCCAGCTCGGTAGTTCTTAACTGGCATATGGATCCAGCCTGTGAACCGGACCAATTTGAGATCATCCTTTCTCAAGAAAGGGATTTTTCCGTTATAGATGTCACACACCTGGTTAGTGGAGATAATACCTCTTGGTCTCCACCTGCTCTGGATTCCGCTGAAGAATATTTTTGGCGCGTTGCGGCAATCCAGGATTCAATAAAGAGTTCATACTCATTTATGATTAAGTCGTTTTTCACAGAGCCAATTTGTGATCCCGGGGATTTAGTGATGCCTTCTCTCCTTATGCCTCCACCTGGTGGAATCTTTGATCGCGGTTATAGTTCCCTGGAGTGGGAATGGCCATTAACAACCTGCATCCCTGAAGCTTATAAAGTTGAAGTATCCATGGACCCTGATTTCCTGGATACAACTTATTTTGGGGGAACAGGCAATCCGAGTACCAGGTGGGGTTTCGGATCAACTCCCCCTGGAGCAACCCAATTTTGGTGGCGGATTATCCCTTCTGCAGACGGGGTTTACGGACCACCTTCAATTGTTCATTCTTTTTTCACCGACCCGGTATGTACAGCAGCCTCGCTGGTTGCGCCAACCAGGTTGACGCCCCTGGATGAGGAAATTGTTCCGATCGCTAATCCGGAATTTACCTGGGATTATCCAGATCCCAGCTGTGCGCCAGAAGGGTTTCATTTGCTAATCTCAACAACTCCTGATATGAGTACAATGGCCATGGATGCTAACAATCCCAACAGCGCTTACAGAAGTTTCCAGGCCGGCTACCTCCTGGATGATTGCCAGACTTACTATTGGCATGTGGCAGTAGTGAGCGAGGGAGTAGAAGGCCCTTACAGTGATGTGGGTGAATTTTCAATAGACACAAGCGGCGCTTGCGTTTTACCTGCCTGCACCGATCCGCTTGATATTCCTCTACCGGTTCTGATCTCTCCGGGAGTCTATGAAATAGTGGATACAATCCTTCCTGTCCTGGATTGGAACAATCCAGGACCCTGTGATCCGGAAGGATATGCAGTGCGCCTCTCGGTTGATTATGATTTTTCGGATAATAGTCTTTTCGGCGGAACCGGATCGATCGCCACCTCCTGGATGCCCGGGGTCGACCTGGAACTAGCCACCCAATATTATTGGAAAATCGCGGGCGGTATGGGGACAACCATGGGAGAATTCAGCAGCCAACGCAGCTTTTTCACCGGACCGGAGTGCTCCTCGCTGGTAGGGCTTGTGGCACCTGAAAGATATGCCCCGCTGGATGGAGCAGTACTGGACTCACTGACGGCTTACCTGCGCTACCGGCCGGGGGAACCTGGCTGCATCCCGGATGGTTATTTACTCAATTTGCAAACCGATCCTACTTTCAGTGGTGTAAATTTACTAGGAGAGTTTAGTCTCCCCGCGACTACAGTTATTACCGACCCTCTGACTGACTGTACGCTTTATTACTGGAAAGTGACAGCTGTTCAAGATGGTGGATATGGACCTGAATCAGATGTGGGCTGGTTTTACACCAACGAATCTGGCCTCTGCCCCCCAGCACCAGCACCCGGGACGGCTAGTAAGAATGCTTTCTGCCGGGAAGGGACTTACCCTGAATACTGGCCGCCGATATATACCTTTGAAGAAGGTGATTTTGTCCAGGTTCTGGCCCGGAATCCATTTTCCACCTACCTGCTGGTCGCTATCCCGGGAGCAGACGGATTTACACCCCTGGTACCTATGCAATCCTGCTGGACAATATTTGATGCTATCAGGTTATGGGGTTCACCTCCAATTCCTGAAGGACTTGAAGTGATATCACCGCCTCCAACACCTACTCCTGTTGTTTGCCATTCCCAGATGGGACCTGAGAGCTGCAAGGCTGCCGGCGGTGAGTACAATGAGGATGGGAAATATTGCAAGTGCCCCTGATCCAAATCATGAAAAATAGACCTGGATAATTGCGCAACCAGGAAATGTTAAACCAACGGAAATAGAAATACAGCCAGCCCAGATCCCGGGCTGGCTGTATTTGGATATCACTATGCTAGGATTTTTCACCTATCAGTATTCAGCTGTGAGCATGGGTAAATAGTGAGTAGTTATTAGTATAAAATCATCCACAAATTAGGTATTGTTCTCCTCCTTAGCCCGGTGGTTACCCCGCCAGAGTGCCTGTCCTGCGACCGGAGGTCGTGTCGAAGGGCTGGGCGGTTAAAGATTAATGAAACCTGCAGCGTCGATGTAGGTCGACGATCAACCTGAGCCCCTCGATTCCCTCCTCGCAACGACAGCTGTTTTATTAGCGGATTCTCAGAAGTCTGGAAATTTTAGCGAATAATCCTTTCCTGCTAGACTCAAAAAACTCCCCAAGAATTACATTGATCATCTCCACGGCTTCCGGAATCGCATTCCTCACTGCCGGGCTGAGCCCCTCTCCCAGTTCAAATTGAACAGCTTCCACACCAATGATAAATATCTTCTCCGGTAAGTCCTCCGGGGCAAGTTGACGGCTGAGGGAGAGGGTCTCAGCGGCGCCCCAGCCGTGAGCTGAACCGGTTCCTGCACCAAAGTCAAGCAGGTCTTCCTCAATGAGTTTATGTATAGTCCCGGGAGGGGCGCCGCTTTGGACCGCGTCCACCAGGATGGCCGCGTCCAGCCCGGCAATATGTCCCAGCAGCGTCAACCCGGGACTTTCTGCTGTTTCCGCTTCGATTGTATATTGGGGATAGTCAGCCCCGTGGGATTTCTGCCAGCGCCGGACAATTTCCAGACCGACCTCGTCGTCCCCCCTCATGCTCTGCCCGATACCCAGGATTTTAATCTGCATAGGGTTAATTTAACCATATTTAGATAAAATTGTGGTCAGGGCCGAAAGATCACCCCCGTACCCTCTGGTATTTGCTACAATTGAAGAATATTTGCTAGTGGTTGAGTACGATATCAAATCCTCGCCTGGCCAAAAGAAATAAGAGAAAAAGCCTGGAATGGATTGGATTTGCCTCGATGAAAAAAGAACTTATTGTGCATATCCTTAGTGGAGGAAAAAAACTTGAAGTATCTAAAATCTGTAATTGATCTGATTGGCAATACCCCGCTGCTTCATTTGGAACGATTCTGTCCGGGCTTCGGCGTTTATGCAAAATGCGAATTTCTTAACCCCATCAGTTTGAAAGACCGTCCTATTCTTCAGATCATTTTAGATGCGGAGGAGCACGGGTTGCTGAAACCGGGCGATACCCTGATTGAGGTGACCAGCGGGAATACGGGGATGGCGGTGGCCTGGATTTCAGCTGTCAGAGGCTATAATGCAATTCTGGTCATGTCAGAGATTCAAAGTGTCGAACGGCGCAGGATCATGAGTTCGTTTGGCGCGGAGATTATCCTCACCCCTGCCTCGGAAGGTACCGCTGGAGCTCGGGTAAAACTCAAAGAGATTTTAAAAGACAATCCCGGGTATTTTTATGTCGGCCAGCATGTCAATCAGTCTAATCCAAAAGCACATTACCGGACCACCGGACCGGAGCTGTGGGAGGATACAGGGGGAAAGATCGATATCCTGGTGGCTGGTCTGGGCACCGGCGGTACGTTGTGCGGCAGCGGCCGATATTTAAAAGAACAGAATCCGGAAGTTCATTTGATTGCGGTCGAGCCGGAAAACTCACCTTACATCTCAATGGGGATCTTTCAGCCTCATCTGATGATGGGAACTGCGCCCGGTTTTGTGCCGGAGACAGTGGATAAGCAGTTTATCGACGACTTCTTTCTGGTCAGCGAGGGTGACGCTTTTGCTGCCTGCCGGCGGATTGCCAAACAGGAGGGGTTACTGGTGGGAATAACCTCCGGGGCTACTGCCTATGCAGCCGAACAGCTGGCAAAACAGCCGGAAAACGAAGGCAAAGTGATCGTTTGCATTTTCGCGGATAGCGGTGAACGCTACCTGAGCGTGGAAGGGCTGTTTTAATTCTGGGGAGTATCCTGTTATCCAAAAAAGTGGTCTTGGGTAATCAGTTTGTTTGATTTACCCGAGGTTAAGATAACCACCTGGGGAAAGATTTTTGGTGGGAAAAACTGAAAATTTGCATGCAATCAAGTGAGGTGGTTTTATCCTCTCGTTTCTTGAGGAGGGCTATTAGCGAATATGCTATACTTCGATTATATACCAGGAACAAAAAATAAAGTACGCCACTGCACGATAACACAATAATAGATTTTGTACCTTCTGCAATATAACACCATAAGGGATTATTTTGCATTTGAAACATAATTAACGTTATGTGGTTCATGTGTGATGCCATTTTGAAAATGCAGAGATCGCCTGGAGATGAACAAGTGTTGCCTCAGCAAATGCTATTCCCGGGAGTACTTAACATTGATTGAGTATAAGAAGAACCACCAAGCTTACTTTATATTGAATGTGACAGATCTACAGAAGGCGAAACAATTCTATGCTGACATCTTTGGATTCGAGGTCCTCTTTGACTACAAGACAGAGGGTCTTCCAAAAGAGTTTGGATGGATGGAGCTCTCCTTACCATTTCAGGGTGCAAGGCTTGGACTCAACTTGATTAGAAAAGGTCGGGTAATACACGGGTCCGGGCAGCTATGCTTCTACGTTATGGATGTTAATGAGACGAGGGAATTCGTGGAGCGAAAAGGAGTGGTGACTGTCGATGTTCCTGACGACCAATTCTATATGGGGATAGGTCGTTCCGAATATGGTTATGATGCGTTCACGATGTACGATCCATTCGGCAACGAGATCCTATTTCTGGGAAACGACACAACGAAAGTCGCCCGACGAAGCGATGAAATAATCGGTTGAAATCTAGACATCTTGATGCATCGACAGCCACATACAGCAACTGTCGGGTGCAAGTCTAGCTCGATATGATGCTACGGCTTTCATTCGTGGGAGACAAATACAGTAATGAACAATCCATAGTTGCAAGATGACCACATAACAACTCGCTGCAGCCGACCCCGCGGGCAGCGCGATTTGGTAGCTAAATTCTAATCGAGGGAATCTTGAAAAGGAATTCAAAGTACGAGCGGGACGGCTGAGCTCAAAACCGTTATGTGCCGCGGAGTAGAGAAGAATTACTAGGGAGAGAACGTGATCCAATGAAGATAAAGTTTTCACTTGTCATTCTTCTATTGTCTAGTGTATCGGGATGTGTAACTCATACACCGAGTATTGTCACTCCTGCGATGGGAGTCTCTCAGCCTGCGACCTTCATTCAAACAAGCACTCCGACAAAAACATCAACCGTTACAGAAACGGCGGTCCCGTTAGCCACTGAACTACCAGTAATTGAAATCGGTCCCCACGTCACACTTGACCCCTCAGCTGAGTTTCCTATTATCACTGAAATCCATATGACCAGTGAAACTTCTGGTTGGGCGTTTGCTTTAAGCGGGGACAACGTCCTCATTCTTCATACATCGGATGGAGGCAATTCCTGGCAGGATGTCACACCCCCAATCGAGAGCTGGTCAGCCTATATTCCGCAGGACTGGATTCCACGGCTTGGGGAAGGTTTTTTTATGGATGATCGTCGGGCCTGGATCTCAACTCTCATTATCGACCAAGGGGACCGATACGCCTTCACGGCGAAAGTCATGCTGTCCACCGATGACGGGGGGGCGACCTGGCGCATTCGTAAGTTGCCGGGGGGTAAGGGATCCGGCTATGGCAGCTTTGTAGATTTCATCAATCCCTTGCACGGCTGGTTCGTCGTGTACGATTACGCCGGGGCAGGTGGAGCGTATACAGGACTGTATAGGACGGTGGATGGAGGCGAGTCCTGGGAGGCTGTCCTCGATGCTCTTGGCACTTCGTCAGGATTGTCAGGTGATCTTGCCTTTGGAGATACGACAACAGGGGTGATGACTTTCAGGCGCAGCGGCTTTTATATCCCACCTCACATCAACTGGACCCAAGATGGTGGGACGACGTGGAAATGCCAATATGTTCCGGAACCTGAAGATCCTTCAACCTCTGATCCATCCATCTCTGATTTCGAATGCGGGACAGCCTTCCCACATGCATTTTCAAAGCTCGAGGTGGCTCTTCTTGTTGAATGCCGCATGTTGCGTGACGCAGGATCGATTGACAATGAATACATATTCAGCAACTACCTATACTCGACGCAAGACGGTGGACTAAGCTGGCAATCGTTCCCTGCGCCAAGTGGGCGCCTTTACCTCCTCAGCCCGAGCGTAGGATGGATGCTCGGCGAGGAGATCCACTTGACGGAAGATGGTGGCCATTCTTGGACTAAGATCAACGAAGTTACATGGCAGGGCCAATTCAACTTTATCGATGCGCATCACGGCTGGGCAGTAGCTAGAAATGATGATGAAATTACGCTGGTGAAAACTGAGAACGGAGGTCGGTCCTGGATGGTTTTAGAACCTCAGTTAATTCCCTAGGCTTAAATCAGTACTGCTGCCTGCAAAGAACAATCCAGGGCTAAGGAATTTATCGCTGCCCATTTCTCTAGTTTGTATCTCTGCGTCACCTAACCCCCGCTCCACCCGACCTTTGTGAAGCGGCGGCGCAAGTATAATCAAGTTATCTTAGGCGGGTGAGCTCATACGTTAGGCGGAAGCAATTAACCTATTGGATGAAGACCCAACGCAATGTGAGCTTGATGATACCGGTAAAGGCAGCGGAGGGATCGAAATCGATACGGAGGACGACAACAATAAAGGTAAAACCAAGAAGAACTGAAGTGATTTGTATGATTTTTAGCCAAGCTTTATGCCTCGGTTTATATGATCTAGGGAGGAATATGACGGTTTGGAAGCGCATTTTCGTTCGAAGTTGTTTTATGCTGACCCTTCTGCTTTCAGCTTGCATATCTAGGAGTACGCCCACCATAGAGTTGCAACCAACGGAACCCGAGACTCAACCTGTGGTGACACTAAGATCAACCGATGTTGGAGATTCCAGCATTCAAATCGAGCTCTATAGCCCAAATGGGTTTGAGGTTAGGAATGCGCCTGTGGTCCTGCGTATCGGTGATACTGAATTCTTCTCGGGTGGCTTTCTTGCGGGCGATACACGTACAATGACCTTCAGGTTTTCCCAACAAGAGTTTGCTGATCTATCCGATCGCGAGGCTATCTCGTTCCTATATGGACCCTATGAAAATGAAGCTCACCGGTTCTTTGGGAAGCTGCAAAAAGAAGAGCTACAAGATTCAGTGCTCAAAGTAACTCCCCATTTTGATATGACCAAGCAGGATGCGGTGGATCGACTACGGGGTCTGCAATCCTCAATGACCACGGAAGACCTGAAAGAATCATTAGATGCTGCCTTGATTGCACTTGAGCGTTCCTTGGAGCCCGATCTCTGGGATGGCCCCTCTAGGCTGGATCCGGCCAAGGGGGAGTCGGTGTTTCTTTTTGAGTTGGAGGCGCTTGCGCAGTTGGAAAACCTCGAAAATGTGGAAGAGTTTCCTCTTGGGAGATTAGCCTTGCTGCCAGCGCTTGTTGAACAGATCATGCTTGCTGATCGAGGACTTGCGGTGCTTGCTATTGAAGAGCGAAGTGCAGGTGGTGTAGACCTCCTGGATATTCAAAATGCAAAGCGTGAATTAGGTAAAGGAGATGTGGAGAGACTTAATTGGGAGTATCTCAGCGCGGTTGATCATTATCGTGCTGCGTGGCTCTGGGCCGGTCATTTAGCCCCCTAACCCCCGCTGCAGCGGACTCTTCGACTTCGCTCAGAGCCGCTGAGCTCATTCGTTATGCTTTTATTGGAATGGAATTATCAGACTCGAACAGAAAGGAGCAGGTAAATATGAAAAAGTCACATTTAATTGTTATTGCTTTTGGCATCTTCTTTCTCTTCTTGATTCAAATGGCT
>JBARSJ010000217.1:0-4001 GCA_049644685.1 Anaerolineales bacterium
GGGCGCAGGTCGATAATACTAACCCCTGTTTCCCTCTCAGCAAGGAATTGGATCAGGGGACGCATCCATTCCAGTCGGATCATCACAATTAACTCATCTTCCAGGGCAGCAAAAGCGCTGTCCGCCACAACTGCCTCAATCTCCGGCCGGCGGGCCGCAGCCATAATAACTGTTGCCCCTCCCATCGAACCGCCCCAGGCACCTACCCGTTCAACATCTGGCTGCGATAAAGCAAAGTCAAGCGCTGCCTCCACGTCCAGCACCTCGTAGTATCCCAGGGAGCAAACCTCACCTTCACTCTCTCCATGAGCCCGAAAATCCCAGGAGACCACACCGAACCCGTGGCGGGCAAACAGGCTGTGCATGTTTGTTGGTCGGGTGCCATTATGGGCGTGGGCTACAAGAACTACCGCGCCATTCTGCGGCGGCGTGTACCAGGCACGCAAGGCTAATCCATCGGATGTGATCAGGACGATTTCCTGGTAGGGGATCCCCTGGCTGGCTGGATTGTCGTCTAGCGAATGAACCTGGCGCGTTGGATGAACATATTCAAATGCCTTCTGGCGTGCCAGATGCAGAACTCCCACCGCCAGGAGGAAGGCAAGAACAGAAAATCCAAACAGGGCTAGATTTCGCCAATACCGCTTATCTTTCATGATTTATTTCCACTTTCTGCCTGACAGATGAGATCAGTTGACACCGGTTTCCAGTATTCAGTATACAGTGGTCAGTATTCAGTTTCCCTCACTCCATCATCCAGTCAGTCTTTAGGTCCCCAGCTCAGAGCGGAGCGCAAAACATCGTGAATGGCGCAGACAAAGTGTCGAGTAGAGCAGGGGTTATGCGTAATTCAGCGGTTCTAATTCTGTGAAACGGACGACCATCCCTTGACCTCTATATAAAGGGATTTGTTCACTCGAATATTGTTGATCATGGTTTGCAACAATAATTGATGCAAAGTATCCTAAACGACTTTTAGGTTCACATGATCGTACTATTTCAATTAGGTTTTCTGGTCTTTGGGCTTCCATAAGTGGATATCTACCCGACCGGACAACCACAAATGAATCACCTTTACTATCCCTGAACCAAATTGATGGGTCGATATGAAGTGATGATTGTTTAGATAAAATGGCACTACTATTTTCTTTGACAAAATTAACCAAAACCTGAATAGCGAAATCGTGGACTTCCCAATCTGACATTTCTATTAGTTCATTCGAGACCAAATTAGTGGGATCCAATAATCTATAGGTCTTAGCATCTATCAATCCCCAACCAGGTTGCATTGGCTGGAATTCAGTATCGTTATATTTCATGGGAAGTAATGCTGGAATAGCTTTTGCCTCATTAGCAGCTTCAAGGAAGAACGACCTGGGACTTGGACTGCGAACACCTTCAACACCCACAAATACAAATACCAGTTGGTTACCAATAAAAAATGATAAATGCTCCGCAATAGGTGGATTCAAATCTGTTCTAAGCCATTTTATTGACTCTCCACCCTGATTTTGTAAGTGTTTTGCGGCACTTAACCAAGCTGCTGAGAATTTTTCACTCGCGGGGGCTTGATTTACTTCGTACATTCATGACCTCCCAAAAAATATAAACGTATAACGCTAATTATCTTTCAACCCCGGGTTAACCATTTAAGGCGACATTGTATTTTATTTCACACTATCTGCAGTGTAACATATCTTACACGATCGGAACCCTTAGAGTAGTTGCAAAGACCTTAAACCAAAAGAACCACTCCAAAACGAGTGGTTCCTTCTTTTACTGAGGCGGGGACGACCGGATTCGAACCGGCGATCTCGGCCTTGACAGGGCCGCATGTTAACCGCTACACCACGCCCCCCAGCGAATAAAATTCTATCACATCCATTTCTCCAGTCAAGAGTTCTTCCCCTCACCCCACCTTAAAACTCGCCCACCTCTCCCACCCGGAAGTGCTCCATCACTAACATTCCTACCAATGTCGCTCCCATCAGGATGGTGCTCAAAGCCATGGCCTGCCCGTAGTTCAAAGCGCCTGGCCTGGAAAGCAAACGGTAAATCACAATCGGTACTGTGGGATACTCCGGGCGCACAATCAGCGAACTGGCGCCAAATTCTCCCAATGAAATTGTGAAGGCAAAGGAAGCCGCCACCAGGGCTGCCCGCCCGATCAACGGCAGATCAATTAATCTGAATACCTGCCAGGGGGATGCTCCCAACACCGAGGCTGCCTGCCTCAGATTGGGCTGAATGGACTGCAGTGCCGGGGTTAAACTGCGCACCACAAAAGGAAAAGCCACCAGGGTATGAGCAATTGGCACCAGGAGGGGAGACGCCCTTAAATCCAGCGGGGGTTGATCCAATGCCACCAGGAATCCCAAACCGAGGGTGACCGCGGAAGTGCCCAGCGGCAGCATCAACACCGGATCCAGGATCCGGTCCAGAATAGTCAGGTTCTTTTTAGCCAGCGCCCAGGCAGCCGGCAGCCCCAATACCAGGGCCAGGACGACAGTGATTAACCCGTACCCAAAGCTAACCCCCAATGCTGTCGTAGGCGGCACATAAAAGAGAGATTCTTGGGGATTTAAAGCCAGCGCTTGGTAAAAGGAGAGGGTGAAAACTGAACCAGTACCCTCGCCCGCCCCCAGGGGAGTAAATGAACGCCCCGCCAGGGCAGCCAAGGGTGAAATCAGGAAAACCAGCAGTACCAGGATAAAGGTCCCGGCGATAAGCTTTCCTCTCCGGCTGATGATTGGACCCTGGGTGGTTTTCGCCGAAGACAGGTTAACCGGCTGGCTCAGTCCGGCGGTGATCCGGGTATAAGCTATAGTCAGGACCAGGGTAAAGCCCACCTGGAGCAGCGAGAGGGTCGCGGCCAGGGGTAAATTAAATAAACTGATGGTCTGGTAATAAATTTCCACTTCCAGGGTGGAGAACTGCGGTCCGCCCAGGATCAGGATCACCCCAAAGGAGGTGAAATCAAAGATAAAGACCAGCAGGGCTGCGGCGGCGATTGCCGGGGTTATTAAAGGAAGGCTGATTTCCTTCAGTGCCTGCCAACGGTTTGCCCCCAGGGTCCGGGCCGCAGATTCCAGGCGGGGATCCAGCCGGCTCCAGTAATCTCCCACCAGGCGCAGCACGATAGTGGTGTTGTAAAACACATGGGCGGTGAGGATAGCGGCGAAGGTATTTACAAATTGGATCGGCGGTGCATCCAGCTGGAAAATCCTCATCAGAAAGGCATTGGCCCAGCCGTTGGGACCCAAAAGAGCATAAAAGCCGGCTGCGACCACCAGGGTAGGCATCACAAAAGGAACCCCGGTCAGCGCCCGCAGGATCTTTTTTCCCTTGAATGTATGCCGCCCAAACAAATAGGCGCCGGGCAGCCCCACCAGCAAGGTCAGCAGCGTGGAGGCAAATGCTTGCTTAAAGGTAAATCCCAGCGAGTTCCGCACTGTGGAGGAGCTGATCGAACTCCACAAGCCGGCCAGCATGCCGCCCTCTGCCCGGGAGAAACTTAGTTCCAGGATGCTTCCCAGCGGGTAGAAGTAGAAGGCAGCCAGGAAAGCTAGAGGGAGAAACCATAAAAGCAGACTGGGAGACTGGGCCCTGGTGACTGGGCCCTTCGATACGCGCTCCTCTGTCGCGCTACTCAGGACAGGTGACGGGGGGAGGTGCTGGGGGTTGGAAGGGTTCATAGGTATGTTATAGGATGCGTAATCCTTGGAGGATTACGCATCCTCCTTATTATTAAACTTTGTAAAGCTCCTGTCCTTTGCTAGTTCATCAATCCCGGTCATGAATGACCGGGCTAAAAACAGCGCCCAATAAATTGGGCTGGAATATCCCTTCTCCTCTGATTTAAAGCCCAGCGGGTGAAGTTCTTAGCCGGGGGATTTATCCCTCGGGTAGAGAGAGCTCCTAACTCCCCCTTCCAGTTGGAAGGGGGTTGGGGGGTAGGTGCTGCTCCAGATGGGACCTATCCCCTCGCCCCTTTCCTTTTA
>JBARSJ010000218.1:0-28887 GCA_049644685.1 Anaerolineales bacterium
CCAATTTCGGCGCCAGAAGCGCCCTCGTAAGCATCCGGAATCAGCTCGGCAAAGACCATCCAGATCATGGCTCCGGCAGCCAATCCTAATCCAACCGGTAAGAAGGGTTCAAAAGTGCTGACAAACAAAAAAGCCGGTACTGCCATCAACGGCTGGGGAAGACTGGTGAAGATGCTCCACAAGGCGGCTTTACCAACTTTTGTTCCCTTGGGAACCATTACCAAGCTGACTGCCAATCCCTCCGGAATATTGTGAATGGCAATTGCCGCGGTGATGAACAAGCCCAGTTTTTCTCCGCCGCCAAACGAGACACCCACCCCGATGCCTTCCGCAAAAGAATGGGCGGTCATGATCCCCAGAATTAAAAGCGCTTTACGGGCATCTCCTCCCGCCAGCTCTCCCATATCCAAGTTTGACCGACGGCTGATCAAACGATTTGCGGCAACAATCATTACCAACCCCAACAGAATGCCTAAAAATGTCCTGTAGGCGTTCAGATGGGCCCCTTCTTCAATCAGGTTAAAGCAGGCACCCAGCATTAATCCTGCTGCTGCGGCCTGGAATATACTCAACCACCAGCGGTTAATGTTTTTAATGAATAAAAAGGGCATCGCGCCCAGACCGGTGACCACTGCGGTCAGCCCCGAAGCCAACAAGATAGTCCAGATATTAATTTCCATAAACACTGCTTCGTTGAACTCTTATCGTCAAAAAGCCTATGGGGTATCCACTTTTGGATAATTTGGAATTATAAAAAAATTATAACACCCTCAACCCTAGCAAATAATTGGAATTACAATTTTTCTTCCTCTATTGACATTTGTCCAGTAGACGATTAAACTTTAGATAACAAGGATCAGCAATAAATCGAGGATTTCATGTCAGAGGGAAGAGAATTGGGCAAAGTAAGGAGACGGCGGCATCAAGGGGTGATGGGTTTTTTACGCCCAGTTTTGTTATTTTTGTTATCCCGGGAGAATGCTCATGGGTATTCTTTGCTCGATGGATTAACAAAGTTTGGATTCAATTCCAAACAGGTTGATCCCAGCCTGGTGTATCGAACTCTTCGTGAGATGGAAGAATCCGGCTGGATCACTTCCCACATAGGTAAAGAAAGCCGGGGGCCGCAGCGTCGAGTTTATCAGCTGCTGCCTGAGGGCAAAAACTACCTGGCTGAGTTAATCGGCGGTTTGCGCATTAGACGGAACGAAATAAACAACCTGCTAAAAACCTACGACCAGGAACTAAAATGAAAATAAAACTAGGTCGAATGGCAATTGGCAATGAGAGAATACGAATCATGAAGGAACCGATTACCTCCTCTGATGGAAAGATCAATTCTCCAATCAGTACTCGGTTGGAACATTTTCCCTTTTTTGTGATTTCAAAGGCATATAGAAGTTGGTGTAAAGAAATCTGATGAACTATATATTTGGGCCAGTTCCTACTCGACGGTTGGGACAATCATTGGGAATTGATCCTGTGCCGTTAAAGACCTGTAATTGGAACTGCGTATACTGCCAGTTGGGTCGCTCTAAACCAATGGTAAATGAACGCAAAGATTTTTTCCCGGCTGATGAAATTCTGGCTGAAGCAAAAAACGCGCTCTTGGCTCACCAGCCAGGCGAGATCGACTGGGTCACATTTGTCGGTTCTGGAGAGACAACGCTCCACGCCAGCCTTGGATGGCTTATCCGGGAGGTAAAAAAAATAACCCGGCTGCCGGTAGCAGTGATTACCAATGGGTCTTTGCTGTATTTGCCGGAAGTACGCCAGGAATTATTAGCGGCTGATGCGGTACTCCCCTCTCTAGACGCAGGGACCCCTGAACTTTACCAGCAGATCAATCGCCCTTACCCAGGGTTTTCTTTCGACAGTTTATTGGATGGGTTGATTACTTTTAGTGAGGAATATCAAGGAAACTTATGGGTTGAGGTCATGTTAGTGAAGGATATAAATGATACTGAGGATCAGCTTAGCAAGATAGCTTCTGCCCTTAATCGGATAAAACCAGATGAAGTACATATCATGCAGCCAACTCGGCCGCCGGTGGAAACCTGGGTAAAGCCACCCAGCGAGGATGGTTTAAGACGGGCTTCAGCAATATTAGGCAATACGGCTCGGGTTATTCTCCCTGCAAGTGGATCTTATGATCTTGGCGGAGTAAAAACGTTGGTAGAGGCGGTTGTGGGAATTGTCACTCGCCATCCTATGAGTGAAGACGAATTGGTAGAGACATTAAAAAAATGGGCAACAGGTGATGTGACGAACGCTTTGTCTACCCTGGCAGAGAGCGGCAAGCTGCAAGTCGTGGAACGGAACGGGATTCGTTTCTGGAGTGCTTCACCCTCTTATTATCCTCAGGATGTGCAAAACCATTAAAGATAAAAAGAAATGGATAAAGATGGACCTGGTAAAAAAGCTGATTGATAAGAAGAACGCCAAAATTTATTGAGGAATGAACAACTTTATTGGAGAGGTTAACAAATGAATCGAATATTTACCCAACAAGATTGGTTTGACCGGCTGCTGCCTGAGGGGCTGCCCGAATCCTGTTCAACTCACTTTTTCAATAAAAAATAAGGATTAAATGCAAAGCTTAGAAAACAACAAGGCGGATAACTCTTCGCTAGAACAACGACGCAACTTTATCGGTGGATTATGGCATGGAGCGTTTTTAGCCCTTGGGGTCTCACTGACTCAACCAACAACTGTAATTTCCGCATTTGTAGCTGACCTGACCGGCTCGACAATCTGGGTAGGTGGGCTTTCCACAGTACTGACAGTAGCAGCTGCTCTCCCCCAGCTATTTGTGGCCCGCTGGATCGAGCATCGTCCACTTAAGATGCCTTATTTACTGACCGCCATTTATTTACGAGTTGGCAGTTGGGGAATACTGGCATTTTTGATTTATACGATTGGCGATAAACAACCAATGATATTAGCCTGGACGCTGGTGGTGATGCTGGCTATCTTTTATGCTGGAGGTGGGCTGGGTAATATTCCCTATACGGATATTATTGGCAAGGTCATCCCCGCAGAACGCCGGGGAGCATTCTTCGGAGGGAAGGAAGCCCTTGCCGGCCCGCTTGCAGTGGGCGCGGCATTAGGAGCTCGTCAGATTCTGGCTCATACTACTTATCCCAATAACTATGCTTTATTATTTGGATTAGCTGCTCTTGGGTTAGCGATCGCCTCCCTCGGCTTCTGGATTATGAAAGAGCCAGTCACTTCGTTAGGAGAAATGCCCAGCCTTTCATGGGAAGATTATTGGCAGAAAATCAGAGAAACCAGCAAGAAATTAAAAGTGTTGATCATAATTGAACTATTAACAGGTTTCAGCCTGATGGCACTTCCTTTTTATGTGGTATTCGCGCGCGAGAAAGTTAGCGCTCCTCCAGATGCAATTGGCTGGTTTTTGCTGGCTCAGATTCTGGGCGGTGTATTGGCAAATTTGCTTTGGGCGCGCCTTGTTGACCGGACCGGCAGCCGTCAAATGCTGGTTGTGTGCGGGTCGATTTCAACAATGACTCCTCTCTTGGCAATTGCTTTGGCTCCCCTGGGTTGGTCGGCCCTGCTGCTGGTGTTTTTCCTGGCCGGAGCGACTTTTACCGGCCGTAAAGTTGGCTTTCAAAGCGCACTGCTCGAGTTGGCGCCTGCTGCTGAACGCCCCACCTACGCAGGATTAAATGCAGTTTTGATCTTACCCTTAGCCTTCCTTACTTTGATTGCTGGTGTATTTTTACAATATGGCTCGTATACAACACTCTTCATTATTGCTTCAGCTTTTATCGCGGTTGGTACAATTGTGGCCCACCGCTGGGTATCTTAGTAATCACCTGATAGGAGGATAAATGAGTACAAAGATTGGGATAATTATTTGTGACCGTTATCGCCGCTGCGCAGGCGGGAAATGTTTTCGATCACTGAAAAACAGGGAAGGCGCTTTCAGTATTTATTCTGACCAGGACCTGGAATTGGTTGGCTACACAACTTGTGATGGTTGTCCTGGCGGCAATATTGAATACGCTGGCGACGAAATGGTTAAGAACGGCGCCCAGGTCATCCACCTGGCTACTGGCCTCGTTGTCGGGTATCCGCCTTGCCCTTACATCGATACCTTCAAAGACTTCCTCGAAGCTCGTTACGATGTAAAAGTCGTGGTGGGGACGCACCCCATCCCTCAGAAATATCTTGACCTGCACACCAGTTTGGGAACCTGGGATGATCCGGCCTGGGAACCACTCACCGCACCTACGATGACCGACAAATCAACCCGGATTTCATATAACTAGCTGAAAAAACTTTGCTGTCAATTATTTTTACGAGATTGACAAAAAGTCTGTTTATTCGATCACTTGTTTTTTTACAATACAAGATATTTTATCTATTTGGAAAGCAGGTTTATCTTTGCTCTGAGGGAATTAAGCCAAACATCAGCAGTGGATGCTAGGTTCAGAGAGGTTGAATTACTAATGAATTATCCTGCTTTGGTATCTTAACAACTTGCCAAATTATGAGTAAAGCGATTAAGATAAGGTATGCCCAGCCGCGCCTTAAAGGTTCTCTCCATCAGCGATCGGATCGATTCACAACTGCTTGAGAAAGACACCTATGAAGAATTTAAGGATGTCGATCTTATCTTGTCCTGCGGAGATCTGCCCTACTACCATATCGAAAAATTATTCCAGCTTTATGAGGTTCCGGTCCTTTATGTGAGGGGGAACCACGATCCCCGGGTGGAGTATGGCAAGAGCGGACCCCTTTACGGCCCCCGGGGGGCAATTGACCTTCATAACCGGGTAGTGGTGCTGAATGATTTGATCTTTGCCGGTTTTGAAGGATCCCTGCCTTATAAGGAAGGTCCATTCCTGTATTCCCAGAATGAAATGTGGCGCTACGTCCTCGGCATGGTCCCCAGGCTGCTTTGGAATAAATTTATTTACGGTCGTTATGTTGATGTGGTTCTTACCCACAGCCCTCCATTTGGAATTCACGACAAGGACAGCAACATCCACGGTGGCTTCAAAGCCTTCCGCTGGTTGATTAAAACCTTTCAGCCAGCCTACTTCTTTCACGGGCATATTCATGTCTACACGGAAGATGAAACGGTAGAAACTGTAGAAGGACAAACCAAGGTCATCAACACCTACGGCCACCGCAAAGGCATAATCCGTCCTGGTCAGCGTCACCATGTTCCCAGAGAAAAACCCTACATCCCTTCCCTGGCCAATACGGCTGAGGATTTCAGGGATGCCCGCCGCAGAGCGGCTCTGGAGAATATCTGGGGTACGCTGACCGGCTCCTCCAAACATTTAATCCAGTTCCACCAGGTAGAAGACCAGCTCCAGTATGAACAAACCCAGAAGCTGGGACTGGTGGATATTCCCCTTGATGCAATTGTGGGCAGTGTCAGCCGGCCGAGAGACTTTACCCGCAAGTTCTTCCCCCGTGAAGCAGTTGACCCGGAACGCTGGCAAAGAGTGAAGCTGAAAATGGATCAGCAAATCCGCCCCATAGATGTCTATCAAATTGACCAGGTCTATTTTGTCCTGGATGGCAATCACCGAGTATCGGTCGCCAGGCAGCGCGGTATGACCCGGATCCCGGCTTATGTCACAAAGATTGAAAGTACCGTTCCCCTGACACCTGAGGATGATTTCGAGGATGTAATCATCAAACACCGGCAGGTCCGCTTCCTCAAGGAAACCGGGATGGATGAGCAGCGGCCGGACCTGGAATTTGCCACCAGTCTCCCTGGCGCTTACCGGCAGCTTCGGGAGCAGATCAGCAAACATCAGCTCAACCTCGAGATCTGGCATCATTATCCCTATTCTTTTCAGGAAGCCGCGGAAAACTGGGTGGAAGAGGTTTACCTGCCAGTGCTGCAGACTGTCTCGCAATCAGGCCTGCTGCGGGATTTTCCGGAGCGCACTCCAACAGATCTCTATCTCTGGCTGACCCAATATCAACAAGAACTCAGCCGCCAGTACGGTTGGGAAATTAAACCTGCCGCGGCTGTGGACAGCCTCGCAGCAGCTTACGGCAATCGCCTGGTTCACCGCTGGAGGAGGATAAAGAAATATCTCTTTCCCCAGGTTGCTGTTCAGCCGCTCGTAATCGGGGATTGGCGCAGGATCCATCTAATGCCCAGGAAGGAAGGCCAAATCTTTTCAGCTGTCCTGGTTGCGCTTAACGGAGAAGATAGCGGCTGGAAAGCCCTGGAACAGGCTTTCACCATTGCGGAAATAGAAGGCAGCAGCATTGCAGCTCTGCATGTCAGCCGCAACGATGGCAACCATCCTTCAACACAACAAGAGATCAAGGCAGAATTTCAGAAAAGAAGTCAAGAACAGGAACAAGATCCTAGACTCTATTTTGAAGACGGAGAGGTTCTTAAAACCATCACCCAGCGGGCGCTGTGGAATGATCTGTTGATTTTCAGCCTGGAGCACCCTCCCCAGGATCGGCCTGATGCCAGATTACGATCAGGCATCCGCTCCCTGGTGCAGAACTGTCCCCGTCCTCTGCTGGCTGTGCCGGCTACTTCAGATATGAAACACGGACTACTGGCCTATGACGGCAGTCCCAAAGCCACCGAAGCCCTTTACCTGGCGGCTTACCTGGCGGAAAAATGGGGAGTCCAGCTAACAGTTGTAACAGCTCCGGAGGACAGCGCTGCCCGGACTAATCCCCTCGACAAGGCCCGGGAATACTTGGTAGCCAGGAAAATTAAGGCGAATTTCATCAGTGAAATTGGATCTCCAGGTGAGGTCATTCTTGGGAACAAAAAATCCCATGGCTGTGATTTCCTGATCGTGGGCGGTTACGGTTACCAACCAGTGATGGAAGTGCTGTTCGGGAGCACCCTGGATGCCTTGCTGCGCCGGTCGGATGTTCCGATCTTGATCTGCCATTGATGCCTGACAACCAGGAAAAAAACGCAGCCGGGGAATCCAGGCTGCGTTCTGTTTCCTTCAAATTGAAAATGAATTTCTCGTGCTAATTTTTTCCGATCCAATTTTCCTGATTCTTGGCAGTACAGGGAAGAACTTTATTCAATTACTCCTGTTTCAATTCTCAGCTGATAGATGTCTTCCAATTTGTATATATCCTGCATCAATTCAAAGAAACCGTGCCAGTGTGACCAATCTGCTCCAGCCATCATAGCGCCCTGCCGTGCTCGACGGCCTTCATGGTGCCAGAGGTAATAGTAAATGATCTGGAATTCATCTTTCCAGGGATTCTCCTTCAGAAGCCCTAATTCAGCAAGTTCTACCCGCATTTCTTCAGCTTTAGCAAAATAAGCATCATTGTACAGGTTAACTGCCTTATCCCCAGAAACGAAGAAGGATTCTGTCAAAGTAGTTGAATGGCATTCCGTACAAACTTGCGTCATTAGTTCCCGCCCGATTTCACCGTCACCATAGTACATATCCATGACGTCAGGATCAGTTCGAGGCTTGGAAATTTTCGCCCAAAGATTCCAGTACAATCGCTCCGAAATGTTGTGGGTAACTTCCAGGTCACCAATCCCGCTCATATGGCAGGTTGCACAGGTGGGTGCTGAATAATCACCAGGCTCCCATTCTCCAGGAGGTCGATCCCAGACCCAATTTTCGCCATCCGAATGGTAAATTTGACCATGTTTACTTGCTTCATAAATTTCTATGTCTGGATGGTCGGGGCCTAGATGACAGCTGGCGCAAGCTTCTGGTCTTCGAGCATCAGCAATAGAAAAGCTGTGGCGGGTATGGCATACTGAACAGTTTCCCACATCACCGTCGGGATAAACATTGCCTACTCCAGAACTTGGATATGTGTCTGCTGTTGGGTGTCCGGTATCATCAACAACGATTTCATTTCCATGACATTGGTAGCATCCTGTCTCAGCCGATGCACCAGACAATTCGGGGTGATCTTGCCCTTCATGATGATACATCAAGGCTTGCATTGAGGCACTGGCAGCAACTTGCAAATAAGCTCGTTCATGCCCACTGGCATGGAATTGTTCAACTTGGTTTTCATGACATTCAGCGCACACTGCAGGTGGCACAAGCATTGACACGCTCCCCTTGATGTCCTCATGTCCTTCAACGTCACTCATTGCCAGAGGGGAATCAGGATCCACTGAATGGCAGTCAAGACAGCTGATCGCAACTTCAGCATGTGCGCTTTGATCCCATATTGCAACAATGCCAGGCGTTTCTGTAGAATGGCATTCAATGCATGTTTTTGCTTCTTCAGTGAGTTCCTTAATTTCAGCTTGTTCCTCTTCGGAAATTGCAGTGGTCTCGCTAGAACAAGCAACAAAAACCAAAGAAAATAACAATAATGCTGTGATCCCTACTATCAATTTATATCTTTTCATTTTTCACCTCTTCAAAATTGACCTTACTGGCTATTGATCTATCTTCCTGTTGCATATTTGCCTTCCAGTAAATATTTATTGAGATTCGAATGCCCAACTTCTTCATGGCAGGTGACACATTGGGCATCAATTAACCCGGCAAAATAATTGTTGTGTTCTTTTGTATCTTGGGTTGCATTTTCCAAATTTCGATGGCAGGTGAAGCAACCCGAGTCATACACATAATCCTCTCGTTCTTCCCTCAGAGCTTGCCAATCATTATTCATTTCATCAGTAAACACTGTAACCCAAATATCATGCGTTCCGGATTTTGCTTTACCAATGAAATGAGTATATACATTTTCATGTGATACATGGCAGTCTGTACAAGCAGACATAATTCCTCTTGGATTATTACCCCCATGTTTCGATGCTTTATAGGAAGCGACCATCGGCTCCATGGAATGGCAAGTACCGCAGAAATCAGCTTTTGAAGAAATTTCAACGCCAGTTTCAAGAACCATCCAGGAAATGGTGGCTAAGATGAGCGCCCCGATTATTCCTCCAATCCAATACAACACTTTTCTTTTCTTATCCATTTTTCCCTCTGCTGTTAAATTAATCACCTGCGCACATCGTGGAAAGCCCTTTAAATTGGCTCAAAACATTTTACTAATCAGGATTAATAAATCCAGAACCCGGATTTTTCGAGCAAACTGTTAATTGATTCCCCAATGATAAATCTCACAATAATTTCAAGAGGATCAAATATTCTTGTTTTTATTTTTTTCTGGTAGTTTATTTGGCTATAAAAAATTACCAGCTCTAATTTTTTTGCTGTTTTGGGTAATTAAAAGGGATATTCCTTTAGTATAACTGTTTTTCAAAACAGGAAGGAGGGTCCCGAAACAAAAATCTATTTAATTCCCAGCGCACCAACAATATTTACCTGGTCCAGTAAAAGAGTTGGTTGAAAAAGCCCTTGTAGAGATCTGACCTTCCCCCAGTTTTAGTATAGTTGTTATATTACACCAGCAATCTGAAGTTGTGAAGTAAATGGGATGAAAAATATCTTAATTATCGCTGTATAATTAAGACATCGCTTTATTTACAAAGAAGAAGCCAAAATCTCTATTTGAATAAAGGATATTGCTATGAAAAAAGATCGATTCTTAATCGGAATTCTGGTAGGGATCGGTGTGTTGATTACTGCTGCCCTGGTTGTGTTTTTCATCAGGCAGGGTGATGGGCAAACCTATTTGCAGGAGGACACTCCGGATGGCATAGTCCACAATTATGTCCTGGCCTTACAACAAGGTGATTTCCAAAAGGCTTATGGCTATCTGGCTGACGAGGAAGGTAAACCGGGATTTAGCAGTTTTCGTTCTTATTTTAAAACAGAATACAACGGTCCAGAAGATTCCGGCATTCAGATCACTGGTTGGGATGAAAGTGAGGATAACACGGCCTGGGTCGATGTGACGACTGTACAGATCAGCCCGGGTCCATTCAGCGGTGTATACCGCAATAATTCAGTCGCCAACTTAGTCAAGAATGAAAAAGGCGATTGGAAAATTGAAAGTATGCCTTACCCATTTTGGGGCTGGGACTGGTATAACGACCCTTATCGCGACTAAGGAGCGATGTTCCTTAAAGAGGAGAAAATGAAGACCATTCGGCGATTGTATATTTATTTAGTAACCCTAATCAGCCTCGAAGTTGTAGTTTGGGCTCTTATCACCCTGGCACGCTCGATCTTTGAGGAGGGGTTTACCCTTGCGGCTGATTCTTTAGCTGGCGGTCTGGCATTTATTTTGGTGGGACTGCCAGTATTCTTCTTCCATTGGTGGTTGGCTCAGCGCGATGCCCAGCAGGATGAAGATGAGGGGTATTCGGGTGTGCGTACCTTTTTCCTTTATGCGGCCTGGATCGCTCTGGTTGTGCCTGTTGTGCACAGTGTGCTCTCAATCCTGATGCGTGTTCTGGCTTTAATCCTCAATATAGGAGAGCTTGGGCTGGCATTCGGCACTGATCAGAATTGGTCAGATAACCTAATTGCCATTGTTGTCAATGCAGTGTTGGCCGCCTATTTCTGGCGGATCATTGTTCAGCATTGGCAAAAACCACAAGGAAAAAGTTTACCGCTCATGCGGCGCATCAACCGCTATTTCTGGATGCTTTATGGTTTTTTGATGTTGTATGGTGGCGCGGTGCTGCTGCTGCTGTTCATTACCGAAGATATCCTTGGTGGAGTTAATGCCGTGATAGTAAATGGGATCAGTTTTGCTCTCATTGGTGCAGGAGTGTGGGTTTACAGCTGGCAGATTATCAAAAATGCGATTAAGGATCCCAGCGAAAGATCATCTCGGATCCGTCTAGGCATTCTATATGCTCTGTCTTTGTTGGGGGCTTTGGCAACCCTGTTTCCTGCGGGAGTGATCCTGGGCGTGTTATTAAACGGCATATTTGGGGAAACTGCAGTTTGGTCGAATTTTTTGCTAGAGATTTCCGTTGCCCTCTCCGTTTTGATCCCGTCCGCCGTGGTTTGGGGTTATTTCCGACAAACGTTATGGCAGGATACAGAAAACATTCCTCAGGTCTCAGAGCAAGCAAGTCATCGCCGGGTGTACTACTACGTTCTGTCTCTGGCTGGCCTAATCGCAACATTTGTCAGCTTGCAATTGCTGGCTATGTGGCTGATTGATATGTTTGTGCCCCCCCAAGAGTTATGGGGAGCTTTCCCGCGCGAGCAGTTAGCCAATACGCTTGCTACCCTGCTCGTAGGCCTGCCAGTTTGGACCCTCCATTGGCGGCCTGCTCAAGTGGAGATCCTCAAAGATGATGAGCAAGCCGACCATGCCAGCCGTTCCTTAGTGCGCAGGGGATATTTATATTTGATCTTATTTGCCGGTGTAATTGGTACCATGATTGCCGCTGGCATGCTGCTGTATCAAGTAATCCAACTTATTCTGGGAAATGCTGATAGTGATAGCCTGCAAACCATCCTGGAGCAAGGGGCTTTACTGATTTTATTCGTAGTGTTTTCCACCTATCACTGGCGCCGCTTACAGTCAGATGGTCGGCGGGTATCAAAGGCGCTGACCGAGAAGTATGCGGCTTTCCCCGTAGCAGTATTTGAAACCGGTGAAGGTCAATTCGCAGAGGGTATTTTGAACGCTCTCAAGGCAATTGCCCCCAGCATGCCAGCTATTGTTCAACTGGTAGGTGATCCATTAGACGAGAGCTTAGGCTCAGCCGCTGTGGCTGTAATCCCCTCAAATTTACTAACCCATCCGCCAGAGGAAGTCCGCGTCTGGCTGGAGCAATTTACGGGATCTCGCCTGGTTATCCCCCTTGATGAAAAAGATTGGCTTTGGGCTGGGCTGACCGATCTGTCATTTCCAGATCTGGCTCGCCAGTCTGCTAAGATGATAACTCAATTTGCGGAAGATCGGGAACCGGGCCAAAGAAGAATGCATTCACCACTAACAATCATTGGGTATGTTCTTGGTGCCCTGGTCGGGGCAGCATTGCTTTGCACCGCTTCATCGATTATCCTTGAGATGTTCTAAGTTTTTGTTTACGTCGAGGATAGAGATCGAAATTATCCCTGATTTTTTTATTACCTAATGGGGTAATAAACCAATTTGTTCTCAGCAGAAAACCGAATCATAGTCATAAAAAAGAACCGCTTGAGATCAATCTCAAGCGGTTTTTCTGAATCCAGTACCCCGGGCGGGTTTGTGCCTTAGGAAGCAGAGACCTCGGAGGTCGGATCGACCTCGGAGGTCTTGCCCCCACGGGAGTTCGATCCTTAGATATAAATTTTATTGTGAGAGAAGATTAAACAAAGGTATGATACATATCAGCTGATAACAGGCAAATTTGCGCAATATCTAATGGGCAGGCGCACCTGATGGCGAATAATCTGTTTCTAAGATGGATAGTGAAGGAATTATTTGGTGATAGAAATAATCTGGGCAACCCCTCTGTATGAGTTCTTGAGACAGTGCAATGCAAGTCCCTTGACTAAAGATGTTCTCGATTGTGGAGCAGGTGGTTCTCACCCGCCACTCTCGCTTTTCTATCAATATGGATATAAAACCTACGGCATCGAAATCGCAGAGGAGTCACTGGCGGAAGCACAAATATTTTGTACAGAGAACATTATGCCCTTAGACATCATTCGCGGCGATATGCGCAGGATCCCCTTTCCAAGTAATAGTTTCAGCTTTGTCTATTCGTATAACGCAATCGACTTCATGACCAAACCTGATATAGCGGTTTCAATGAGAGAGATAACAAGATCATTGAAGACCAATGGATTGTGTTATGTGAATTTCTTATCGATAGATGATGCTGAAACCTGGGAACCTTTCTGTGAGACTGCACGAGCCTTGGATCTATTGAAAAGTAAAAGGTTTGCGCATTTCGAAGATAATGAGGCTGATGTGTACTTTGAAGATTATGATGTTGTAAGAAAAGAGAAGAAGTTGACAGATAAGCTCTGGGAAGGGAAGATGCTCAAACGGGCAGAGATTGAGTATATAGCGAGAAAAAAGTGAGCTGGCGCCCAACCCCACATGAAGCAGTTACCCAATTGTCAGGTTCCGTAGAGACCTCCGAGGTCGGATCGACCTCGGAGGTCTAAGTTTAAGAGTGAAAGATTCTAAGGCAATTATCAATTTAAATTCTCAAAATGGCACTGGATAAACCCTCAGTAAGGCCGCAAACGTATTAAATTGGTTTCGAATAACCCATTCCATCACCATCTAAGAGGAAAGAATAGTACCCCGGGCGGGAGTCGAACCCACAACCTAGGCTTTAGGAGAGCCTCGCTCTATCCTATTGAGCTACCGGGGTCTGTATCAGGCTCCAAAATTATAGCATCCCCACCCTTGAGAGACAAGGAAACCTCAACTGACCTTTATATCGATGCAACTTTCCCCCCTCCTTTCCTGTACTACAATATAGACATGGCTGTTTCCGGGGATCAAACACTGGTTAAGCGAACGCTGGATGGTGACCTGGACGCTTTCGGTGAGCTGGTTCAGGAATACCAGGTTTCAGTATTCAATGTCTGTTACAGGACCCTCGGGAACCGGCGGGATGCTGAAGATCTCACCCAGGAAGCGTTCTTGCGAGCCTACAATAATTTAGCTAGCTATGACCCGGAACGACCCTTCGGTCCCTGGATGCGCACCCTGGCGGCAAACCTGTGTTACAACAAACTAAATCGCCGGGAGCTGAACCGGGTGCCGCTGGAAGATGAACGGGATTTGCCTCACAGGGATCCTGTCAGCAGCCCGGAAAAGGCATTGGAGATTTCCCAGGAAAACCAAACACTCTACCAGGCTCTCTGGGAACTCCCCCACCAGTACTGGATAACCCTGGAGCTGCGCCACTTTCAGGGTTTATCCTATCAGGAAATGGCAGAAGCCCTCAATTTGCCGCTGAACACCGTACGCAGTCATCTCTACCGGGGACGCCAGAAATTGGCAGAAATCCTGGAGGAAAACAAAAATGGGTAATTCAAAAACCAATCCGCTTAAAGACCAGCATCCCGATCAGGACACCCTGCAAGCCTATCTTGATCAAGCGTTGGTTCCAGGGATCTCGATAGAAATGGAGGAACATCTGGAATCCTGCCCAGCCTGTCGGGAAAAAACAGCCCTCCTGGAGAAAATGTTCACCCGTTTGGAAACTCTGCCGGAAATCCCTCTCCCCAAAGATTTTTCAACCGGAGTCTTGGATATGATCCGCGACCAGAAACAGCTCTCCCGGGGTATAACCTGGACCCTGGTCATCGAAGGATTAGCTGCCGGAGCCATCCTCGGTTTGATTCTCCCTGCCCTGCAATTCACTCCCTGGATTCCGCTCCTGACAAATACACAATTGGAAATCCAGGCAGGTTTAAATATTTTCCTGGCTCAGTTATTCAGCAGCTGGATGCTGTGGTGGGCTCAGCTCAAATTCTCATTAAACCACCTGGCAGAGTCCCTCCAGGTTCCACTGGCACTACCGGCTGACCTGCCTGACCCCTGGACTTGGATCCTGATAACTGCCGGGTTAGGGGTCTTGATAAATGGCTTATTACTGAAGACAGATTTTTCATTCTGGAACACTGAGCGAAAAAGATAAGAATCCCCTGAGGAGGATCTGATGGAAACCTTTGCTGTGCTAATTCTCTCAACATTGTCCCTGATAACCCTGATAGCTTCATTTGTATTTACTCGCGGGCTCTTTCCCCACAAAGTGGATTTGATCCAGACTTCCCTGGAGAATCACTGGAAACAGTCCTTTTGGCTCGGATTGGTTAATACGGTTTTTATCACCATTTTAGTGCTCGGCCTGGGAGCCATGGGTAATAATTACCGGGTTTTTCTTCTACCAGCCTTTGCCATCTATGGTGTCTTCCTGATCGGGCTGTTATTCGGGTTAACTGCGTTCGTTCAGTTGCTGGGTGGACGCCTATTCCCCGAACGCACACCGGTCCAGCGTGATATCCGGGCGGGGTTGGTTTTTCTTCTCAGCGGACTGCTTCCTGTAGTAGGCTGGTTCCTGCTCTTTCCTTATGTGCTTTGCCTGAGTGTGGGCGCTGTGGTGCTGACGCTCTTCCGTAAAAATCCACAGGCAGCTAAAGAAGATGAAATAAAAAACTGATCTCATTCGTAAGAAGATCCCCCTTGTCCAAAAAGCTGCTCCCAAATATTGGGAGCAGCTTTTTTCTTTCTACTAATTTACTCATCGAGTGCAACTTTTCCCTCCTTTCACCTGTATTACAGAGTAGAAGTCTATAGATAATAAAACCCTTAACTAAAGCCACCACCAGGCTGCAGAAGTGTTGATTGCCGGGGTGCTGGCTTCTCCATCTTTTCAATGGCGCTGAAACCGCCAAGCGAGGAACTTTTATGAATACCGAAATTTCTGCACCCAAAAAACACCAGTGGCTGTTCTGGATCATCCTGGCTGCTTTTTCCACCTTTTTCGCTGAGGTGTTTTCCGGATCTGATATGTTTCCTTTTTTCCATGGCTGGGGACTGCTGGTAGTTGTCCCACTCTATGGGCTGCATATCATCTTACTGGCAAATCTGGTGTACCGGGCTTCCAAACCTCATTTTGCCAGCCTGGTTTTTGCCGGCATGCTGTTTGGTCTTTATGAAGCTTACCTGACCAAGGTGCTCTGGGCTCCCCCCTGGGAAGCAGCCCTCAACGTTGGCGGCGTAGCTCCCATTGAAACCCTGGTATTGGTATTCTGGTGGCATGCCTGGTTCTCATTCATCATCCCCCTGCTGGTAGCTGAGAAGCTGCTCACCAAATCCACAGATCTCTCACTCAGCTTCCCGGGGAAAATTGGCCAGTTCCTGAACAGCTGGTGGGGGCTGGCCTCAGTGATGATATTTGGCGGCCTATTTCAGAGCATTAACTCCCCATCTGTGGGCCAGTCATTGCTCTCCGGCATTTCCACTACAGCGGTGTTGGTCGGACTGGTTCTGATCTGGAAACAGCTCACTAAAGACAAAACCTACACCATGGAAGAACTTCTTCCTGATCAGAAGCAGTTCAAATGGCTTTTAGTGCCCACGGGGATCATGTACCTGGCGATGAGCATCCTCATCCGCCCGGAATCATTCCCAGGGCTAGGGGGACACCTGATCATCTGGATCCTGTATGGGGTAAGTTTTTATTTGCTCTCCCGGAGCCGTCAAACAGTCGATATTGGTCCAGAACCAGATGCGTCCAGCCTGGCGGTATGGGAGAATAAACGCTGGCTGCTGTTAGCCGCGATTTTCCCTCTGGCAGCGACAGCCGGAGAACTCATCCTGGCCCCGATCTCTCACCCCCTGGCATTGATCTTCTGGTTTGGGGGTATCATCTTTGGCCTGATCATGTTCATCAAAGCCGTCCGGGAAACGTTTCCCAAACAAAATGAAACCCAACATACTTAATTCTCCAGGCTGCCTTGTCGCTGGGGGTCAGAGGATTTCCTGTTGGCCGGGTCTTGAGGAGGGAAACGAGTGGGCATGGTAAGCATTTAATATAACCTGTTATTGCGAGGGAAGGTAGTGCCCGAAGCAACCTCTTGAACAAAATTCCGTATATAATAGTAGAAGAAAACGAACATAAGAAAGAGGAGATTTAGTAATGTCTTTACTGGGAAATATTGTCTGGTTGATTTTTGGAGGATTCCTGGCTGGAATGGGTTATATCATCGGCGGCATAGCCCTCTGTCTAACCGTTGTCGGTATCCCCTTTGGGATTCAGGCGATGAAAATCGGAGTGGCAACCTTTGCCCCCTTCGGAAAAGAGGTCAATGAGGGGGAAAATGTAAACAGCGTGACAAATACTATTTTTAACATGTTCTGGCTGCTGTTGTTCGGTTGGGAAATCGCCCTGGCTCATTTAATTCATGGAATCATCCTAGCGGTAACCATCATCGGTTTGCCTTTTGCCAAGCAGCACTTTAAACTTATTCCTTTAGCATTATTCCCTTTTGGAAGGGGCTATGATTAATCTTCTGGCTTCATGAATTGCTTCTCTTTGCCCTCCCCGTCAGCCGCGGCTGGCGGGGTTTTTTATTTATGTCCAAAGGACCCGTAATCCTTTTAGGATTACGGGTCCTGAAACCAATAATTTCATTTATTCCATCCAAAACAGTTATGATACACTGGTAAGTGTCTAGTTACATTTATCGGTAGGCCTATATCGAGGGAGGATTAACATGGACAGCACTGTAAAACAAATGTTGGCTGGTAAAGAATCCAAGGAGCTTTGGACTATTTCCCCAAACGACACCATCCTTCAAGCCCTGGATTTTATGGCAGAGAAAAGGATCGGTGCTCTGCCGGTTCTGGAGGGAGAAATACTGGTAGGGATTTTCTCTGAACGCGATTATGCCAGGATTCTTCCCCCGGAAAAACATTCTCCATTAACCACCAAAATTTCCCAGGTGATGACAGAGAAAGTTTTCTGTATCGGCCCCCAGACTAGCGCAAACGACTGCATGGAATTAATGACAGAAAAACGCATCCGCCACCTGCCGGTATTAGATGAAGGCAAGATGATCGGCATTATCACGATCGGGGATGTGCTTAAACAGGTAATCAGGGATCAGGATAATTTAATCGGCCACCTGGAATACTACATCGCTGGAAAAGGCTGAAATTCCAAGGAATTGAGGACCCGCAATCCTTTAAAGATTACGCTTCCAATAAATAATAAAACCGCCGGATATTTTCCAGCGGTTTTTTGTTTCTTTTCAACGAGTTATTGAGTTATTATTCTAAATTTCTATCGATGATGGCTTTTTTGACCTCACCAATTGCCTGGGTTACCTGGATGTCCCGCGGGCAGGCATCAGTGCAGTTAAAAATCGTGTGGCAGCGGTAAACGCCAAACTGCTCATTCAGAATCTCTAACCGTTCCGCAGCCGCCTGATCCCGGCTGTCAAAAATAAATCGGTGGGCATTGACAATGGCTGCCGGTCCGACATACTTTTCATTGACCCAGAAGGACGGACAGCTGGTAGAGCAGGCCGCGCACAGGATGCATTTGGTCGTATCGTCAAAGCGTTCCCGCTCCTCAGGACTCTGCAGGCGCTCTTTACTCGGAGGAGGATCATCATTAACAAAGTATGGCATAACCGACCGGTAATGATCAAAAAACGGTTCCATGTCAACGATCAGGTCTTTTTCGATCGGAAGTCCCAGTATCGGTTCGATGGTTACTTTCTTGGATTTAAGGTCCTGAACAAGGACCTTGCAGGCAAGCCGATTTACTCCATTAATTCGAATAGCATCCGATCCACAGACACCGTGGGCACAAGCCCGTCTAAAACCCAATGTTCCATCTTCCGTTCCCTTGATCCGCTCCAGCAAATCCAGGATCCGGTCGGTTGGTTCCGCCTCGACAGTGAAGGTGTCGTAATGCTTTTTCCGATTATCTTCCGGGTTATAACGAAAGATCTTCAATGTTACCTGCATGGTTTTTCCTCCTAGTACGACCGGGCTTTAGGTTTGTAATGGGTAATTTGAACCGGTTTATACCCCAATCGCACACCACCATTCTCCATCCATGCCAGGGTGTGTTTCAACCAATTTTTATCATCCCGTTTGGTGTAATCATCTCGGGAGTGCGCTCCCCGGCTTTCAGTGCGGGCTAAAGCTGATACTGCGGTGACTTCTGCAATATCGATCAAATTGCTTAACTCCCAGGCTTCGATCAAGTTATTATTGAATTTTAGGCCTTTATCATCAATACGAATCTCTTTAAACCTTTCTTTCAGCTGACGGACTTTGTCAACCGCTTCCTGCATACCTTCTTCCACCCGGAATACGCCAACATGTTCAAACATGACCTTTTTCATCTCGTCAGCGATGTCAACCATGCTTTCTTTCCCATTGCTATTCCGGATGCTGTCCAATTGCTGCATCGCAAAAGCTGCTGGATCTTTCGGCAGGTCGGGGAAAGGTTCACTGGCTGAATATTCTGCTGCTTTCAGTCCCGAATATTTTCCAAAAACGATCAGATCCAAAAGGGCATTGGTTCCCAATCGGTTGGCACCGTGAACAGACACACAAGCAACTTCTCCCGCTGCATAGAGTCCTGGCAGTACCGTGTTCTTTTCATCCACAACCACTTCACCATACTTGTTGGTTGGGATCCCGCCCATCGCATAATGCGCGGTAGGCTGCACCGGCATGGGGTCGGAGATCGGGTTAATGCCGATATAGGTTTCACAAAAATCAATAATATCCGGTAATTTACTTAGGATCTCACTGGCAGTGACGCGGTAGGGAGATCCATCAGGATTTTTCCTGCCATCAATATCTGCATAGTGGTTAACCACATCCGGAGTGACATCCATATATAAATAATTTTTTCCATCTATGCCGCGTCCATCTTTTATCTCCAGATACATCGCCCGGCTGATGACATCTCGTGAGGCCAGATCTTTGACAGTGGGTGCGTAGCGCTCCATAAATCGATCCCCCTCACCATTGATCAGAACACCGCCTTCACCCCGGACTCCTTCCGTAATCAGGATGCCCATGCGGTAAATTCCGGTTGGGTGGAACTGGAAAAACTCCATATCCTCAGCTGGTATGCCTTTCCTTAAAGTTAAAGCAACACCGTCACCAGTATAAGAATAAGCATTTGAAGTTATTTCCCAAACCCGGCCGTGACCCCCGGTTGCGATAATGACTGTTTTGGACTGGAAAATGTGCATTTCTCCCGTTTTGAGTTCCAAAGCAATCACGCCGGCAGTTTTCCCCTCAACTATCAGCAGGTCAATCACGTAAAACTCATCAAAAAACTTAACTTTGTTTTTGATGCTCTGCTGGTAAAGAGTTTGCAGAATCATATGCCCGGTGCGGTCTGCCGCATAGCAAGCCCGGCGAACTGGTTTTCCGGTTTCATTATTGGTATGTCCACCAAAGGGACGTTGAGCGATGGTTCCATCCGGGTTTCGGCTGAATGGCAGTCCCAAATGTTCCAACTCTAAGACTGCATCAATAGCTTCTGCCGCCATAAAATCAATGGCATCCTGGTCGCCCAGGTAATCACTGCCTTTTACAGTATCAAAGGCATGCCATTCCGGATGATCTTCTTCGGTATTGCCCAAAGCCGCGCCTATCCCCCCCTGAGCAGCCCCGGTGTGGGAACGGGTTGGATATAATTTGCTGATCACTGCGGTGCTGGAAGTTCGGGAAGCATACAATGCCGCGGTTAAACCTGCCCCGCCTGCTCCTACTACAATCACTTCATATTGGTGTTTTTGCATATCAATTCTCCTCTTAACTCACTCAGGAGCTAAGAATGACGTATATTCCAACCAGGACGGAAAAAATCCACAGCAGCAGGATCAGGAACCGCAGGAAAACCTGCCAGAATCCGGACAGGGAATAGTCTTCCAAAACCACTCGCAAACCATTAAATCCATGGGTTGCTGCAAAAAACACAACTAGAATCTGTATGATCTGCCAGAATCCGTTAGACCATAGAAAAATATCTGGTATTTCACTATCCAGAACATGATTTGGATTAGGAAAAAATGTCCAGCGCATCAATGTTCCCATGTCCATCTGGGAGCGGGCGCCCATCAACAAACCTGCCGATATTCCAATCACAACCAGCAAGACAATAGATAGCCCGGACAGGCGGGTAAAAACCCACATCATATAGTCCAGATTCCAACTGGGTTTAGGCATCGCTTTTGAACGCATAGCTTACTCCTCGACTGATTAACCCTCCAGGAAACGCCGAATCATAATAAACACGGTTAATCCATACAAAGGTAAAATGATAAACCATTCCAGCCAGGTAGATTCCTTCTGGTACCGAATTAAACGGGGCCAGATATCCAGCACGATAATCCTGAAACCATTTACACCGTGAAATATCGCACAGAAGACGATAAACAACTGGAAATAGATCGATTCGTAGATGATATTAATAGAAATACCCAGGTCGCTGCCAAGTTGCTGGGTAAGAAATGAGGCAATCACATGCAGGGTGACAAAAATGATAATTCCCAGGCCGGAGATGCGGTGCAGCGCCCAGGCCAGCATGGGTCCCCCACCTTTGTATTTTACACCTGCGGACAAACCTACCTTTCGGCTCAACGCCATGGTTTCCTCCTTGATCTTTCCGCCCCAGGACGCATCCCCCAAAACCCAATCCCGAAACTTTCAATCTTCACTCAATTATGTCATTGTGAGTGTTGATTCTGAAAGTGACATATCTCACAGTTTGTTAGTCATAGATATCATCAACCTCTTGAGCAGTTCTGATCTATAATGAATGAGAATTTACCGGTATTTGTACTTTTTTACTTGCCGGGACAACTTTCAATCCTGGTTTTCAAAATTATTCAGGAGTGACCTATGAGTTCAAAATATCAATCACCCAATATGGACCGGCGAAGTTTCGTAAAAATTGTTACCTCCATTCTGGGTACAACGATGGCAGCAATAGTGGGCCTGCCAATGATTCAGTTTTTCATATCTCCTGCTCTCAAAAAAGTGACGGGAGATGATTGGATCTCACTGGGTCCGCTGGAGAATTATCCTTTGGATATTCCAACCTCTTTTAGTTTCAATCTGACGAGAGTGAATGGCTGGGAAAGAAGCAGCCAGAGCTACGGGGCGTTTGTCCTCCGCGAATCGGGAACTGACGTAATAGTTTTTTCCGATGTCTGCACCCATCTCAGCTGCCGGATTTCCTGGGATGCAGCTAAAGGGGAATATTTCTGTCCCTGTCACGCGGCATTTTTTGATAAATATGGCGAAGTGATTTCCGGTCCACCTCCCCGGCCGCTTGACCGGTATGAAACCAAAATGGAAGGGGACCAACTATTAATTCATCTCCAGGAAGGCTAACCATGGCGCAGAGCATATTCACCTGGCTTGACGAACGATTGGGATTAACAGAAATTTACGACACGGTACTTGACCGCAAAGTGCCGAAAGTGAATTGGTGGTTTACTCTGGGCAGCGCCAGCCTGTTTTTGGGGCTTCTGCAGGGGATCACTGGCATGCTGCTCTCGGTTTATTATGTTCCCACACCGGATCATGCCTACGACAGCATAACCTTTATCATGACCGGTGTTCAGTTTGGCTGGCTTATCCGCGGAATTCACCATTGGGGCGCATCCCTGCTGATTCTGACCGCTTTCTTACACCTGCTACGGGTATTCTTCTACGGCGCCTATAAATATCCCCGGGAATTCACCTGGTTTACCGGAGTCATCCTGATGATGGGCGCTTTGGGAATGGGCTTTACTGGATATCTGCTGCCCTGGAACCAACGTTCCTATTGGGCAACAACAGTTGGTACCGAGATAGCCGGAACTGTGCCGGTAGTGGGAGATTTCATTTTGCGGGTGCTGCGGGGAGGAACTGACTTGAGTGCAGTCACTCTCTCACGTTTCTTCTCCATGCATATCTGGATACTCCCGGCTGTGATCATAGCCGTAGTCTGCACCCACCTATATCTGGTGATCCGGTTAGGGATCTCCAATATTCCTGAGAGAGATAGCTGATCCTAAATTCCAGCTGATTTGTGGATAGATTTGAGGAGACATCCCGTGAAAGAAGAACACAAACAAGAATATAAACAAAAATACGAACAAGCCAAACAGGAAGGTGTCAAATTCTGGCCCGATATCATTTATAAAGACCTGTTGGTGTCATTTGGCTTATTCATTCTTCTGGTAGGTTTGGTTACATTTATTGGGGTTCACCCCGAAGCCAAAGCCGATCCCAGCGACACCTCGTATATCCCCAGACCGGAATGGTATTTCCTGTTCCTCTTTGAATTCTTAAAGTTTGTTCCGGGGAAAATTGAGTGGGTGGGTACAACTTTGATTCCGGCTTTGGGAGTGCTGGCATTATTTGCCCTTCCATTCCTGGATAAGAATCACCTGAGGCACTGGAAAAATCGTCTGACAGGTATATCCATTATGGGTGTTGTAGTGCTGGGCATGGTGGGCTTGACGGTTCGCTCGGTAATCACCACTCCAGAGCAGGTAGAAGGGTCAGCAGCCAATACGATTCAGGAGCAAATGGTCCTTGGGCAGGAGATCTACTCAGTATACTGTGTAGAGTGCCACGGGCCAGATGGAGAAGGCGGTATAATCGCCGGAGTGGAAGGATTAGAGGGTGTGGATTTGAAGTCGATCAGCAGCAAGGATGAAATGTATACCCGATCTGATGAAACGCTGGAAAATATTGCAGCTTACGGTCAGCAGGATCTGGGCATGCCTCCCTATGGCCTGGCGTATGGAGGAGAGCTGAAAAAAACTGAACTCGAATCACTGGTCACTTTTATGCGTTACACCTGGGATGATAGAGTAGACATTCCGGAAGATGCCGCAGCTGCAGGTGCAATTCCAGAAATCAAGGAGTTTGAAGTCCCTTCTTATGAGGTGCATATCTCTAGAATCACGCAGCGCTACTGCATCTCCTGCCACCGACCTGGAAAGGAAAATAACAATTACCTGATGCAAACTTACCAGGAAATGCTCACTACCGGGGATAATGCCGCTAACAACTTAATTGCAGGAGACCTAAACAGCTACCTGATCCTAACCAATAAAGGAATTAGCATACTCGATCCCGTCAGCGGGGAAGAGATCATCCAGCAAATGCCGCCTACCAAGTTGATGAAAGAAGAATATATTCATCTCTTTGAGATTTGGGTATTAAACGGCATGCCTGAAACTGCCGCTGAAGCGGAAGCCCTTACTGCCGCCGGGCAGGAAGAATAATTCCAGTTAATTAATATGATCGGGCTGTCCCAAAAGCAATTGGCACAGCCCGTTGGTCTCATTGCGATCCATCCTTTTGTCATCCTGAACGTAGTGAAGGATCCATACTGAGATCAGAATCAACTAATACCTTAGTTTGTTACAATCGGTTTTGGGTATTTCTGCTTATAATGGATTCCTCGTTGCACTCGGAATGACAAATGTGTAGGGGGCTGACTTTTTAGATAGCCCCATCGTAAAAATGATAAACAAAAACGCCTCTTGTATAAGAAATACAGGAGGCGTTTTTTATTTTTGAGAAAGCTCAATCAGGGAGACGCAAACAATGTATTTTCCAGGGCGTTAAGTTTAGCCGCTAACACTTCCATATCGGTTTGAGCTGAAAAACTGTCGTCTTCTAATTCAATCAAAATTAATTTATAGCGCTGAAGCATATTGTCTACGACTTCAACCTGGTCATCGTTTAACCTGGTTTTTAATATCTCCAGAGTAGATCCTAACTTGTCCAGAGCCAGTCTTGCGTCAGCATACCGGTTTTGCTCCAATGCCAGAGTCGCATCGGCAACAGCTATCCGGGCGCTTAAGATGGTAATGTGGGTTGTGATATCCGCGATTTCGTCTGTTAAACTCACATTTTGTTCTTCAAAAACGCCCAACCGTTCAATTTCCGCTTCAAGATTGGTGATCTCTGTCTGGGCAGAAGTGATCTCTGTCTGGGCAGAAGTGATCTCTTTTGTCAATGCCGCGACCTTTACCATTTCTGGCTGATAGCGAAGAACTGAATCAACAAAAAAACCTCCGGCGAACGCAATCGCAATCACAACCAACCAGATCAGGATCCGTCGAAAAATCAACTGGGCTTTCCCGGGTTTCTTCTTTTCATCCGGGGTTACCTCAGGACTTTCCGCAACTTCTCCTTCAAAGGAAGATGTGGATTCTGACTCAGTATTCGATTCCTCAATTTGGGCTTCCATTTCAGCCTCGTCAATTTTCTTTTCCAGATCACCATTTAGCTTATCTTCATTAATGGTCATTCGAACCTCCTCTGTGATTATCAATCTAATAAAACAATTATACCTGATTCCAATCCGCTTAAATGAGTGCTGGGGGATTCCTGTATCTGACAGGAAATTAAATCATGCCTGGAAAAGCAGAAGAGCTGGTAAATTACCAGCTCTTCATCCACCGATCTTTGGAGAGATATGGATGGTTATTTTGCTTTGATCTTAATCGTGCGGGGAAGTGCTTCTTCAGCGACCGGCACCCGCAGGGAAAGGATTCCGTTCTTCAAATCAGCTTCAGATTTTTCCATTTCCAGCATTTTGGGCAGGCGGATAACTCGTCTGAACTTTCCTGTTGGGCGTTCCTTGCGCAGGTATTTTACATCTTCATCTGCAGCTTTGAATTCGCCCTGAATGTCAATGGTCTTTTCTACTATCTCAATTTCCAGATCATCTGGTTCCAACCCGGGAACAATCAATTCAATCACATAGGAGTCATTTTCAACAATGACATCCAACGGGACATGAATATCGCTTTCAACTGCCCCCCAGTTACGAACCGGGCGGCTATGATGACGATGATAGGGTTTTATATACATGGACATGTTGTGCTCCTTAATTTATCAGTAAGTGGACTGTTGTTTTATCTACCAATTATGATAAAGGCTGATTATTAGAAGAACACAAACAAACTATTAGAGAAAAACAAAAGCTTTATCTACAGAATATTAACAGGGAAACCCTGATATTTCACTGCGGCAGAAAATCAGGAAGCGAGGAGCTAATTACATATCTTTTTCGCCAACCAGAATCAAGTAAGGAGATCTTTCATCAAAATCTGCGCCTTCAAAATCTCCCCAAAGGGCACTTATCTTGAAACCAGCCTTCCTGAATTCCTGCTGGTAGATTTCCAGGGAGCAGAGTTTGTGTTCAGTGGATTGAAGCGTTCTTTCTGTTCGACCATCCGGAAACAGCTGGTCATACAACCAATCCCAGCGGATCCCATCTGAAGTAGCAGCCAGTCTGCTGCTTACCTGGACCGGGTGACCGGTTTCCGGGTGGGTAAAACTAGTTTCCAGGTCCGGCTCAGAGTCAATATCATTCCCCCAGAGATTTGCGTGCAGGGCTTTAATCCAAGATGGGTTGGGAACGCTGGCGATAAACAAGCCTTTCTTTTGGAGGACTGTGGTCATATTACCAAGCAATAGCTGGCGTTCCTGCGCCGTTAGAGTACTGTAGGTATTACAGGGAACTATAACCGACCCAAAAACGCGATCTGCTTGAAAATGAAGCATATCAGCTTGAATGATATCAATCCGCTTCCAAAGATCCTTATTATCACCCACCAGTTCAGATTTCAGTAATTGGATGCTGCCCCAATCCACATCCAGCCCCACAATCTGCCGCCCAGCCCTGGCTAGCGGAATGGTTACCCGGCCGTGACCGCATCCCAGTTCCAGGATTGGATCTTTTCCTTTGGTCCATGACCTCCAGAAAGGTAAGTCATCCTTGTATTTTGCATGGTGATGCTGAACCAGATTGCCTGTCATCTCTTGCTCTACCTCGGTTTTATCGCTATCCTTGACGATCACTTGTATAGAGATTATACTGCTTTGAGCAAGTCTAATGTTTTCACCGGGGTGTGGCGCAGTTGGTAGCGCGCCGCGTTTGGGACGCGGAGGTCGACGGTTCAAGTCCGTCCACCCCGACTTTGGAAGAAACTAATTTCATCTTCCCTTTCCAGGGTCCAGTCATTTCTAAATTTACATATTTGTATAGACAGGTCTTACACTCTGACCTGGTATCATTTAACTGAGGAGAGACTGGTATAATCTAAGAAAACCATTCATCTGCTGATACACCTATGCGAACAATAGATCTTTCTAAATTTCAGACTGAGTCAGGTATAGCTGGTATCTTCAATGCCATGCGGGGAATCTTTTCCTATGGTTGGTACTGGCAGCAAAGCCGAAAAAACCAGGAAGAACTTGTTGAGATCCTGGAAACTGTACTGGGGAATGATTGTGTTTTACTAAGGGATGTGAACATTCCCCATGTTGGCAGACCTATACCTGTGGTTCTGCTTACTCCGGCCAGCTTGATGGTCATAAATCCAAAATCCCAGCAAGGTTTCTTCCGTGCAGAAGGAAAACGCTGGGAGGAACTAGGACGAGATGACGAGTATAAGCTGGCATCTATAAACATGATCCGGGAAACTTGGCTGTACCAAAAAACAATTGAGGGCTACCTTAAACAACATAATTTCTCTATCCCAACCGAACGGGGAGTGATGATATTTGTTTCACCGGAAACGCATGTTGAAACCATTCGCCCCCGAGTGAGGGTAATTCAGGCAGATGGTATTAAAAATTTCGCCCGTGAATTGGCAATATCCAAGCCTGTTTTTAGCGATATGGATTTCAGAGCTGCGATTAAGCTGCTGTCCGACCCCAAGCTTCCCACCAAAGAAAAATCCAAAATAGCTCCCCGGGGAATAACCAGCCCGGTCCCTGACGTGGTTGCCAAAGTTGACGAGAATCTGGGAAAAGTCACCAACCGGATAAATTTCACTAGTAGAGAATGGACGATTGTTGGAAGTCTGGTTGCACTGGTAATTATTGTCCTCATTATTCTGATCACACTGCTGATTATGACGTAGTAGAGTAATCAACGGAAATCGCGTGCAAAGGCCTTTTCTCTCCATCATCATACCTGCATACAATGAAGAATCTCGCCTTCCGGATACATTGTCCAAGGTGGGATCATTCCTTGAAGGACAAATCTATTCTTCCGAGGTCTGGATTGTTGACAATAACAGCACGGACCGTACTGCCGAGATTATCCAGGAATATTCAGCCCTATATAAAAATTTCCAGGGGCTTTTTGAAAAAGAGCCAGGGAAAGGAGCTGCTGTCAGATGCGGTATGCTCAAAGCGCAGGGGGAATTTCTTTTTATGTGTGATGCTGATCTATCCATGCCCATTGAAGAAGTAAACAAATTCCTCCCTCCCCAACTGGAAGGATTTGACATCGCAATCGCCTCCAGGGAAGCGCCCGGGGCTGTCCGTTTTGATGAACCTCAGTTCCGCCACCTGGGGGGGCGATTGATGAACGGTTTAATCCAGCTGTTTGCACTGCCGGGATTAAATGATACCCAATGTGGATTTAAATGTTTTTCCGCATCCGCCGCGGAAGATCTTTTTCGACATCAAACATTATCCGGTTGGTCCTTCGATATTGAACTGCTGTATATTGCCCGGCTAAGAGGGTTAACTATTGCAGAAATACCTATCCCCTGGATCTATTACCATGAGAGTAAAGTCAACCCATTCAGGGATGCAATAAAATTCCTCTTGGATATAAAATCAATCCGGCAAAATGCAAATCAAGGCATGTATGACCCGGAGAATTGATCCCGCTCTAATTCCTCCCCAACCAAATTTGTTTTTTGAACACTCCTTCTGGAACGAGGGAATCCTCCTGGTTGCAGGGGTTGATGAAGCTGGCCGGGGTTCGCTTGCCGGACCAGTATCAGCTGGGGCTGTTATCCTTCCTCCCCTGGATGAGATCCGGAAGACTTTGTCCGGCGTTCAGGATTCCAAACTATTGTCCGCTGCTGAAAGGGTGGAACAAAGAATCTTGATTGAGTCTGCTTGCATAGCCTGGGCAGTTGGTTTCGCTGATAGCGTAGAGATTGATCAGTTGGGAATCGTTGGCGCCACTCGATTGGCTATTCAGCGGGCAGTGGATCAATTGACAATAAAACCGGAGCACTTGCTGATTGACTACCTGGTACTCCCTGATAACCCCCTTCCCCAAACCCGTTTGGTGAAGGGGGATGCCCGATCACTAAGCATTGCGGCTGCTTCTATCCTGGCGAAAACTCATCGGGACAAATGGATGATCTCCATTGCCAATAAGTATCCGGAATATAACTTTGAAGCTAACAAAGGCTACGGCACTGCCGAGCACCTGAAAGCCCTCGAAAACTGCGGACCCAGCGCCCTGCACAGGATGACCTTTAAGCCGCTGCGGGACAGGGAATAATCACCGTTAAGGATCCCGGAGTTTCTAAAACTCCAGGATCCAAAATCACCAAAAAGGAAAATCTGTCATTCTCACCAAGCCCGATTCATCAGGCGTAGTTATTAGCCCGGTCATTCATGACCGGGGGCTCTCAATCGAACCTTTCTACGGTGGAGGATGAGACACTATAAACTCCCGTTTATCATGACCGGGTGTTCTCAATCAAACCCATCTCCGGG
>JBARSJ010000219.1:0-33431 GCA_049644685.1 Anaerolineales bacterium
CGCAGCACCTCCTCGAGAGTTGGTTTTCCTATTTCTTGAAGCTCGTATTGCACTCTTTGAGAGGGTTTGTCGATCTTCAGGATGCGGCTCAGATCAATGGGTGTACCGATCACCACAAGGTCGACATCCGCGTTCTGGATGGTTTTTTCCAGCTCCTTGATTTGTTTCTCACTATATCCCATGGCGGGTAACACATTTCCGGTTGTGGGATATTTATTATAGACTTCAATGATCGAACCAACAGCAAACGGCCTTGGATCAACAATCTCAGCCGCGCCAAATCTTCGGGCAGCTACCCAACCAGCGCCATAGGCCATCTCGCCGTGGGTCAGGGTCGGTCCGTCTTCCACTACAAGCACTCGCTTGCCGCGGATAGCTCCGGGGTCATCCACAAAGAGCGGCGAAGCTCCTTCGATGATCACTGCGCCTGAATTCAATTTCCGCAGGGATTCGCTGACGGCCATAATATCTTCCCGATCAGCGGTATCGACCTTGTTGATCACAAACAGGTCAGCCATGCGAACATTAGCCTCTCCCGGGTGATAGGTACGCTCGTGTCCGGGCCGATGCGGATCAGCCACGACAATATTGAGGTCAGCTTTATAAAAAGGAAGATCGTTGTTACCCCCATCCCAGAGCACAATATCAACTTCACTTTCCGCCTGGCGCAGGATCTTTTCGTAATCAACCCCGGCATAAACGATCACCCCGTTCTCAATATGGGGTTCGTATTCCTCACGCTCTTCGATGGTGCATTCGTGTTTGTCAAGATCAGATAATTCAGCGAAACACTGCACAGCCTGCTTGGTTAAATCGCCGTAGGGCATGGGGTGGCGGATGGCGGCGACCTTGAAGCCCATTTCTCTCAGGATAAGTGAAACCCGCCGGGTGGTTTGGCTTTTTCCGGACCCGGTGCGCACAGCGCAGACCGAAACTACGGGTTTTGTTGATTTGATCTGGGTGTTTTTCAAACCCATCAAACGGAAATCAGCACCGGCAGCTAACACCTCGGAAGCCTTGTGCATCACATACTCGTGGGGGACATCGCTGTAGGCGAAAACTACCTGATCGATCTCATTCTTCTCGATCAATTTGAGCAGGTCCTCTTCAGGGTGAATTGGGATCCCAGCGGGATAAAGCTCACCGGCCAATTCTGCCGGATAAGTTCGCCCTTCAATATCCGGGATTTGAGTTGCTGTGATGGCAATGACTTCATAACCGTCATTCCCCCGGAAATAAGTGTTGAAATTGTGGAAATCGCGCCCTGCGGCGCCCATGATTAAAATACGTTGTTTTTTCATTATTTTTCCTTGATCGTATTTGTCAGATACTCGTCAATACTTCTTCTATGATTTCCAGTGCCCAATCCAGGTCTTCTTTGGTTATTATCAATGGAGGCGCAAAGCGGATTACATTAGTGTGAGCAGTTTTAGCTAATACGCCCTTTACCTGAAGCGCCTCGCAGAATCTACGCCCCCCGCCAGCTTCAGGTTTCAATTCAAGGCCAACAAGCAAACCTTTACCTCGCACTTCTTTAATATGAGGAGAAGATATGGATCGAAGTTTGTCCTGAAAATAATCACCCAGCTGGGCGCTGTTTTCAATCATTTTCTCTTCCACCAGCACCTCCAGGGCAGTTTGGGCCACCGCGCAGCCCAGGGGATTGCCGCCATAGGTGGAGCCGTGATCTCCGGGATTGAACACTCCCAGGATCTCAGCTGAGGAGAGCACCACCGAGATCGGGTAAGCCCCGCCCGAGAGCGCTTTACCTAAAATCATCAGATCTGGTCTGACATCTTCATGATCACTGGCGAAGAGTTTTCCTGTCCGTCCCAATCCGGTTTGAATCTCATCGGTGGTCAGCAACACATTTTGCTCGGCACAAAGATCATGAGCTGCTTTCAGGTATCCTTCCGAGGGGACCAGTATGCCGCCTTCTCCCTGAATGGGTTCAACCAGAAAGGCAACCGTATTGGAGTTGATCGCAGAACGCAAGGCTTCAATATCTCCGTAAGGGATGTTCACAAATCCCGGTGTATAGGGACCAAATCCTTCTCGATACTGCTCTTCAGAAGAAAATGAAATCACTGTTACAGTGCGCCCGTGGAAGTTGCCGTCACAGGTGATGATCTCTGCTTTGCCATCAGGCACGCCTTTGACGGTGTAACCCCACTTGCGAGCTGCTTTAAGAGCGGTTTCAACGGCTTCTGCACCGGTGTTCATCGGCAGGGCCATCTCGTAACCGGTCAATTGGCAGATTTGTTCATAAAATGGCCCCAGTTGATCGTTGCGAAAAGCTCTTGAAGTGAGCTGGAGTTTTTGGGCTTGTTCAATCAGGGTCTTGACGATGCGGGGGTGGCAGTGGCCCTGGTTGACTGCGGAATAGGCGCTCAGGCAGTCCAGGTAGCGATTGCCATCCACATCTTCCACCCAGACCCCCTCTCCTTTGGTGATGACAACGTCCAGTGGCGCGTAGTTATTGGCGCCGTATTGTTTTTCCAAGTTGATATAGTGGTTTGCTTTCATAAAAGACATTAAATAATCATATTATTTCAACGAAATAAACATTGACACGAATACCTACTGACAAGATGAACAAAAGTTATGCCTAAGCTGTGATTCAATTACTTTTGGATTTGAATTTATAATCCGCAGCTTCCAATACTGCTTTAGCTTCCTTCACTTTCTCAGATTTTATTAAAATGTAATCTGTGTCATAGGTTGATAGGGTAAGAATGCTAATTTGGGCTTCAGCCAATATTCCTAAAAGTTTTGCCAGGACTCCTATCAGATTGAAGTCCAGGGGGCCGATCACTTTAATACAAGCCCAATCACTATTAGAATTTTCACTGTTTAATTCCAACGAAGATGGACAAACGATAGAAAGTTCTTCATCAGTTTTACATATGTTAAAAAACCCGCTGCGAAATACTTCAGCAGGAATATCATTGGTTTCACCGAAACGATGTATCGCAAATCTTCCATCCAATAATTCAAGTTTTAAGTTAGACATCACTTTTCGTCTTTTCTGTTCTTTGTCCTGCAATCAAACAAGTTCTTAAACGTCCAAACCGGTCTATCACGGAAAGGATCAAATCTTCTTCATTGAAATATTCCCAGCCCTACTGTCTCTTTAATGCTAACTAGCATTCGTTGGGAAGTTCTCAAGTACTAGAAGGTGGTTCAAGCCCTAAACGCTTATGGGCTTTTTCAAACGTCTCATCTAACTGTTCCCATATGGCCTCTTCCACTTCTGCCTCATAACCTTTCGGATTTTGGCCCTTGATAATCTCCTGAGCGCTCGCCGAAGCCCGGTCACCCAGGCTTTGTTTACCTTCCTCTTCCCATTGCTCCCGGTTTTTCCGATCGAATAGCTGAGGCTGCCAATTGTCCCTGCAGTGTCGAACTGTGTGCTCGTCACTTAAGAAATGTCCAGCCGGTCCAACCCGGTCAATTACATCAAGAGCAAATTCCTCGTCACTGATTCGCACTCCACCAATAAGTTTTTTCACCAATCCGATAGTCTCATTCATGCTAACTATCATTTCGTAGGATGTTGTTAAGCCGGACTCTACATATCCGACATCATGGATCAAGTTGCCGCCCATTAATGCGCTAATCAGAACCCAGAGTGCACCTTCGATACCAGCTTGCTGGTCGAAATTCTTGGAATCGGAACAACCAGCAAAGCCGAACACTGGCAGGTTGTAGTAGTGACCCATTTCAGAAAGAGCGCTCCAATCAAGCATGAACTCCGGTGCTCCATAAGACGCCAGAGCCGTAGACATATCCATGGTCATCATGCCTCCAGCGCCAGCGATGACGGGAGTGCCTTCGTTGATTAACTGACAGATAAGGAGACCGCTGAGTAATTCGGCGTTAGCCTGCACAATCGCTCCGGCTCTTGTAATGGGAGAAGTTGCTCCAGTAACCAAACCCGGAGTATATACTACAGGTAGACCTTTGCCGCAGATAGTCAGGAGTTTCTCGAGGCTTTCTGTGGCATGTGTCAGGGGAGCAATCGGCTCCGAATACAGAATACAGAAGGGATTCCTTCGTAGCTCCTCGACTCCACCGGCAATCGCCTCAGCCATAGTGATAATGTCCTTCAAATTCCCCTGGTTCCAGGCTGTGTATACGATTGGTTTTTTCGTATAGTAGAGCATCGTATAGAAGTGATATAAATCAGAGAGTTGTTCTGGAACATCCGATGCGATTCCCATACACATAAGAAAATCAATGTTCTCCAAAGTATCTATCAAAGTCGCGACATTTGCCACATCCTGGATCACGGCATTCCGCCTCTCCCCTGTTTGAGCATCCAACACATGAGGGGTATCCGATCCAGTACCATAATAACTCTTGCGTCCCTCCAAATACATAGCCGGGTTGCCATCTCTGTTGGAGATTTGAACCGATTTTGGGGCCACATCAATTGCCCAATCAATTAAGTGCGGAGGAATCCGTACACGCTCTCCTTCAACCCAGCACCCAGCATCAGCCATTTTTTCTCTGATCTCCTCCACAAGAACTCTGACACCTGTACGCCGCAGCACCTCCAATGTTTTACGGTGGAACTCTTCCTTCTGGTTATCAGTGAGAACCGACATTCCTAAGGTAGTATGGAAAGATTGATTGCTGTGAATCATTTTACTTCCTCCTAAGGTGAAGCTCAGTATGCTCTAGATAGCGCGCCAACAATTGTTTCGCGCAACCAAAACTCGCCTATTCAAGATTGGTAAGTATCGACGGGTTATCGTCCAGCACCTGACTCAGATCAGCCAGTAGCAATTCATATATAGTGTATCAATCCGCTCGCAGGTAGATAAGCATAGAAATGGAGAACTGAGCATGCAGAAAACAGGTATTCTGCATGGAAGGTATCTACCAAAAAATAAGTAGACCATAATATAAATTTGATAGACGAATGGACTGGGAATAGTTGGCTATACTGAAAGGATCAACTTGACGCCCTAAGGGTTTCAATCAATTTGAGCTTTACTCAAAAATGTTATAAAGAAAGGGGAAATTTGATGAAGGAAATGAAAGTTAGTGTCTTGGTAAAAGATAAGCGTTTATCAGGAGAGATTAATCCAGGCTTGCTATCCCTTCTCGGAGGGCATACAGGGCAGCCTGGGTACGATTCGCCAGATGCAGTTTGCCCAGGATGTTCCGCATGTGTGTGCCCACGGTGCCTTCGCTGATGAACAGCCGATCAGCAATCTCCTGATTGCTCAGTCCTTGGGCAACTAATTTGAGCACCTCTACTTCACGTTCCGTAAGGGGGTGACTGGTCGGTGGCAGATCGGGTGGTTCTCTTAGCTCGCGCACCAGCTTAACGGCAATTGAAGGATGCAATGAGGATTCACCACGGCACACTGCACGAATGGCATCCAGAATACCGGGAGGGGGGGCGTCTTTGAGTAAATAGCCCATAGCACCTGCTTTTATTGAAGGAAAAACCTGATCATCTCCGGAAAAACTGGTGAGAACAAGTACATGAACCTGTGGGTTCTCAGCTTTGATCTGGCGGATCGCCTCTATTCCACCCATCTTCGGCATCACCAGATCCATCAGAATAACGTCAGGATGGTGGGTCCGCGCTTGTTGGATAGCTTCAGTTCCATCAGCTGCCTCCCCCACTACTTCCATGCCGGGGGTGCTGTTGATGAGAGTACGCAATCCCTCGCGTACAATTCCATGGTCGTCAGCAATTAGAACACGAATTTTATCCATTCTGTAGACTCCTCGCTTTACTGCCCACCCTTTTCTGATGGGATGATTGCCCGAATTGTTGTGCCAGAACCTTCTGCCGTCTCGATCTCAAGGGTGCCGCCCAGTTGCTTCGCTCGTTCCTCCATGTTGCCTATTCCAACCCCTCTACAGAGGATCTCTGGACCAACCTCAAATCCGCATCCATTGTCGGCAACGGCAAGAATAAGGTTGCCATCCCGCTGATGCAAATTAATAGTCACCCTCTCAGCTTCCGCATGTTTCAGTGCGTTGTTTAATGCTTCGTGGGCAATCCAGTATAGCTCATCTTCCACAGTGTCCGGCAAGTCAAATAATTCCTCAGCGATGAGGCGAGCTTCGATCCCAAAACGCTTCTCCACCACTTCAAGTCGGTGATGCAGGACATCAAGTAGCCCTCTTTGGTCAAGGTCCGCCGGTCGTAACTCGTAAACCATCAAACGCATTTCCTTTAGGGCCTGATCGGTGATTTCTCCAACCCTGTCAAGGTAGGATTCGAGCCGGTAGGTCTTACCCCCATTGATCTGCTGGCGCCATCCCTCCACCAGGATGTTGAGGCTGGAAAGTGTCTGCGTGACTGAGTCATGCAGGTCACGTGCCAGACGATTTCTCTCCTCGACTGTGGCCAACTCCCGGCTGCGTGCATAAAGGCGAGCATTCTCAATGGCAATCGCTACCTGGTCCCCCAGGCTTTGAAATATTATTGTGTCCTGTTCAGTGAAGGCCGCCTGTTCCACACTTACGATATCCATGGTTCCTATCACTTTGTCTCTCAGGATAAGCGGAATGACCATCTCTGATCGAGTATCAGGCAAGTGCTCATCCATCTTGTATCGTGAGTCTTTCAACACATCGTTTGCTACAATTACTTGTTGGGTTTGCAAAGCCTCCGAGTTCAAGCTAACTGAATCTATCTTTATGCGCCGAAGCTTGGGCTTGGTCTCCCTTGTGCTGGCACGCTGCACCAGGGTATCGCCCTTCAGCAATGAAATATTGACATGATAGTAGCCAAAGGTATTTTTAATCAATTCAACCACCCGGCATAATAGTTCGTCAATTGACAAGATGGAGGTGACCTCCCGACTAACCTGGGCACTGGTCTCCAGCTGCAAAGCACGATGGCGTTGAACTTTCATGGCGTCATCCAGAGCCATGGTCCGGTCCGCGACACGCTGCTCCAAATTGGCAATGAGATCGCGAAGTTGAGCAGTCATAGCGTTGAAAGCTCCGGCCAGCTTTCCGACTTCGTCGTCGTGACCCGCTTGAACACTGCGATCCAATTCTCCTGCCGCAATGTGGGTGGCTGCTTCAGCAAGATCGACCAATGGGTGAGTGATGCTGCGGGTGAGGAAGACTGAGATCACCATAGCCAGGACCAAAGTGAGCAGCGAGATGGCGACATTGATACCAAGCCCGGTATAAATCATTCTGAAGGCTTCTGAACCTTCCTGCTCGGCGGCAAGAACAACGTTAAGCTCGGGTAATCCCCTGTAGACGCCGATTACACGTTCTTGGTTGAAACCCCGATAGATTCCAGGTCGGTCTACACGGTCGGCAACCAGCATCAAGTTGTCTATCACTTTCAGCTCATCGTTATTCCCTTGTTCATCACCTGGTAGATCCTCCGTTAAGAGCAAGGTGCCTGATTGATCGGACAGAAAAAGTTTGCCTGTCAATCCCAATCCAGTAGGGTCGGAAAGGATGTCGACCAGGGATTGCCAGGTTACGCGCGCGGCAATAACTCCCAGCAGTTTACCGTCCTGATCGAAAACGGGTCGGGAGGCGTAAACCCAGAAATCAGCCGGTCCTGTAGAATCAGTTTGGCCAAAAGGCAGCTGGACAAAGGTATCCTTTAGTCCTTCCTGAAAGAAAGGTTCATCTTGGATCGTCTTTCCTTCTCGTTGAGGATCAGTAGATACTGCAATCCGACCCCTGAGATCCACAAGAAAGAGCTCTTTTATTTGTGGAGTTTCGTCCATCAACAGACTCAGACGTGTTCTCATGGCTCCACTGTAGATCTCCGAGCGCTTATCTTCGTTGGCTAAATCCAAAACGATACTGACCCGCTCTGATGCGAACTGATCAATCAACGCAGACCTCAAAACATCCTGCAGTGATACTGACCATGTGGTGAGCTCCAATTCTTTGAGCACCACCACTGATTCAAGCTGGTTGATCGCCCGCCGCTGGCCATCAACATATCCCAAGACGACAGCGCCAATACTGATACCGATGGTAGGTAGAAGAGCCATTAATATAAAACCCGCCTGAAGACGAATGCCAATGGACTGGATCCGCGACTGGCTGCGGACAACAAGAGAAATGATGAGAACAGCGATTATAAGGACCGCTCCGCTGCCAGTTAACAGGATAACTTGGTCATCAGCCCAGTCTGTGATGATAAGGAGCAGTGTCCCGATAGTAAGCATCACCGCCAAGCCGCTACTAATAATAGCCAACCGCGACATCTTGCCGAAGAAGGTGACATATTTATTGGTTTCCAGGATTTTCTTCATATTCTTAGAGCGATTATTGAAGCCTTTATCGATAATCTTTGATCAGGCACTTGTTATTACTGGTCAAGAATTCAAGCCATGGTCTCAACATAGTGATTATATTGGGGGATATGGAGATTGTCTAGTAATCCAGCTATCACTGGACTGTTCACATACCAAATTCTCGGTAGTTTCTACATAATTCTAGGTAGATACCTTCCAAACAGAATACCTGTTTTTTGCAGGCCCAGTTCTCCATTTCTATGCTTACCTACTTGGGCACTGATAAGTACACTTTATATATAGGTAATCCAAGTTTCTGTTTTTACCACAATTGACCGCTGTCAAGATTTAACCAGGCATCTTTCTCGTTGAGGGAGATAGATCAAGGAGGATCAAGGAATATGAGTCTCAACTATCCTGAGACACCGCGAAAACCGGTGACCAAGACTATCGGCGGTATCACTTTTGAGGACCCGTACGCATGGCTCCAGGAAGAAACACCTGAGGTTCTGGAGTGGCAATCAAAACAAAACTTGCTAGCAAAAGACCTGGTCCGCTCCTGGGTAGGCTATGAGCAGCTGCACGCCGCCATCGCAAAGGAAGGGGGCTTTCATCTTGATGAGTTACTTAAAGGTGTTCCCCGTCTCGTCGGCGGCAAGTGGTTCCAAATCACAACTACTTCTGATGGCGCTGGTTCTGCTGTCTGCGTGTCAGATTCGTACAAAGAGCCCGGTCGTGTCATTGTTGACACTCTGACCCTTGCTGAGAATCGCAAGGATGACCGACCTGTCATGTTGTATTACTATGAACCATCTCCCGATGGCAGCCAAGTGGCATTGATGGTCGCTTCTGGAGGAGACGAGGTTGGCTCCATCCATGTGGTTGACACTGAAAGCGGTGAGATGCTTCCAATTGATGTGCCCTTCCCAGTAAACAATGGGCCTATCTGGGACTGGGTCCAGGACGCCAGTGGCATTCTGGCAGGAGGCCGCGCCAAAGACGGCCGACACCTGATTCGCTTCATCCCTGTCGCCAAAGAAACCCATCCACATTCCGATATCGTATTCGGCTTTGATCAGGTACATTCGAGTATACCGATACTTACACCCCAGATCTCACCTGGCGGACGCTGGGCTGTAGCAGTGTCCGGCCCCCACGAACACACAGCTTTTATGATCGGTAATTTGAATAGTGGCGATTGGCGCCCCTTTTTACCAGCAGATTTTAAAGGAGAATGTCACGGCGAATGGGCTGACGACGAGCATTTCATCGCCATCGAGACAGGCACTGCACCGCGTGGACGTGTTGTATCGATCCCGGTCTCAACCTCAACCGATCTCACAACCTGGCAGGAGCTTGTTCCAACCTCCGAAGCTGTCCTGCGCAGCCTGACCGTACTGCAGGGAAATATTCTCTTGGCAGATCTGCTTGACGTGTCAATGCGCCTCAGGCGGCTGGCACTTGACGGTACCTTTAAAGATGAAATCCCACTCCCTCCCTTTGGCAGTTCGCCGCTTGTTTTCATATTTCGAGAGTTTCCCCGTTCAGATGCATGTCTGTTCCAGCACGGAACCTTTACACAACAGACGCTAACCTACCACCTGGACCTGGATACAGGTGAGCTTGAGGTAGTTGGTGAACCGACTGACCGGTTAGAAGGCATTGAGGTGTCCCAGTGTTTTGCCACCAGCAAGGATGGCACCCGCGTTCCGTATTTCATCGTACACCATGTGGATGTGGATATCTCATCGCCACAGCCTACATTGCTCACAGGCTATGGCGGATTCAATCAAGCATGGATGCCGACCTATCTGGCTCATCTGCTGCATTTTGTGCGGGCAGGAGGGGTGTTCGCACACGCATGTTTACGTGGTGGCGGGGAGTATGGAAAGGAGTGGCATGAGGCTGGCCGGTTGCACAACAAACAAAACACCTTCGATGACCTCTACGCAGTAGCTGAAGATCTTATCGCCGCCGGGACCACTGTTCCGAATCGGTTGGCATTAGAGGGAGCAAGCAACGGGGGGTTGTTGGCTGGTGTAGCCATTGTCCAGCGACCCGATCTGTGGAAAGCTGTTGTACCCACAGTACCGATTTTAGACATGATGACTCCTGCCTCTGAAGCTGATGTCCGCGCCTATACGGAGGCGGACTATGGCAACCCAAACGACCCCGATGACGCGGCAGTAATGTACAGTTACTCGCCCTACCACAACATCCGCGACGGCGTGGCCTATCCTGGGGTTTTCCAAGTGTTCGGCGAAAAGGATACTGGCTGTCCTCCTTTCCAAGGTCGCAAGTTCACAGCTCGATTGCAGGAAGCCAACACTGGCGACAACCCAATCCTGATGCGCGTGTGGAGTGACGCGGGTCATGGTACTTATGGGGCAATAGGCGCTCAGCAGAATGCCGAATGGCTCAGTTTTGTGATGCGCGAGTTGGGCATGAATATCTGAGTCGAATTTGACACAAGATGACGCCTATCCGTGCTAGATACACTGCCCCTACAACATGGTCCCGAGGATTGGTGCATTACCTATATAAAATGTTACTTCGTTATAAAGATCGCTTTTTCGTCTGCACACTTGTACGGTTCTGAATAAAGAACAAATTTCAATCTCCACTAAGGAGGTATATATGAAGTTTAAAGCATTATAAGGAGGAAAATATGAAAGCTTACAAGGAGAATAAAATGAAAAAGGAAAACAGCATGAAGCGATATATTGTTGCATTGATCCTGATAATGACCATGTTCCTATTTGCTGCATGTGATAAACCCACCCCACAGGAATCCGTTGATCAGGCGGTTGAAGAGTCCGCACCGTCTTCCTCCACAGAAGATACGGAAGAAGAAGCCGAAGTGGCGACGGGGCCGACTGTTGGTGGCAAGATTGTGTATAGCTATGAGGGTGAGCCAGATACACTGGATATCAGCATATCTTTCACAGGAACCAACGTACTGGAGTTTATCGGCGCATCGCTGACTATAGTCGAGCCAGATACCAAGGAAGTACTCCCTTACCTCGCCGAGAACTGGACCGTCTCGGATGATGGTCTTGTATACGAGTTCACACTGCGGGATGACGTCATGTTCCACAATGGCACTCCCCTAACCGCGGAAGATTATGCTTGGACCATTCAACGGATGATGGATCCTGAATTAGGATCTACCTGCCTCTGGGTGGTTTATCCAGCGGTGTCCGAGGTGGAAGCTGTGGACGAGTATACTTTGCGGATCACTTTGTGGGCTCCCAACTATTATTTTCTCTCCTCTCTAGCAGATCCCAGCTGCGGACAGCCAATGTCCAAAGCTTATGCCGAAGAGGTAGGTGACGAAGTCTTAGGTACCAATCCTGTTGGCGTAGGTCCTTTCCGCTTCCAGTCTTGGGAACCAGGGATCAGTGTCGTCCTGGAACGAAACCCGGATTTCACATGGGGACCCTCGTTCACACACGGAGGACCTCCCTATATTGAGACCCTCGAAGTCCGGACCATATACGATCATTCGCTACGACTTGCAGCCCTCGAAGCGGGCGAGCTTGACCTGACAGAAATATCGAGACAGGATGTTGAGCGAGTACTCAGCACAGATCAGTTCCAGATTCTTGAACTGATACCCGGCGGAAGCGCGGATTCAGTGATCATGAATCAGACAAAGCCGCCGTTGGACGACATCCGAGTGCGGCAGGCTCTGAACATGGCTATCGACCGCGACCTTCTTAACATGGTTATGGAAGATGGTACCGCCGAACCAATTCGTGGCTTGCTCTCTTCGGGGACGCAAGGCTACTGTGCCGAGGCAGCTGAATACGGTTACGACTATGATCTAGAAAGAGCTAAGGAACTCATGGCTGAAGCAGGCTATACTCCAGGAGCGGACGGGATGTTGCAAAAAGATGGCGAGCCTTTGGTGCTTGTCATGCCCGTCTACTCTTTCTACGAAAAACTGAGCACCCTTGTGCAGGAGCAGTACAAAGAATTGGGAGTCCAGGTAGAACTCGAACTCGGCGAAGTGAACGTGGTAATGGATGAAGTCATGGCTGGCAACTATGACATTTACCTAACTGCCTACTTGTTTGAAAATACCAGTCTCTTGGAGTGGATGTTTAGCTCTGCTATGATAGGCATGTATAATTTTAGTGGAATAAACGATCCCAAGATGGACGATTGGTTATCCACTATGATAACCACAATGGATTCAGAAACCAACCTCCGGGCTGCTTGTGACATTCAAATCCACGCAGTGGAGCAGGCCTATACAGTACCGATTTACCTGGCCAGCGCACCGACTGCCGTAAACAGTGAATTGAAAGGCGTCCGCTGGGACCGATACTATCACTACGACCTGTTTGACGCTTACTTTGAAACTGAATAAGACCCCGATTTTGAAACCCGTGCCAGGCGACCATCCGCCTGGCACGGATACAAACCTGATATCCATCTGAGGTTTCCAATGACCCGATACATAACAAGACGCCTGATTTTGCTCATTCCTACGTTGTTGGGGTTGATCTTGTTGACTTTTGGCATTTTTAAACTCACACCAGGGGATCCAGTGACAATCATGTTGGGTCAGTCGGCTTCACCTGAGCAGATCGCCATTTTTCGCGAGAGATTGGGATTGGATGAGCCGGTGTTCATTCAATTCACTAAATACACATGGTCGGTCCTTCAGGGTGACCTGGGGCATTCCATTCAGGGTAATGTACCTGTGATAAAAGCAGTCATGGATCGTTTGCCTTATACCTTGGAACTGGCAGGAGCGGCGATGACTATAGCTGTTCTTCTGGGTGTCACAACGGGGATAGTTGCGGCAACGACCAGGCACAAGTGGATAGATAACGTGATCATGATCCTGACCGTTGGCAGTCTCTCAGTGCCGGAGTACTGGCTGGCTACCCTCCTTATTTTAGTATTTGGCATTCAACTGGGATGGATCCCAGTTTTAGGTGACACCGGATTCAAACACCTGATCCTGCCAACAATTGCCCTGGCGTTGGGGCCAGCGGCTGTGCTCACGCGGCTGACTCGCTCGACAATGCTGGAAGCGTTGTCCAGTAATTATGTGTGGACCGCTCACAGCAAAGGCCTGAGGGAGAAATTAGTTGTGTTGAAACATGTGCTTCCAAACGCTTTAATTCCAGTCGTTACAGTGATCGGGTTGATGTTTGCCAGCATGCTGGGTGGTGCTGTATTTGTTGAGGCAGCCTTCAACCGTCCCGGATTGGGAACCTTTGCTGTGAAAGCCATTACCAATCGTGATTACCCTCAGATCCAGGGTGTTGTGATTATTGCCGCTTTGACATTTGTGCTGATCAATTTAGCAGTAGACATTTCATATGCGTATCTCGACCCGCGTATCCAGTATGAGTAAGAAGGAGCCATGACAAATCTAGTTGATAATCACGGCCTGATCCAAGCGAATGAAATGGAAAACTGGAGTCAAAGCTTGTGGTCTCTGGCCTGGTGTAAGCTCCGCGACAATCGGATTGCTCTGGGAGCACTTGCCTGTCTTATTCTTATGGTTTCCCTGACTCTGGCAGCACCCTGGATTGCACCTTACAGCCCGACCGAATCCGACTACTATAGTCTCAAGCAGCCTCCCTCCAGCTCCCATTGGATGGGGACAGATGACCTCGGCCGCGATGTGCTCAGTCGGGTGCTCTGGGGCGGGCGCGACACGATAGGAGTGGGCCTACTCGTGGTGTTCATTGGCTTGGCTGGAGGCCTGATACTTGGATTTATCTCCGGGTATTATGGCGGTCTGGTGGACGATTTAATTCAGCGCATTGTGGATGTCTTCCTGGCCTTCCCCCCAATCCTCTTTATGATCAGCATTGTGGCTATTATGGGCAGCGGGCTATTCTCAATAGTGCTGGCAGTAGGGATTGCCAATATCCCCACTGTCACACGCCTGGTGCGGGGATTGGTCCTGACTACTCGTAACGAGTTGTTTGTGGAGGCGGCATATATTTTGGGAGTGCCGAAGTGGAAAATCATGATTCGCCACATCCTGCCAAATATCGTGTCCGAACTCATCGTTTTTACCAGCCTGATGATAGGAGGTTCGATTATGATTACCTCCGCGTTGAGCTATCTGGGCCTTGGAGCGCAACCTCCCTCCCCGGAATGGGGTGCCATGTTGAACTACGGTCGTAGATATTTACGTGATGCGTGGTGGATGTCGATATATCCTGGGTTGGCAATTGCCCTGGTTATTATATGCGTCAACTTGTTAGGGGATGCCCTGCGGGACGCGCTGGATCCCAAGCTAGATCCTTCTATACAGTAATTTAGGAGCATGATGAATTCGAAAATTCTATCAAATCCATCGCATGTTGGAGTAATTTATGGACAAAGATTTAATGGTTGATAATCAAACTGTCCTGAAAGTAAACAACCTAAGAACCCGTTTTCACACTCGAGAATGCACCATATTTGCGGTGAATGGATTGAGCTTTACATTAAAAAAGGGAGAACTGATAGGCATCGTCGGTGAAAGTGGATGCGGCAAGAGCGTGACAGTTAAATCCTTGCTCCAGCTTATTCCCATGCCTCCTGGCCAAATCGCTTCCGGCAGTGCTATTTTTGAAGGTCAGGATCTAATTTCAATGGAAAAAGATGAAATTCGTCAGATCCGCGGCAACAAGATTGGATTTATCTTCCAGGACCCAATGTCATCTTTAAATCCTGTGCTGACCGTTGGCCGGCAGATTATGGAGCCTATGGAAACCCATCTTGGCCTATCTTCTAAAGAAGCCAAAAGAAGGACGATTGAATTATTGCAATTAATTGGATTTCCAAAAGCTGAATCCAGATTAGGTGATTACCCCCATCAATTTTCAGGCGGAATGCGCCAACGAGTGATGATAGCGATTGCATTATCATGCAACCCCCAATTGTTAATTGCAGATGAACCCACTACCGCGTTAGATGTGACAATCCAGACCCAGATTGTTGCTTTGCTCAAGAAAATTCGCGAAGAGTTCAACATGTCAATCATTTGGATTACCCATAATCTTGGTCTTGTTGCTGGAATCGCTGACCGGGTACTGGTCATGTATGGAGGTTGTATTGTAGAGCGTGCGCCAGTTGTTCAAATATACAGTGATCCGCGCCATCCATATACACAGGGATTACTGGGATCCCTTCCGAGATTGGGTAGGCGAAAAGCTGAACGCTTAATTAACATCAAGGGTCAACCACCTTGTTTATATTGTGAACCGCTCGGCTGCTCTTTTGCACCAAGATGTCCGTATGCATTCCAAAAGTGCTGGGAGAAAAGTCCAGTATTACATTTGGTGGATACATCCCACGATGTGGCTTGTTGGTGGGACATAAAAAAAGGAAGGCCTCGAAGTGAATTCTAATAGAGATTTGCTTCTTGAAGTAGACAATCTCCAGAAATATTTTCCAGTAACTGAGGGTTTATTCCATAGAAAAACTGGAGATATTAAGGCTGTTGATGGGATCTCATTTAAGATATATAAAGGGGAAACTCTCGGTCTTGTGGGGGAAAGCGGATGTGGTAAATCCACAGTTGCGCGATCAATATTGCGGGCGTACAAAGTAACGAGTGGCAAAATTTTTTATCAAGGTCAAGACCTGACAGATCTTAATGATTCCAAATTGCGGGTACTGCGCCCAAAAATGCAAATGATCTTTCAGGACCCATACTCCTCATTAAACCCCCGCATGCCAATTAAAAAAATCATCGGTGAACCACTTCTAGAACACAGTTCGATTAGTAAAAAAGAACGTCAATCTCGAGTTGACGAACTTTTAGATTTAGTTGGTTTAAACTCTGCATGTGGAAACCGTTACCCCCATGAATTTTCAGGAGGGCAATGCCAAAGGATAGGTATCGCTAGAGCTCTTGCATTAAACCCTGAATTTGTTATTTGTGATGAACCAATTGCAGCTTTGGATGTATCCATCCAGGCTCAGGTTGTAAATCTGTTAGAGGATTTACAAAAACAATTAAGCCTTACGTACCTATTTATTTCTCATGACTTGAGCATGATCCGGCATATTTCGCAACGAGTTGCTGTTATGTATCTTGGAAAAATCATGGAGATGGGAAATCAACAAGACATATACGAAAGCCCTTTGCACCCCTACACAAAGGCTTTATTGTCTGCAGTTCCCATTCCAGATCCATTACGTGAGGCTAAACGTGAAAAAATCATTCTGAAAGGTGATGTTCCCAGTCCAGCAAATCCACCCCAAGGGTGTCGATTTAATTCCCGCTGTCCGGTGGCCGAGGAACGCTGTTTTCAACAAATACCAGAATGGAGAGAGATTAAACCAAATCACTGGACAGCCTGCCATCTAGCATAAGGGCACACACTCCTGAAAACAGCCCACATACACTTCCCTATTTCCAAATACCCCCCATGACAACCATGAAAACCAAAAATCCCTCTCACTACCAAAGCCTATTCGAAGGTCTCCAGGTTCTGACCCCCACCCTTGATGGCTCCAAACTGCGCTACATCAATTTCGATAATGCCGCCTCGACGCCGCCTCTCAAATCGGTCTTAAAGGCTGTCAACGATTTCAGCGTATACTACAGTAGCGTTCACCGGGGGACAGGGTTCAAAAGTCAGCTTTCAACTCACGCCTACGAGCAAGCACGCCAGATCACGCTTCAATTTGTAGGCGCTGATCCAAAAACACACACCTGCATCTTCGGAAAAAATACCACCGAGGCCATCAACAAACTCGCCCGGCGTTTCCCATTCACACCTACACACGACATATTGCTCACCACCGCTATGGAGCACCACTCTAACGATCTGCCCTGGCGTGTCAATCCCAACGTTAAGGTCGTCCATATAAAAACTACGACTAATGGATGCCTGAACATGGATGATTACCAATCTAAGTTGAGCGAATACGCCCAACGGATTGCGTTGGTGGCTGTCTCAGGGGCCAGCAATGTGACTGGCTATCTCAACCCCATCTACGAAATGGCTGAGCAAGCCCATGCGGTAGGCGCTCACTTTGCCGCTGATACCGCGCAATTGGCACCTCACCGGGAAATCAACATGCTCCCCCTCACAGATCCCCGCCACCTGGATTACGTGACCCTTTCCGCTCACAAAATGTACGCTCCCTTTGGAACCGGGGCGCTCATTGGCCGGCGAGATATTTTTTCGCAAGGCACACCCGATTTGGTTGGCGGCGGAACAGTGAGCATAGTCACTCTGGAAGATGTGGTCTGGGCTGAAGCTCCCGAACGCGACGAGGCTGGCAGTCCCAACGTGATTGGCGCGGTGGCTTTAGCGGCTGCTATTAAAACGCTGGAGGAGATAGGCATGGATGCGGTCGCCGCTCATGAGGCAGAGTTAACGACTCATGCGCTGGACAGGTTATCGGACATTGATGGCCTGGAAATTTATGGTTGTACCGATCCCCAAAACGCGGAGAATCGATTGGGTGTGATTCCCCTCAACTTGAAGGGGAAGTCTCACTATTTAGTAGCAGCTATCCTGGGGCACGAATTTGGCATCGGGGTACGAAACGGGTGTTTCTGCGCCCATCCCTACTTGCTGGACCTCATGAAAGTGACCGAATCCGAGGCGGGGCAGGTGCGTGAATCTATTTTAGAGGGCGACCGCTCGAATATCCCTGGCCTGGTGCGTGTCTCCTTTGGACTGTATAACACCATAGCTGAGGTGGATGCAGTAGTGGACGCGCTGAAGAAAGTTGCCATGGGCGAGTATAAAGGGGACTATGTCCAGGACATAACCACGGGTGAATTTACACCCAGGGGTTGGGAACCGGAGTTTGAGGAGTATTTTGGTGAGCTTTGAAGCAGGAGAGAATAATGTATCTGACAAAAGGCGACGGATAAATCTACTACAACATACCAGGTATGCACTCAAGCAGCGAAGGTTTTGCAAAGAACAAAATGTTGGTTTAACCAAGCTTTCCAGCCAAATTCGACATATTTAGAAGAACTGAGAGAAGATACTATGAGGGCAGCAGTTTATAGAGAATTCAAAAACCCATTAACCATCCAAAACGTGCCCGATCCTACTCCGGCAGATAGTAGTGTTGTCATTCGAGTAGAAGCAACAGGACTTTGCCGAAGTGATTGGCACGGATGGATGGGCCACGACCCTGGTATTACCTTACCTCATGTTCCAGGTCATGAACTTGCGGGAGTCATAGAAGCGAAAGGAAGAGATGTCGTCCAGTGGAATATTGGTGACAGGGTTACACTTCCATTTGTTTGTGGGTGTGGTACTTGCCCTCAATGCGCCTCAGGAAATCATCAAGTATGTGATCGGCAATTTCAACCAGGGTTCACGCATTGGGGCTCTTTTGCTGAATATGTCGCTATTGATTACGCGGATGTCAATTTGGTACGTTTACCGGAGGAAATTGATTATGTCACAGCAGCGAGTCTGGGTTGCCGTTTTGTGACCTCCTTTCGGGCAATAGTAGATCAGGGTAATGTCTCCCCCGGGCAATGGGTTGCAGTACACGGCTGCGGAGGTGTTGGTTTATCTGCAATCATGATTGCCAGCACAATAGGCGCAAATGTGGTTGCGATTGATATTACAGACGAGAAACTCGATTTTGCCCGGTCAATTGGTGCAGTTGCAACCATCAATGCCGCAAAAACAGAAGATGTTGTCGAGAACGTACTGGATATTACTCAAGGCGGCGCTCATGTTTCTATCGATGCGCTTGGTAATCCCGACACTTGTTTTAACTCCATAAATAATTTAAGAAAGCGTGGCAAGCATATTCAGGTTGGATTGATGTTAGCAGACCACAGCCATCCTGCCGTACCAATGGATAAAATCATTGCAAATGAACTCGAAATTCTGGGAAGTCATGGTATGCAAGCTCATAAGTATCCCGAGTTGCTGGCAATGATTAAAGCAGGGAAGCTATCTCCAGATAAGCTGATTGGAAAGACAATAAGTCTGGAAGAATCCTTAGTAGAGCTCACTAATATGGATACCTTCAGTGGAACAGGCATAAAGGTTATTAACGCCTTTTAAAAATAGCCTGTAACTTGATATGATTGATCAATTCAGGAGAGGAAAATGTATCTGACAAAAGGCGATAGACGCATTTTCTATGACGTGGCAGGCTCACACACAGGTTGGCGGGATGGAACCCTTGTGAAACGTCCGGTGATCCTCACCGTACACGGCGGTCTGGGTTTTTCAAGCCTTTATCTACGACCCTGGCTGTCAAAATTGGCAGAAGGGTACTGCGTTGTCTATATCGACCTGCCCGGTTCCGGGCGGTCCTCCAGACATCCGGGCAGCGGATATTCAATGGACGGGTTGGTCGCCGACCTGGAAGGGGTTCGTAAAGCGCTGGGAATCGAGCAGGTCGTTTTGCTGGGTCATGCCTGGGGAGCCATCCTGGCTACCGAATATGCCCTCAGTCATCCTGATATTGTCACAGCTGAAGTTATGGTCAACCCTCTGCGCATCTTGAGAGTCGAAGGACAGGACATGGAAGCACAGGAGCGTATGATCGCCGCAACCGACCCGCAAGTAGCCGAGGACCACATGAAGGATTTAGACCCCAAGATCCAGCGAGCTTTGGAGGGCGAAACAGCTCTTTGGTCAGAGATCGACTCGGATCCGTCGTGGGCGCGATTGTTGCGGACACAGCTTTCTTCGCCGCCTCCAATTTGGGACACGGTTATGGATAACATCCAGCTGGGTATGGAAGCCTATTTTGCTCATAAGGGAAATGCCATGCAAAACCCAGAGCATCCATTTGCCAAATACGATTTGGCTGAACGTGCGGTTGGGCTGCAATCGCCACTCTTGATCGTGGCTGGAGAATCGGACGCCAATTATGTAGCCATGCCCGGTACTCATGCTCAACCCATCCACGCGGCGGTGCCCGGTAGTGAGCTTGTAACCATCAAGGAGGGGGGGCATTTTCTTTTTGCCGAAGACCCCGATGGATTTGCATACATCGTAACCCGCTTTCTAAAAAACCAAGGTCTTTTGCCCGCAGAATCTGACCGAGCATTTCTTGAGAGATAGACCAGAAAAGAACATAGAGATACCCGTTGATAGAATTATTATTACTTTCATTTAATGACATAGAATAATAGGAGTTTTAATATGGAAATATTAGAAATGACAATTACTTTCCCAGGCGGAGAGCGTGTAGACGCCCACTTAGAATCTATGACTATCCCAACCGACCAACCTCCACCTTACGGTGAGGGATCTGCTCCATCTCCATTTGACTTATTTATGGCTTCCATTGGCACTTGCGCTGGAATTTACATTCTTAGTTTTTGTAATGAACGCGAGATCTCATCAGAGGGAGTTCATTTAGTGCAAAGGATGAAATTCGATGAAGATGTTGGTTTGATGACAAAATTAGACCTGGAAATTCAAGTTCCACCAGACTTTCCAGAAAAATACTACAAGGCTTTAATCCGTTCTGCAAATCAATGCGGGATTAAGAAACACCTTGAAAACCCTCCAGAGTTTGAGGTCTACACGAAGGTGATCGAGTGAAATTAGATAATCATTCACTCATAATTTTCACAATAGAGGTACTATGAAAACCCCTACAATTACAAAAATCGACATTTTCAAGTTGAAAATCCCCTTTTCCAGGCCCTATCGGACTGCTTTAGGATTTTATGAACGTACCATCAGCATAGCCGTCCGGCTTCATTCAAACGAAGGCATCTATGGTATTGGCGAAGGTTGCCCTGATCCCCAAATCACAGGCGAGTCACAAGAAATTGGCTTAGAAGCAGCCAAACTATTGGGACAATTTCTGATAGGAAAGAATCCCCTGGCTATCGAAGCACTTGTGAAAGAGATGGACAATCATCTTTCTCATAATACTGGCGTTAAAAGTGCTTTCGACCTCGCCCTCTACGATTTACTGGCAAAAAGGGCTGAGGTGCCACTCTACGCTTTTCTTGGTGGAGAGAAGCGGACTCTGCAAACTTGCATGACGGTCGGGATAGATTCGCCTGATGTGATGGCTCAGGAGGCTTTGGAGTTTGCAAACAAAGGTATCCATTCCGTCAAAGTCAAATTAGGAACAAATCAGGCTGACGATGTGGAACGGATTCAAGCTATCCGAGAAGTGGTAGACAAGAATATTCCTCTAAACATTGACGGCAATCAAGGCTGGAATCCCACTATCGCAATCCAGACCTTGCGCGCCTTAACCTCCTTTAATATTCAGTTTTGCGAAGAACCTGTCGCTCATTGGAATAACCTAGCTTTGCAGTACGTTCGAGAACACAGTCCCATCCCGATCATGGCAGATGAATCTATTTCCGATCACCACGATGCTTTCCGATTAGCTAAAATGGGCGCGTGTGACTATTTCAATATCAAGATGGCAAAATCTGGCGGAATCCAGACCGCACTCAAAATTGACGCCATTGCCCAGGGTGCTGGGATTCAATGCATGGTTGGCTGTATGGAAGAAACGCGTCTGGGATTGAGCGCCGCCGCTCATCTGGTCTCTGCCCGCCCGAACATCGTCTTTGCTGATTTGGACTCGGCTTTTTACCTTGCGGAAGATCCAATCATTGGTGGAATTTCTTTCGAAGGAGGCCAAATTACATTACCAGACACCCCAGGTCATGGTGCCGATTTTGAAGATGGATATCTGGAAAACTTGGAAGGCATTTCGATTACTTGAGATAAAGAGGCCTTTATGAAAGTGATCGAGTGAAATTTAAGCATAGAACCAGGATACTGCCGGATGGTAAGCCTATTTGGGTAACTCTCCTTCGGTTTAAGATAAATTTTTATGATTAGGAGATTGTGATTATGGAGACAAATTTAGAAAAAGCATATAAGCATCTGGATCAATTCATCGAAGAATATATGGAGGGAGGAAACTTCCCCGGACTCGCAATAGCCTTGACGGATCGTGAAAAATTACTCCACATATCAACTCACGGTCTGGCCGACGTATCTGCTCAGACTCCCGTCACAGCGGATACAGTCTTCGAAATAGGCTCTATAGGTAAGTCCTTTACAAGCGTAGCCCTGCTGAAGCTGCGAGATGAGGGATTACTTAACCTGCATGAGCCGATCACATCCTATTTACCCTGGTTCAAAATTAAGTCTAAATTTGATCCGATCACAATACACCACTTGATGAGCCATACTGGCGGTATTGTATGGGGCTCGGACTTACCTTCCCCGCGCTATGAAGCTTGGGCTTTGCGAGAGACGGAAGCCACCACACCCCCCGGTACACATTTTCGTTACTCTAACGTGGCCTACGATACGCTTGGAATAGTTCTGGAAGACGTATCAGGACAACCTTACGGGGAGTTTCTTCAAGAGCATATTCTGAACCCGTTAGGAATGTCTCATAGCGCTCCAGTTATCACCAACAAAACACGGGAAGATCTGGCAGTGGGATATTGGACATTCTACTACAACCGCCCTATTCATCGCGGCTGCGCTCTTGCCCCGGCTACATGGTTTGAGACCAGTGCAGCGGCCGGTTCTCTTGCCTCGACAGTTACAGATATGGCTTCCTATCTTAGGATGTACCTGAACCGGGGACAGGGACCGCAAGGAAGAATTATCACGGAGGAGAGTTTTGATTTGTTGGCTCAGGGCGTCATCAAATCGGACCAGATGCGGAAGGATTCATTCTATAGCTATGGGATGAACATACATAAAGAGGAGGGACATACCTATCTCAGCCATGGTGGTGGGATGGTCGGATATAGCGCTTTTATCATGATGGATATAGATGACGGTCTTGGTGCTACCGTTCTCACAAATGGTCTGGGGAATCCCGGTGGAGTAGCTTTATATGCGCTTAAACTTTTGCGGGCAGCACTGGATGGTCGTGAACTTCCAGATCTCCCCCCACCTCCCAACCCCTTCAAAATCGAGAATGTAGCTGATTATGCAGGAACCTACCAGAGCGAAAACAAAACATTCATTCTCACCCCAGAGGGAGAAAACTTATGTTTGAACTATGGCGATGACCAAGTCATACTGGAACAGTATTTCCCGGATCATTTCTATATTAATCATCCCGACTTGCTTAACTATTTCCTTCGATTTGGACGCAACGAAGAAGGAAAAGTAGTAGAGGCATTCCACGGGGCAGACTGGTACATGAATGATAATTACATTGGGGAAACATCTTTTGATTACCCGAAGGAATGGGAGGCCTTTACCGGTCATTATCAGTCGTATAACCCTTTTCGCACCAATTTCCGAATCGTCCTGCGCAAGGGCGCGCTGACGTTAATCTTTTTCTCTGGCGACGACTCAGGCTTTGAGGAATTGCTGGTGCCATTGGAGAATGGCATCTTTCGAGTTGGGGAAGATAAACTCTCTCCTGAACGCATTCGTTTCGATACCATCATCAATGGTCAAACAACGAGAGCTCGTTTATCCTGTCACGATTATTACAGAGCATCTACACCCTGATGGAGAAAACCATGTCTGACGATAAAATCACAGCTTATTTAGGTGCCATGCTTATAGATGGCACAGGTGCTGCCCCACTGGATGATTCCGTAATTATCGTTCAGGATGAGAAAATCACCGCGGTTGGCAGATCTGAGGTTGTTGAAATTCCACCCAAAGCCGAACAAATTGACCTGACAGGAAAGACGGTGATACCAGGCTTGATTGACGCTCATACGCACTTTTTCGGGGTCATGAATATGGACCTGGCGACCTTTATGATTGATCCCTCGCATCAACGAGCCATACGGGCCGTTATGGAGGCTTGGAGGGTTGTGGATGCCGGCTTTACCACGGTACGGGATCCCGCAGGCATGTTGGGAATCTACCTTAAACAAGTAATCAAAGAGGGAAGTATCGTGGGTCCCCGAATTCTCGCTTCCGGTTTGGCCCTCTCACAGACCGCTGGACATGGAGACTTTCCTTTTGTGCCAAAAGAGATGGTAAAGACAGGGATCCTGTCTCGCATCGCAGATGGGGTGGAGGAAGTTCGCAGGGCCTCACGCGAGCAATTGCGGGCAGGTGCTGACTTCTTAAAAATCATGACCACCGGAGGCGTTATATCTGATGACGATCCCGAAGCCTGTCAGTTCAGCCTGGACGAAATTCGGGCATTCGTTGAAGTAGCGCAAAACGCGCGGGTTCGCACCGCTGCTCATGCTCAGGGTCTTCAGGGCATCAAAAATGCCCTTATCGCTGGCGTTGATTCTATCGAACATGGCTTCTATCTGGACGATGAATGTATAGAGATGATGCTAAATCAAGGCACCTATCTTGTACCAACTTTCGCCGCTATTGAAGCTATCATCGCTCATGGGCGTAAATCTGAGACCGCCACAGAGGAGCAATATGTCCGCAAAGCAGAGAAAGCGCAAGAGGCGCATGTTGAATCCTTTAAAAAAGCCTTTAAGGCAGGAGTGACCTGCGGACTGGGCAGTGACTACCCTTGTGATCCCTTCGCACCGATGGGCACTAACGCTGCAGAATTGGAGATTTATGTCAATAAGGTGGGACTTTCACCCATGGACACAATCGTTTGCGCCACTAAGAATAACGCTCAGGTATTGGGATTGGAAAGAGAACTGGGGACCCTTGAAGTGGGCAAATTGGCTGATTTACTCGTTGTCAGCGGTAACCCGCTGGATGACATCAGCATATTGCGCGACAAGGCGAAAATAGACACGGTGCTTAAAGCTGGCAAGCCAATTCCCCGTCTTCCTCTTAGCTGAGTACGGATTCGCATCGCACGTGTTTTGGGCTTACATGCTAATACGCAAGCAGATTCGCGGAAGGAAATTTCAAATGAACGACACAAGCAAACTAAACAATATCGCTGAAAAAGTCTGGCAACGATGCCTGAAACGAGACCCATATCTCCGACTTAGAATGGGTGAAACAATCACTAGTATCCCGGCAAATACTCGAAAAGAAGCGCTAGAAGACGCGAGTTTTGCCCGAAAGATAGCTGCTGAACTGAAAGAGATTGACCCGAAAACGCTGGCGCATGATGATTGGCTAACGCTGGAGTTTTTGCGCGATCAAATGGATACTTTGTCTTATAAAGAAGATGCATGGCTGACTGATTTTCCGGTAACGCCTCATACAGGTTTCTGGCTAAGTTTTTATGCACAGGAGATTTTTGCCTCCTTTCGCTTCGAAGAAAAAGAAGACCTAAACCGCTATATCAAATTGACAGAGGACTATGCCGAAATGGTGCGAGCCTCGCTTGAACAATTACAGGCGCAGGCAGAACAGGGTTGGAGAATTCCCCGCCCCGCATTAACTGGTGTGCGAATTACCTTAGAGGGGATTAAAAAGTCAATTCCATCCTTTTTAAATGTAGGCTTGGAACGAATTAGTCATCTGAGTTCCTCCACATATAAAATATTGAACGCCGAAAAACAGAGGTTTATTCAAGAAAATATCGAAACTGCCTTCAACACAGTGATGGCATATCTAGACAACGACTACGAGAGCTTGGCTCCTGACGCTGTTGGCATCGGTCAGTTTGAGGGAGGCGAGGAAGCCTATAGCAGATTTCTGCGCCAATATGTCACCAAAGAGATGGACCCGGAAAAGGTTCACGCCATTGGGCTGGAGCAAGTTGCCGATCTAACAGAAGCGATGCACCAGGTGCGCGAGTCGCTGGGCTTCTCGGAGAGCGAGGAGGTTTTTCACAATGAACTGCGGAGCTCTGGAAAAATTTACGCTAATAGTCCAGAAGAGGTTGAAAAAACCTACCGCTACCACATAAAGCGCATAGAACCCTTCCTGGACCAATATTTTGCCACCTTGCCCAAAGCTCCTTATGACGTCAAACGCCTTGATCCCGCACTGGAGCCTGGCTTGTCCTATGGTTATTATGAGCCGCCCACCGAAAATCGCCCTGTTGGTCTTTATCGCTACAACGGCTCTGATTTGGAGACTCGCTCACAACTTCAGGCGGCAACGCTCATTTACCATGAACTAGTTCCCGGTCATCATTTTCAATTGGCTGGTCAGTCCGAAAACAAAAATTTGCCCCTCATTCGGCGTGAAATAATAGCATTGGACGGCTTCCTCGAAGGCTGGGCAGAATACGCGGGAGGTCTCCCAAAAGAGATGGGGCTTTACGACGATCCCTACGATCTCTATGGTCGTTTGGTTCACGAACGCTTCATCGCGCAACGCTTGGTCATTGATACCGGGATGAATGTACTCGGCTGGTCTCTGGAGCGGGGACGCGCTTTCATGCAAGCTAACACAATGGAATCAAAGGCGCAAATTGACTCTGAGACCCTGCGTTACTCAACTGATCTACCCGCTCAATCATTGGCTTATCGTCTGGGTTATTTGGAGATGACCAGGTTAAGGGAAATGGCGGAAAAAGAGCTGGATTCCGATTTTGATATCCGGGCTTTCCATCAGGCGATTCTCGATCCCGGAGCGCTGCCCTTATCGGTATTGGAGGAGCACATTCGCGTTTTCATCCGAAAATCTACCCGCCGGTAGAAACGATATGCAGACATTATACACTTCAGACACCAGGAGAGAAATTTGATGGATTCAGAATTTGAGCGTAACCTAAACAGGTACGCCGAGGTGATCGTGAGGGTAGGCCTTAATTTACAACCTGGACAGCGCCTGCTTATATACCAAGCGCCAATTGAATTAGCCCCCTTTGTACGGTTGATTGCAACGAAGGCATATCAAGCTGGTGCTAGGTTGGTGGATGTGATCTGGAATGACGACCAACTGCAATTACTCCGATTCCAGCATGCCCCAAATAACTCCTTTAGCGAATACCCAGAATGGAAAGCAAATGCCTCTTATGAAATTGCCAGGTCTAGCGATTCCAGGTTGAGATTCAATGCCGAAAACCCTGATCTGCTTGTTGGACAAGACCCAGAATTGCTATCCATTGCTTCTCTGAGTACAGCCAAGCATAGCCAGCCTTACGCAAATTTGCAAGATAAGAATGCACTGAACTGGACCGTCGTCGCCGCACCGGTTGCGGGCTGGACAGAAAAAGTCTTTCCTGCTCTGTCCCCAGACAGTCGAACAGCCAAGTTATGGGACACCCTATTTGATATTTGTCGTGTGAAGCAAGAAGATCCTGCTCTCGCCTGGCAGGAGCATATTGACCAGCTTATTGCCCGGTGCAATTATCTTAACCACAAGCGATACACAAGCCTGAAATTAAATGCCCCAGGAACCGATTTGATAGTTGGCTTGCCAAAGAAACACATCTGGCAAAGTGGTCGTATGACCACACGAAATGGGATTGAGTTTATTGCCAATATCCCAACTGAGGAAATTTTCACTTTACCCCATAAAGACAAGACCGAAGGCATAGTCACAGCAACAAAACCACTTAGTTATCATGGTGTTTTGATTGAGAATTTTACCCTGACTTTTTCAAAGGGTCGGGTAGTTAAGGCGAGCGCGACAAAAGGTGAAGAGGTCCTCCGCAAGTTGCTTATGACAGATAAGGGGGCAAGCTTGTTAGGCGAGGTAGCACTGGTACCGCACAAGTCACCCATATCACAAACAGGTTTGCTTTACTATAACATTCTAATTGATGAAAATGCGGCAAATCACCTTGCATTGGGTGAAGCTTCCAGATTCTTCATGAAGGGGGGTGAGATTAAGCCGGATGATGAATTTGAGGCAGATGGAGGCAATCTAAGCCTTATTCATGTTGATTTTATGATTGGCTCTGTCGAGATGGATGTTGACGGTTTGACGGAAAATGGACTAACCGAACCAGTAATGCGCAAGGGGGAGTGGGCATTTGATTTATGATAATGTTCACCTCCTGCTTAACTTGAACAGGAAATTCACCAAATAATATGAAATGCACTGATTTGATTGCAATCCTAAAGAATAGATATATCATCAGATATTAGGAATCTATTCCTGGAATTTTTCCAAAAAGAACATATTCGGGAATTAATTCCGGATTTCAACTAGTTTTGATTCAATGAGTTAGTTGATAAAATTATAAGAAGGCAGCACATGACTGATCCACGTATTAAAAAACTCGCCCAAGTCCTCGTCAACTATTCCACGGAAGTCAAAGAAAAACAGTTAGTTGCAATCATGGGAAGACCCAATGCAACCGCATTAATCAACGAGGTCTATCGTGAAGTTTTACGAGCAGGCGCTTATCCCTATGTGCTCACCACCGGATTCCCTCCATATACTCCAGGTCTTCAAGGGCTTGACAATATCTTATATTCCGAAGCCAATCAAGATCAACTGGGACAAGAAGACATATTTTATAAGCTGGTTTGTGAAAAGTTCGATGTCAGAATACTTATATATAGCGAATACAATACCCGCAGCTTGAGCAATGTCGATTCAAATCAATTACAAATACATAGACTGGCCCAAAAAGAAATAAAAAAAACATGGATGAAAAGATCTGCAGAGGGTGAGTTTAGATGGGTGGTGACCACCTTTCCTTGTGAAGCGCTAGCCCTTGAAGCGGATATGAGTTTGGAAGAATACACGGATTTCTTTTATACGGCAACCTACTGTAATACTAACGACCCAATTGGTAAATGGAAAGAAATCTATCATGATCAACAGCAGCTTGTTGATTGGTTAGAAGGACGAAAAGTAGTTCATATCAATGGCTCTGATATTGAAATGGAATTTTCTATTGAGGGGAGAACTTTCCTAATTGGCGATGGAAAGAAAAATATGCCCTGCGGTGAAATCTTTACCGGCCCGATTGAGAACTCAGCTAACGGTTGGGTCCGTTTTTCATATCCAGCAATAATACATGGAACAGAGGTTCATAGTGTAGAACTCAAATTTAAAAATGGCAAAGTGGTTGAAGCTTCAGCCGGAAAAAATGAAGAATTCCTAAAATCAATGCTTGACACGGACGATGGATCTCGTTTTCTTGGGGAGTTTGGCATTGGAACGAATAAACACATTACCAAGTTCATGAAAGATATTGGATATGATGAGAAGATTATGGGGACTGTTCACTTTGCCCTTGGATCTGGGTATCCTGAATCCGGGAGCAAGAATGAAAGTTCAATCCATTGGGATATGATTTGTGACTTGCGTGATGGGGGTCAGATCATGATTGATGATGAACTATTCTTTGAGAATGGTGAGTTTATGATTTGACTTTATATTTAGATGCATCAAAACCCCGTACCCTTTAAAAACCTCATCCGTATTTTTTCCTCTATAAATACAGTAATATTAAGTCTTCGCTAGTACATCATTCTGGTTTTTCGAGGAAATTACATGATCTGGTTTATCCTGCGACACCTGTTTTCATCACTTTTATCGGATCTCAGCCTCTCCCGATTATCTGATCCAGAAAAAGACCTTGAAATCTTGGTGCTCCGTCATCAATTGGCTATCTTGCAGCGTAAACTCAAGCACCCACTCAAACCAACTCGCATTGAGAAAATGACTTTAGCTGTTCTTGTAGTCAAACTAAAACAATTCTCACGTAGATCCACGAATCACTTTCGCGACCTCCTCCTGATCTTTCAGCCTGAAACGATCTTTCGCTGGCATCGAGATCTGGTCCGTCGAAAGTGGACTTTTTATAAGAAAAACAAAGGGGGGAGGCCTTCCCTCTCCAAGGATACCAAGGATCTCATTCTTCGTTTGGCTCAGGAAAACCCTCGCTGGGGATATGGCAAGATCCAAGGTGAATTAATCAAGTTGGATTTTTCAGTTTCCCAATCGACTATCCGAAGAATTCTCTTGCGGCATAATCTCCTGCCAGTTCCTGTGCGCAGTGGTTCGATCGGCTGGAAACACCTCATGGCACACTACAAAGACCAGATATTAGCCTGCGATTTCTTTGCTGTAGAGACAATTTGGCTCAAAACAATCTATGTGTTGTTCTTTATAGAATTAGGAACCAGACGCGTCCACTTTGCTGGGATCACTACCAGCCCCAACCAGGTTTGGGTCACTCAACAGGCCAGACAACTGGTTTGGAAACTTCGCGAGCAAGATGTTTCTCTTCGTTTCCTGATCCATGACAATGACACTAAATTCTCCCAATCCTTTGATGTTGTCTTTCAGTCCGAGGGGTTCCATGTTATTCACACCCCCTACTCTGCACCGAATGCCAATGCCTTTGCGGAACGCTGGGTTCGCTCAGTCAGGGACGAATGTCTAGACCATATCCTTATCCTGAGTACGCTTCATCTAAGAAGTGTCCTGCTCGAATATATTGATGGCTACTACAATATTGCCCGCCCCCATCAGGGGATTGGGCAGCGCTTTCCAATTCCCAATGAATCACTGGAAGCCACTGGTTCGATTCAGCGCAGAAAAATCCTGGGCGGAATCATCAATGACTACTATCGTGTTTCTGGCGACTTAGTTTTATCCAGCCAATAATTTCATCGGGGTTCTTAATCTTCTCTCTCTATTTAATTCCGTGCGGCTTTTCTGATCGTAATGTTAAATCTTGACGTTTTAATTTGTTATTTCTTTTACTAACTTTAATCCTATTTTGTTCAAAACTCAACTGATTAACCTGATCATTGTCCGGATGGAGTTTTTAAACCAAACGCCCTTTTCTATCAACAGGTAGCACTTCAACAAGGGCTGACCTTCCTTACATTAACTCCTAACAACCTCACCACAAAAGCCCTGGAAAATGCCAGGTCCCGGAGTGATCTGAAAGAGTTTGACACAATAGAAGACCTATTAAAAGACTTGAAGTCTGACTAAATGAAAATATTGTTGAATATTATCCATCCCCCTTCCTAACAGATAACCCTGGGATTATTACAAACTATGACCATCTTCTTCACCGCCGACACCCACTTTGGTCACGAAAACGTGATCGGATATTGCAATCGCCCATTTACCTCTGCAGCCGAGATGGATGAGCAGTTGATTGAGAACTGGAATCAAACTGTCAATCCCGATGACATCATTTACAACCTGGGAGATTTTACGCTTTTGGGCAAGGAACCAGCCAGCAGATATTTCAAACGCCTTAATGGGAACATCCACGTTGTCCCTGGCGGGCATGACCACCGCTGGCTCAGAAAGGGTACCTACCATTCAAGCTCGGGCCATCCGGTTGTAATCCTACCCCCGCTACAGACCATTAAGTTTCCCTTACGAGATTCTGGCCAACCGCAGCTGATTGTGTTGTGCCATTACTCCTTGCGGGTCTGGGACCGATCCCATTATCGCAGCTGGCACTTGTACGGTCATTCGCATGGCAATCTTCCCCCCTTAGCAAATAGTCTGGATGTCGGTGTGGATTGCTGGAATTATCATCCCGTATCACTGGGGACAATTGCTAGCAAGCTAATTGAAAGATAAACAATTCTTACAAGGTCATCATTTTCTCATTCATCCCTTGCTACTTGACATTTTGTGTAGCTATGGGGGAATTTATCCCCCTCAACTATACAAATCGTAAAGCGGCTGCACATTTCTTCCATGACTATCCCACTTCCCTTCTTATTGGAGTCGCAGATGAGCAACGAATATTTATTTTATCCAAGTATTAAAAACCACCTCGACCGAGGTGGTTCAATCCAACAAAAATACCCCTTGCGTTATATACGGCTGTGCCGTATAATGTAGCATATGGAATTCATCGAGACATCACTGTTTACCAGTCTGATTTATGACTATCTGAGCGAAGATGAATATTTGGGTCTGCAAGTACATTTGCTTAATCATCCAGAAAGCGGCAAAATAATCCGTGGCTCAAGCGGCGTTAGAAAGATCCGCTGGGCCATAAAAGGCAGAGGGAAAAGTGGCGGTATACGAGTGATCTATTATTGGAAAGTTAGTGAAGAAGAGATCTGGTTGCTAACCGTTTATGCAAAAAGCGAACAAGAAACTATCCCGGGGCACATATTTAAGAAAATCGCAGAGGAAATATAAAATGACTGACAGGAACATTGGCCTAGAAATATTAGATGGAATAAAAGAAATCAAAGCTTTCAAAGAAGGTAAAGCTAATCTCGTAACGCGAGTACTAAGCGAACCTTCGCATCCGAAAGATATCCGCGCCAGGTTAAATCTGTCACAATCGGCATTTGCTGGCTTGATGGGAGTAAGTGTGCGCACGGTCCAGGATTGGGAGCAAGAAAGACGAGAGCCAAGCGGTCCGGCAAAATCACTATTGCGGATCGCAGAACAACATCCTGATGTATTCCTTGAAATAGCGTAAGACCCGGCTGCGGGTAGGCTCATCTTTTGAAGATTTAATAAGGATACTAGATGATAGTAGTGAAAGAAATTGAGCAAACGTGTGAAGCATGTCCTTCTCAGTGGGAAGGCTACACAGATGATGGCCGAAGTATCTATGTTCGTTATAGATGGGGGTTCCTTTCCGTGAGGATTGGCTCACCGGACGACAAGTCCGAGTTTGCTGGTGTGCGCGGCAAAGAAATACTTCACAAGCAACTGGGTGACTCATATCATGGTTTCTTATCTTGCGGAGATTTAGTGAAAGCCACAAGTGAGATTATTCAATTGCCGTAGTTTGTTTACGTCTGCTCACGCCATAATCAATCGCGCCATGGGTCTAAATAGTCACCTTTTTCAATAAAGGATTGTGTCCGAGCTCATTATAAACAATATTTTTGTTGGTTATCGGGTATCCCCTCACATATAACCGTAATTTTAGGCGGATTTATTGCGTTAGCGTCAAGGAAACTATTCTATTATAAATGTTGACATGAAGACTTTGGCAAAATTATTATTCGTCGTCCTGCTTACCCTCATGACAGTTGCATTTTTCCTGTCCCAGCTTCAGCCTTTTATCTTGAAGGCCGCGGGCGCTGTTGATGGCACATTTGGTGTTCGCCCTATTTCTCACAAATGCTTGGGCTTTATCCACGAAGCCGTTGATGGGGATTTCTGGCCACCAATTGGTGACGTGGAATTTGACTTATGGTTGTTCCAATTCCGTTATACCGTTAGTGAATTTGATAAGTCCGGGCATAGGCTAATGTGCACAGGACAAGACTTGTGGTTCGGAGAATAACCATGCGGGAGTACGGCGAGTAAAAATAAGAAATAATTAGTTAAAACAAAAAAGACATTTATATTGACATTTTGGAGCCCCTATCATGCAAGGGTCTCCTATTCAGTCTCCTACCTGGGTTTTCTTCTGATCTTTTATCAGACGCCAGCCATTTTTTGTGTGGGTTTCCTCACTATCAGAGGGTGAAATTTGTTCTTAAAACAAAAAATCCAGGTG
>JBARSJ010000220.1:0-1755 GCA_049644685.1 Anaerolineales bacterium
CATATCATATTGAAACATTTATTACCCTCACTATTACCTCTAGCAGCCTTGCAAATGATGGTTGCGGTCACAGGCGCGGTAGTTGCCGATGGTTTTATCTCCTTTTTTGGGATAACACGAATGAGCAGCAACTGGGGAACGATCATCTATGATGCCTTTATCTACGCGGGAATTAGCGGAAGTTCCGGAAATACCTGGTATTCACTTGTGCCGGCTGCAATGTGTTTCTCTCTTTTCGCCCTGGGATTTTATTTAATCTCAAGGGGATTGCATCGTGTGGCATCCCCCGAATTAAGGAAAAGGTATTAGTTTTTAAAAACCAAATCATCTTCTGAATTGGGTCTTAGATTTTTGGCTTTTTTCTAATCCTAAGAAGCTCCGGACTTATGGAGTGCACCCTATAAAACGGACAAATAAATAAAACCCTATCTGGTTAGATTATCCAAACTGACATCTGGATTCAAAAGGCATCAGTTTTGTATATAGTGCCGACTGAAGTCGTAGCAGGAGCTTTGTCCTTCGATACGACCTTCGGTCGCAGGACAAAGACTATACGTCCCTCTCCAGGGACGTAAAATTTTCCATTGATCTACGGATAAGTGGAAAACTTAAGCATCGACGTAGGTCGATGCTCGGTCTGAGCCCCTCGATAAACTCGGGATTAACTTCGTCGAAGACCCAAAGCCAGGACTTTTTTGAAGCATCCTGAGCGTAGTCGAAGGGCAGTCCCCTGAAACTTTTGTGCGAGAAGTGTTTCTTAATATGTCCTGTTTCAGGGGTTCAGTTCAAAAATCCGGGGCTTCTTTTATGTTACCTGTTCCGCAGCCGGGGGTTGATAACGTCATCCAGTGCTCTTCCTACCATAAAAAACGCACTGCAAAAAAGCATAATAGCAATAGCTGGGGGAATCAACATATTCCATTGTCCGCTCAACGAGAACCAGCGAAAAGTCCTTTGCCCTAACCAAATCATTGACCCCCAGGTCATATAGTCATGGGTTCGGCTGAAAAACGAGAGCAGCGATTCTGTCAGAACCGCTCCTACGACAGTTATCACAGCATGAACCAGGGCTACCGGAAGTAAATTGGGGACAATGTGGTGAGTGAGGATATGAAAATTCCTCCCACCTGAAATCCGGGCCGCATCTATGAAGGGCTTATTCTTAATTGACATGGTGTGTGACTTGATGACAATGGCCTGTCTTCCAAGACCGGATAAGATCCCGTAGATTAAAGCGATAGTAAACCAATTTAATTTAACCAGGACACCAATCAGAAGCAAAATGATCAGGACAGGCATGAGGATAAACACATCGGATATTCCCATCAGCAGCAGATCTGCTGCCCCCCCATAAAACCCTGCCAACCCTCCAAAAATTGTGGAAAGAGTGACTGCGGTAATTGCAGCAGCGATGCCCACACTAAAAGACATCCTGGCACCGTAAAGAACCTGACTGAAGACATCTCTCCCCATCCCGTCAGTTCCAAAGATATGTTTCCAGGAAGGGGGGGAAGGGTTGGTTATCGGATCCGGGTCATATCCGAGATAGGGATCATAAATTCTAGGATTCCAAACAGTGTTGATCAGGATTGGATGAGCGAAAACCATTATTCCAAAAAGAAAAATCAATACCAAACCAATGGTACTTAATGAATTAGAACGGAAAATCTTCCAATTCTCAATAAAATTCTTCCAGCGGGCTTCTCTCCCATACAGGTAAAGCTGCCAGGCACCTGGTGATTTCTGTTTAGTTTC
>JBARSJ010000221.1:0-4880 GCA_049644685.1 Anaerolineales bacterium
ATCAAAGCCTCAATTTCTTTCATGGCAGCCTGGATCTGGAGAAAGAATATAAGATCATTATCAGTCACGAAACTCATCGCGGAAGAATCCTTTATAACCCATGGACCAGCTATCAAATATTACGCCAAATTCCTCGATTGAAAATAACTTGTGATTATAGCCATTGGTGTGTGGTTTGTGAGAGACTCCTAGATGATGAAGACAACACGTCTGATCGTTCGAGTACGAAGTGATCATAATCCCGGACTGCTTAGTACCTTGAGCGCTCGTATTCCAAATGCATTGGGGAGATTGCTGATGCAGCCAAGGACGCTACGAGTGCTCAAGCAACGGGCAGAGATGAACGTGATGTAGAAGAGAATATCTCTTTGCAGAGCGGATTTGATTATTGTCGAACGTGTTCTCATTAGTAAGAGCATTTATTCACAAGTGGAAGGCCGCATTACCATTCGCTGGAGCAGACCCGAGATTCAGCCGGATTTACCCAAGAACATTCCCTATATTGCGGGCAAAAGCGAACGCTATATTAATTTTCGATTCTTCATGCAGAGTGATCATTTCGCCGGCATTGACGAATTGTATGAAATTGATCTTGATAAGGGCATTGATTTGCCGCCATTTGGGAAAAGTATTGATGTTTTTGGTGATGGATCGCTTTGGGCTATCTCTTCCAGCGGTCATAGTAAAGGCCACGTGATGTATTTCATCAACGGCATAGAGGACAAAGTCCTGATGACTGGTGATGCCTGCAACACACTATTTCAATTTGAGAATGGGGTCGGGCCAGGATACTTTTCAAGTGATCTTGAGCAAACACAGGATGTGCTGGATCAAATAATCGAATTTAAGGAACTCTATCCCGAAGTTAAACTGGTCTTTGGACATGACCTACAGAGTTGTTAATAAAATCCACAACTGGATGCCAAAGCAGCGACCATGGAGCTAAACTCATCATTCAAAAAGAGGAGCCAAGAATGGGAGTCTGAGATCCAACAACTGATATTTTGAGTTAAACGATTGCCAAGCATTTTAAAACTATTCACAAAAAGGAATATAAAAATGAGCACAGAAAATATGACCACAACAATTTTGAAAGACGTGAAGATAAATGTAAAAGTAAGGCTCGCAGCCTTATGGACTGCAATGATGTTTCTATTTATATATGTAGATTTTTTCTACCTATATGCGCCTGGGGAAATGGAGCACATGATAGCTGGTTATATGGGACCCTTTCCAACGACTCAAGGATCGGTATTATTAGCTACGATATTGATGGCAATTCCTAGTCTTATGATTTTCCTTTCCGTGACATTGAAGGCTAAAGCGAATCGGTGGACAAACATCATCGTCGGCTTATTATATATTGCTGTTGTGATCGGAGGCATGATAGGAGAATCTTGGGTTTCATATCTTTTCGGTTCTGTTGTCGAACTTGTGCTAACCGCTCTTATTGTGTGGTATGCATGGAAGTGGCCTACACAGAAAGCATGAGCCGAATCCATCTTTTATCTGAGACGGGCTTTCTGATGCTTCCTCTGGCTTTGCAGGAAATGATCATCGCGCCGTGGTTGATCATCAATGGTTTCAATTCAAAAACAGATGCTTCTCAATCACCACGAAAAGGTTAAGTGATGAAGGGGACGATGTTCGATCCCCTTCATACAATGTGGAAATTTGGAAGAAGGATAGTCGTCAGGAAAATATCCAATCAAGCAACCCTGGCATCTTCCCCAAATTCTCCTCCAATCTTCGATTTTACTAATCAAAAATAATGAGGTATGGAGAATAAGAACAAATGAAGAAAGTCATTCTGCGCCCCAATGGCGCTTCTGTTTACAGCTTTTTGAGCCTGATGAATGCCCGGCTCTCAGATAATGATCAGCTGCAGAAGAAGAAAATCCTGGACTGCGGAGCAGGTGGACCGGTCCCGCCCCTGGAACTATTTCAACAGCAAGGGTTGGAGATTTGGGGAATTGACACGTCGAAAGAGCAGCTGGAGAAAGCGCATCAGTTTTGCGATAAACAGGGCATAGAGCTGGATCTTCGCGAAGGAGATATGCGCCAGATCCCGTTTGAAGATGGATTTTTTGATTACGTTTATGAACACTATTCAATGTGCCATCTGAGTAAAGTAAACACGGCTCAGGCTGTAAGCGAGATGCACCGCGTGTTAAAAATAGGAGGTTTTTGTTTCTTGGGTTTTAAATCCAACGAGACCTGGCCCAGGTCGCTTTTTGGAGAGGAAGAAGGACCTGGCGAGTATTGGGGTGAGGAAGGTGGAAAGAAGCGCACCCTGCACAGTTTATTCACCGATCAGGAAACAGACGAACTGGAAACTGACTGGGAAATTGTGCAGAAACGAAAAGAGGTTCAATACCTTCAGGAAACAGCTGAGGAAACATCACTGAGTGAGTGGATGGAACTTTACGGAGAGGCAGATAACGGTTCTTCACGAGAAGATTGGGGAACGAAATATGAGAGACGAGCAGATATATTCTGTTATGTTCACACGTACTATTATCTGAAGAAATCATAATGGAATGCAACAGGCTTCTGGGAGACACCTTCTAGAGGGAGATACTCCACTCACTCGTAAAAATCATCTATAACATTTGTAATAGAAGACCTAAGGATTTTGCAGAAAAAGACCGCTATAAAAGTGGTCTTTTTGTTTGAGGGAAAATCTATCATTTAGAAGTTCTCCAGATTGTCACTTCCTGCTACCATCAGTGCAGAACATGAACAATCAAAGATTGAAAAGGAGAAGAAATGGATACCAAAACCAAAAAACGCACTTCCAGGAATCTTGTAATATTCACTGTGCTTGTTCTGGGATTAGCAATCCTGGCAAGCGTCATTGAGCCGTTCACCGTTCCTCCCGGAGCTGAACCCGGCACGTCAGGACTGGGGCAGCTATTGTGGATTATCGCACCGTTTGTCGTTATGCTTCTGCTGCGGATCTTTTTCGGTGCTGGCTGGAGTGATATCGGTTTTCGACCGAACTTCAAAGGGAATGGCTTTTGGTGGCTTGTAAGCATCCTGGTCTTTCCAGTTGTCATCACCATTTCTGTGCTGCTTGGCGCATTGGTGGGCGGCCTGTCATTGGACATGAACTTGCTTTCGGGTTTTATCGGCGCCCTATTGCCAGTGTTGATTGCAGGGTTGGTTAAGAATATCTTTGAGGAGTTTGCCTGGCGCGGCTACCTCGCCCCGAAGCTGTACTCACTAAAAATGAATATCTGGCTCTCGCATGCCTTCGTTGGTTTGATCTGGGGTGCCTGGCACTTACCATTTGTCTATGTCTTCTGGACCTACCTTACTCCGGACATGTTATGGTACTTTATCCCGATCTTTTTTGTGGGCATCATCATCCAAAGCATAGTTTACGGCGAGATCCGCCTGGCGACTGCCTCCGTCCTACCAGCATGGGTTATGCACACTATCGGCAATACCATCGGAAATGCTCTCCTTCTGAGTGGTTTCTTACAGTTCAAACCGGGACGGGAGATTTTGGCCTCCCCTGGCGCAGAGGGTATTGTTAGTATTATTCTGATGTTTGTTATCGGATACTGGCTGCATAGGCGACGGATGAATGAATCCTCGGATGTTGGTTCCTGAAAATCCTGAAAAGGGCTTATTATCTTAGGCGTATAGATCTACACCAAGAGTAATGATCCGATTATTTATAAAATTATCGCCTGAGCTCAAAATCAGGTCGTGATCTATCTTGAATAATTATTAATTTGATGGTGACCTTGCTTTTTTATCAGCAGATATCAATGTACTTTAGGATTTGAACAGGCTGTTTGTAATGATTAATGAAATGAGGGAGTTATCACATATCCAAATAAAGAAAGATTGACCTGGTAAGGAGGAAATTGACATTGTCCATATTAATAAAATCAGAGAATTGCCGCATATTTGAAAAAAGGACAGAATGGCGTCCTGTTGTGTAAGAAACATATAAAGGAGAAAAAAATGGAGAATCCCAAAAATATCATCAATCTTATCTTTAAGGTGGTTGCTCTTGGCATGGGGATCGCCAGCATTGTGATAGGTTTCTTCCCTGCAGCATCATCCTTTGATACTCATATCACGCTACTCAGTATGGGTTTGACAGCGCTTGCAGTCTCATCATTGATGAAGGAATAATCCTCTGGTAAAAGGTCTTCGGCTATAAACGCCGAAGACCAGTATTTGTCAGTTGAAAGGAGAAGATCATCTTATGAATACCTCAGTAATTGAAGTAAAAGATTTTCGCAAAACCTACGGGGATTTTGTTGCCGTGGACGGTATTACCTTCAACGTCAATAAAGGTGAAATATTTGGTTTACTTGGCCCAAACGGCGCTGGCAAGACCAGCACCCTGGAAAGCCTGGAAGGTTTGCGTGCCCCCAGCAGTGGTTCTGTCCGGGTAGCAGGTATCGACCCAACCAAAGAATCTCGCAAGTTGAGGAATCTGATCGGTGTTCAGCTGCAATCTGCCGGGCTTCCTGAGAGCATTACCCCCGATGAAGCGATGAAGCTATTCACTTCATATCACGGTGTTGATCCCCGGTTTGACTTATTGGATCGATTGGGATTGAGCGAGAAGCGGAAGGCCCAGTTCTTTGAACTTTCTACCGGGCAGCAGCGCCGCCTGGCTCTGGCATTAGCGGTTGCCCATGACCCCCAGTTATTATTCCTGGATGAACCCACCGCTGGTCTTGATGTGGGAACCCGCGTTGAACTGCATGACTTGATCCGGGAGCTGCAAACCGCCGGAACAACGATCATCATGGCTACCCACGACATGGCAGAGGCTGAAGAAATGTCAGATCGAGTGGCTATCTTGTTAAACCAAAAATTAGCCACAATCGGTACACCCCTGGAGATCACAG
>JBARSJ010000222.1:0-1777 GCA_049644685.1 Anaerolineales bacterium
GAAATCGGCGATCCCAGCCTTGTCGCCTGGTGGATGCTCGACGAAGGTTCAGGTACGACGGCCGTCGACTACTCAGGCCACGAGCACCATGCCACTATCGCTGGAACAGGCGTCTTTGTAACCGGATACGACGGCGGCGCTCTGGATTTCGACGGAAAGAATGTCTACATTGACATGGATGACCGCATTGCCGAGGGCACTTTTACATGCACGATGTGGCTCAAGCCTCGGGACATACCGTATTCAAGCGGTTTCTACTCGATCCTGCACGACGATGTGTGGAACGCCGGCTCCTGTCACGTCCACTTGAGAGCGAACACGAGCCTGCTAAACTGGGAAGTCAATAGCGGTCCCAACCTCTCGTCCACGACGGTCCTGGAAGAGGACGAATGGTATCACTTTGCGGTGGCGATCGATGCTGACGCCACCGGCCAGGGCCAGTTGTATGTCAATGGCATTCTGGAGGACACGCAGCCCGGCGGAACCGGTACGCCATTTTTGGGTCCGCTGAATTTCGGCGCCTGGACCAACAATCAGCGGTACTATCACGGTCTGATGGATGATATTCGCGTCTATGATAAAGTACTGACGCAGGAAGAGATTCTGCTTGTTATGAGAATCGATCCGCTGCTTGCATGGCAGGCGAGTCCGGCCAACGGGTCGACACCGGACTTGGACAATGCGACGCCTCTCACCTGGTCGGCCGGTGACGATGCATCAAGTCACGAGGTCTACTTCGGCACCGACGCCGACGCTGTGGCCAATGCCGATACCTCCGACACGACGGGCGTCTATAGCGGCAGTCAGAACGCAACGAGCTTCACTCCTGCCGAAGGCGTTGAATGGGGCGGTGGTCCTTACTATTGGCGCATCGACGAGAACAACTCGGACGGCATGGTAACAACGGGCAGGGTCTGGAGCTTCACGGTCGCCGACTTTATTCTCGTGGATGATTTCGAGGGTTACACCGACAATGACGCCGCCAATGAGGCGATCTGGCAGTACTGGATCGACGGCTTCGGCGTCCCGACCAACGGCTCACAGGTGGGCAATCTGATGCCGCCGTATGCCGAGCAGACGATCATTCACGGCGGTGGCCAGTCCATGCCGCTGGCCTACGACAACACCGCTGGCGTGAGGAATTCCGAGGCGGTGCTGGCGCTGGCGGCTCCGCGCGACTGGACGAAGCACGGCGTCAGTGCACTTTCGCTGTGGGTCAGAGGTTACCCACCATCAGTGGGCAGCTTCACCGAAGGCCCGGTTGGCGCCTTCACGATGACCGCCGCCGGCTCGGACATCTGGGGTACGTCCGATCAGTTCCACTTCGCGTATAAGACGCTAACCGGCCCGGGCACGATCGTCGCCAGAGTAGACAGCGTGCAGGAAACGCACGCATGGGCCAAGGCCGGCGTGATGATTCGCGAGAGTTTGAATCCGGACTCGAAGTTTGCCTTTATGCTTGTCTCTGCGGCCAGCGGTGTTGCATTCCAGGGGCGCACGGACACGGGCGCAAGCGCAGTTGGAACGACCGAAGCCGACGTAGCCGCTCCGCACTGGGTCAGGCTGGAACGCGACGTAGCGGGCAACTTCACCGCTTCGCATTCGGCCAACGGTTCGGCCTGGGCGCCTGTGGGAACCGCCGTTCCGCTTAATATCCCGATGGACGGGACCGTATATGTAGGCCTGGCGCTGACGAGCCGCGTCGCGGCCGAAACGTGCGAAGCGAAGTTATCGAACGTCACTATCACCGGTAATGCGGGCCCGCAATGGGTGAATC
>JBARSJ010000223.1:0-2040 GCA_049644685.1 Anaerolineales bacterium
CTCTTCATTCCCCTGAAAGCCTCCAATCTAATCAACCAATCCCCCTCTTCATCAGCTTCCCCGTCCAACAATGAAATTCATTGGTTGACGTAAAGAACCGGATTGGATATATTTATATTGACCTTCCCAATTGACCCCGCTCTGCTGAATCCGGGATTCGCTCTCCCGGTATCTTTGAATCAATAAGGAGCTTAAGATGTCAGAAGACCAGGCACCCTTAGAGTACACAATCGAAGGCAAACTCAAATCAGCCCATTACGACCGGGAGTTGGCAAAACTGCAGCAAGAACTGGTCATGCTCCAATACTGGATCAAAGAACAGGGATTAAAAGTTTGTGTAATCTTTGAAGGCAGGGATGCCGCAGGAAAAGGGGGAGTGATAAAAAGGATCACCCAGCGACTGAATCCCCGTATTGTCCGGGTGGTTGCTCTTGGTATTCCATCTGACAAAGAAAAACAGCAGTGGTATTTTCAACGCTATGCGCCCCATCTTCCAACCGCTGGCGAGATGGTTCTCTTTGACCGCAGTTGGTACAACCGGGCAGGCGTTGAACGGGTAATGGGATTTTGCACCGATGATGAGTACAGAGATTTTATGCGTACCTGTCCAGAATTTGAACGGATGCTGGTTCGGTCCGGGATTCATTTGATAAAATACTGGTTTTCTGTAAGCGATGAGGAACAGGAACGCCGCTTCCGTGTCCGCAACAATGATCCAGTCAGACGCTGGAAGCTGAGTCCCATGGATCTGGGATCCCGATCGAGGTGGGTAGAATATTCCAGGGCAAAAGATGCCATGTTCATGTATACAGACACCGAGAAAGCTCCTTGGCATGTGGTGGATGCTAATATTAAACGCCACGCCCGACTAAACTGCATCAGCCACCTGCTCAGCTTAATTGAGTATCAGGATTTGACCCCCAATCCGATTGAACTACCACCCAGACAGCGGGACCCGGGATACAAACGTCCCCCAATTACCAGTCAAAAATGGGTTCCTGCTATCTATGGTAAAAATGCGGTAGAAGAAGTCTGATCCCGGCTAAGTGTCCATAGTACTTCTCAGCGGTAAACCAAAAATGTGATAACAAAAAGAAATTTTCTTATCTGATCCTATCAGCCTGCAGATTGGCAGTCAATCTGCCAGTTTTACGACCTGGCAAGACCTGATGAATTAGCCGGCTGCTGTGATCCAAAAGCATTTATCCCCATCAAGGTACAAGAGCGACAATGCGGGGTATCCCTTCACTTGTGTTTGCCTGAAAAGAGATCTCTAGCACAGATTTAAGCATTTTTTATTGGGTCTGTTTATAAATCAAGTAACCTTTTTTCCCAAAAGGAGAGAGAACTTCCCTTATTAACAGCCAGCCCCAGAATACAGCAAAAACCGACTCAAGACTGAGCAAAATTGCAGCGCGGGGCGGTTTTGCATCTTGCTGGGCAACCACTTGCAAAGTGTAAGCAAGTCCGATGGAAATCACCCCGCCACAAAGGATAGGAACCGCGACTGACAAAATCTGCTGCAGCTGAAATTCCTCAAGGAAAAATCCAATTCCGAAACTGATCAAAGCCGTGAACATAGCCTGAACAAAAGACAGTCGAATTGGATCAACTCGCGGTGAAAATCTGGCAATAAACTGGACATGCCCTGCCCAAAAAAAAAGCCCCCAATAACACTTAACTATCACCGAGAGCAAGTTTTAATCCCTCAGTTGCACTGAGAAAATATAATCCAATTACAGCTAAGACCGCACCCAGCCAGGTTTGAACCGGCGCCCGGTCTCCCCAGATCCATCCCATAAGAGGCACTATGATGACATACAATCCGGTTACAAACCCTGCTTTTCCAGCCGTGGTATGTACCAATCCCAGCTGTTGATAAGTAGCTCCAAAAAACAAGAATAATCCCGCTACGCTTCCAATAATGAGCATTTTCTTGAGATCAGTTTTATCTCCTGGGTTTCTCTTTTTCCTGATGATAATTACCGGAACCAACGTCAGGGCTCCAACCAGGAACCGGAACCCGTTAAATATATACGG
>JBARSJ010000224.1:0-1597 GCA_049644685.1 Anaerolineales bacterium
GTAAGTAAGGTTAAACACTTACCTTTTCTATGAAATCCCATCCTCACTAAATTGCATAAGAGGCTTCTGTTTAAAAAAGTTTTTTTCAAACAGTGGGGAAGCTGAAAAGCTTGCAGGGATGAGGAGCTTGATGATAAGTTCTAATATTGGACATCGCTTAGATTCTCCCATCTCTAAACTCATCAAGTTAATTTTTAGGGCCAAAAGTTTAAATCCCACCTACTTTACTTTATTGGGTTTACTTGTTAATATTTTTGCTGCTTTCGCCTTTGTTTATGGGAAATGGTTGTGTGCAGGGCTTTTGATCCTGGCGGCAGGGTTCTTTGACATGCTGGATGGTGCAGTTGCCCGCACCTTTGGCAGGGTCACTAAATTTGGTGGTTTTCTTGATTCAGTTATCGATCGATATTCAGATTTAGTCCTTTTAATCGGGTTGATTATCTATTATGCTAATCACCATAATATGCACTTACTTATACTGACCGCTGTTGTTTCGATTGGTACCATTTTAATACCTTATACCAGAGCGCGAGCAGAGGTTTTTATTGATCACTGTGATGTTGGTGTCATGGAAAGAGCGGAACGCATCATTTTGCTGGCAGCAGGAGGTATCTTCCAGTGTGTCTTTAATATAATGCCTATAATATTATGGATTTTAGCTATCTTCACCCACCTCACTGTTTTCCACCGCATCTATTTTACATGGAAAGAAGCAAAAAAGTTGTAAGTGGCCATCGTTCCACTAGCTGAATGATGAAAGTTTTCCGAAAAGATTCTCAAGTTTTTAACCTCTTTGTTCGATTTAAAAAAATGTTTGGTGATTATATAGTGAAGCAGGAAAGACTTCAAAGCTACTGAGAATTGCTGTTTAAATTTGTTGATTAAGAAAAGGGTGACAGCATATGGGGAATCAGTTAAAGACAACACTATTGCTGGGGAGCTTAACAGGGTTAATTGTATTAATTGGCAGGTATTTTGGTGGAAGTTCTGGAATGGTTATCGCTTTTGTTTTTGCTGTACTTATGAACTTCGGGAGTTACTGGTTTTCTGATAAGATTGTTCTAAAACTATACAAGTCACGCCAACTTTCTTCTCAAGAATCCCCGGAGCTTTATTCCCTGGTTAGCAGATTATCCCAATCTGCTTCATTACCTATGCCGAAAATATACCTGATTCCATCAGAAGCACCCAATGCTTTTGCTACTGGCAGGAATTCCCAACATGCTGTGATAGCAGTTACTCAAGGTATTTTGAGATTGCTTAACTCCTCTGAGTTAGAGGGTGTGCTGGCTCATGAAATAGCTCACATAAAAGATCGGGATATCTTGATCAGCTCTATTGCTGCAACACTGGCAGGTGTTATCATGATGATTGCCAGTATGGCAAGATGGGCTGCTCTTTTTGGAGGTTTTGGTGGAAGCGATTATGATGTCGGAGGAATTTTAGGGTTTGTAGTACTGGCTTTTCTAGCTCCTTTGGCAGCACTAATCATCCAGTTGGCAATTTCTCGATCAAGGGAATATTTGGCTGATTCGACTGGAGCACGGATTGCAGGAAACCCTCTGGGGTTGGCTTCAGCGTTGGAAAAGCTTGATTA
>JBARSJ010000225.1:0-2481 GCA_049644685.1 Anaerolineales bacterium
ATCATAAACACCCACATCTCGCATGTAAGGACTTATCTTTAGATTGTACCTTATTCTGCACATTGCTAAAGGGGGCCCTTAAGATATTAAGTTGACAAGATGTCAGGGGAGTGACCAGTGTCAATACATGCCAAGATTAGCCAGACTGGACGCACCCGGTGTTTTACATCATATTATGATCAGGGGGATAGGGCGTCGAAAGATGTTCATAAATGATAAGGATCGTGAAGATTTTTTAGATCGCATCTCCATTTTGCTGCCTAAGACCGAGACATCCTGCTATGCGTGGACGTTTATTGCAGATCATGCCCATTTTCTTTTTAGGACCGGCAAAATCCCTCTTGCCACATTGATGAGAAGACTTCTTACGGGATACACATCAAGAGTGATGAAAGGATATTGGGGAAGTCGGATTTTGTAGCCGATGTACTTTCCCAGGCCGATGAGAAATTTGAGCGGAAATACGAGTTAAAGCGTCTGGGTTATGATCTGGATGGGATTGCAGCGAGAGTGGCTGGAATTTATGAAATGGAGGTAGATGAAATTTTCTTAATTGGCAAACAGCAAAAGAGGGTTAGAGCCAGGAGTCTTTTTTGTTTTTGGGCTGTTCGCGAATTGGGAATATCGCTTACTGAATTAGCAACGCGTCTTGGGATCAGTGTCCCCGGTATTGGATACTCAGTGGAGAGGGGAGAGATGATAGCGCGCAAGAACGATTTTCAGTTAATTGAATAAATTTCTCAGAATGTTAAGGATGTCCCGCTTTCTAGAGTTCGCTTTATAGAGGATCTCCTACGAACAGCTAAGGAGTTTAAGATAGAGGTTGAGAACTGGCTTAAGGAAAATCATCCGGAAATTTACCAGTAGTATCAATACTAATGGGAAACTTGCTCGGGGAGTCATTTAATATATTTTGTCAAGATATGCGTTATCTAAACGCTCATCTAATTGAAAGCCGAATACCTATTTTTCACATGTGCAAAAAAAGCCTTATCTCATCAGTCTTTGTGACGATCTGCCTCGCGGGCCTCCTCTGTTTTCAGGCACATGCCGGCATTGTGATCGATGCCGATATCAAAGATATGAGGTTTGATCAAGCGCTCCAGTATCGTACCAAACTCCTGATAGAGGGGGAGCGGCTGAAAATAGACACAACCCCGTTCAGAACCGGTGATGGAAGGACAGAAGCCCTCTATGATTCCTCTAAACGGGTTTTCTATGTCGTCAGCCATACGGAACAGAGTTACATCGAACTGGATGAGGTGGTTTTGTTTGATACGATCGATAGCCTCAACGCGGCACTCAGGTTTCTGAAAAGACAGATGGGAGTTGCTGATGTGCCCAAGAGTAGCGCCTTGTTCCAGGTACACAAAACGGATGAGACCCGGATAGTCGCCAACCTCCGCAGTCGGAAGCATGTCATCCTCCGCGATGGGGGAATACGCCAGGAGGTTTGGGTGGCCACGTGGGAGGAAGCAGGGATTGAGAAAAAAACGTTGGATAGCCTGAAAAAACTGGCGGAGGCCTACGAGAAAGTCATGTCAAATCTTGGTCGGGTGCCCTTATTTCGGGAAGTACAATATGTCCCCATCGAGGGCCTGTTCCAGATCGATGGTTATCCAGTGGCGATCAAGCACTTCGAAAACGGCAAGCTCCTCTACGATGTGCAGATGGGTATTTCGGCAGACGTAACCCTGAATCCAATGACCTTCCTGGTGCCGAAGATCTACGAACGGGCGTGGACCCTCGATTAGATCGCCCCATGCCCCATCACTTTTCCTGAACACTCAAAACCTCATCCGCGATCCCCCAATCCCGACATGCTATATGTTGAGATGTATTTTTTTTTTGACACACAAGGCCAACTTCCCTATACTCCCCCCACAAAAAAGGAAGTTCTTATCAATTTCAATGACATCATTCGGACCGTGAATGTCGTAGATACTCTAACAAACATCGCGATATCAGGACTTATTATCCTTATCCGGTCCTTTCTCAGCCTCATACTTCGCCTTGAAATAGAGGGTCGCTGGCCCTGGCAACCTGTACGAAATGGGGATGCGAATTAAGATTGCGTCGCCTATCGGGACAAGGAGCGTAAACTGTCCACAACCGCAGAGTCATAGCGAGGGACTAGCTTTGATTAGGGAAGTGGGGCTTTCCTAAGGCAAAAAAGGCCCATGATGGCATTCAGAGGCTAAAGCCAGCTTTGTCGGGATTGTATCGTCTATTGTTGCTGACGGAAGGTAGTTAGGGTGGCCGTGGGTTTCTCATGACCCCGTCCAATTCACGACGGATACGTCGGCACTTCTGAACTATCTTGTTGCGAGCCTCCTCATGGAGAGTTACTACAAATCCAACGATTTCGAACGGCTTGAACAGGGCATAATAGTTTTTATAGTAAACGATTACGTGACTGTCAGAAGGAAGTAACTGCTGACGGATACGAGGCAGTGTCTTTTTGTTTAGCTCTTTGCGCCC
>JBARSJ010000226.1:0-5197 GCA_049644685.1 Anaerolineales bacterium
CTTCTATTATGGTAAGTTCAGCAGTAAATTCCTCATTTTGAGTTTTAAGCGCCCCAATTAACCTTTCAATATCGTTCTTTCCAGCCTCCACCAGATACCCCTGACCAAGAACCTGATCAGCTTGAAACTGGAATTGGGTGCCGCTGATTCCTCCGGCAGCTCTTTGCTGCAAGGCAATGACGCTCAGTGCGCTGCCTGTCGATAATTTATGATCCTTATCCAGATCAGCTAACTGTGATTTCAAAACTTCCCCATCACTGATCAAAATCCGATTACCTTCAATTCTATTTAGATACCTGGCAAGTGAGTTTTTTTGTTCAGCTAACTGCACTTCCAAGATCTCCATCTGACTTTGAGGCAAATAGGTTTCCAAACTTTCCTGAGCAATGTTCCAATTATCTTTAGCTTTCTGTACTTCACTCTCCAGCACCCCAATTGTCGAACTCCCGATGCCATAGAGATCATTTATGCGCAAGACCATCTCCTGGGCCCAGCCGTTGGCAATTTGGGCAGCAATCTCCGGGTCGGTCGCGGTCACCTGCAAATGGAGCTGGCTTTCCCCCTGGAGAGACGCCGCCATATCCGGTTTATTTTCTTCAATATAATCTAACAGGTTCAAAGATACTGCAACCTGATCAATGACCGCATCTGCCTCAGCCAATTCAGCCAGGGCGCCAGTTTCTGGCAAGGCAGGTGATACTTGAATGCTGTACTCCAGCTCCGCGGTGATGATCGGTTCGATGAGGGTGACATAAGCATTCGCTTCATATTTTGGCGATAAAACAAAAGCGCTGATCAGAAAGGACACCAAGGCGGCAATCACCGTAACACCGATTATGATCCATTTATAATTCAGGACAATTTTGACCAATTGGCGAAGATCGATCACGTTCTCGTAATAATCAGGAGTCTGGGCATTTTGTTCTGTCATGTTTTATTCCTAAGGGATTGAATGTTGAATATTATTATAACGGCAATAGATTTATTGTACACTAAAGGTTAATGATTGAAGGTTTAAGGTTTAAGGTTAGGAAATTTACCGCTCGCGGGAGGGAGAAGTAAAGGGACAGATTCCCCTTTCCTGAAGGAAAGGGGCGAGGGGATAGGTCCCATTTGGAGCAGCACCTACCCCCCAGCCCCCTTCCAACTGGAAGGGAGATCCAGGCATCTTGCAACCTAAGGGAACATAATCCCGTTAGCCCGGCAGTTACCCCGCCAGGGTGCTGCGCAAAAACTGCGGGCTAGTGATAGGTAAACCGCCCTGATAGGCGGTTCCTTTTTATTTATATAGCTCCCAGTTTTATAAAAGAAGTCCTACTTTAGTGGGACTTCTTTCATCCGGGCCGCAAATTTATTTGCCGGCCGATCCGGGAGATGCCGGTGATTTTGAGACGATGTGATGGGGTGAATTTGGGACTTGGAGACTGAGAAACCGGGAGATGGAAGACGGAATTATGACAGAGGAAATTTTGGCCCATTACGACCTGAAACTTTTAACTTTTAAAGATTAGATTCTATTCAAGCAGGTTTATAATCTATATCGGAGCTGTAACTTTTCATAGATCTTCCAGGATAAACTCCAGGAATGTGCACTCATGGAAACAATATTTCAGCCAGAAGATGACGGTATTCGAAATCTGATAGAAGTAGTCTTCAGCGGATTATTTGGTATTCTAGCATTTTGTACACTCCTAACCATAATCAGCCAATTAATAGGATTATCTTTCCATACCTATGCAATTATTGGATGCATAGGGATCATCTCAATTATTCTAGGTATTTCTTATTTTCTATATAAAATTAAATTCAGGAATTTCAATCGGGGAGCACTGCTGCTGCTTATTCTGACCGGGGCGATCTGCTCCACAATAGCATCAGTTAACCAGAGAAGATCTTCAGATGACTTTTTTTATATCCCCAATGTAGTATATATGATAGACAATCCCGGGGAACCGATGAGTTTTGAGGTTAATTTTTTTGAAGGGGGAGATCAATGCAAGGTGATCTCTCATTCATGGGGCACATCCGTATCCTTTGATTATCTGCGGGGAGCAGTCGCCTACTTTCTTCAAATAGACTTCTTGTATGTCTATTTTATTCTGACTTCGATTCTTGTCAGTTTTCTTATCCCCCTTGCCCTGTATTACGCCTCATCGATCGTCATCGATCAACCCTTTGATAAAGCTGTCGGTGTTTTCTTCTCCCTGGGAGTTATATTTCTTTTATCTGAAACTCATCGAACGTTTGGTAATTTCTCTGTTACAAGAGCACATCAAGGAAAAACTTTACTGCTGGCTGTAGGCATTCCTTTTATGATTGGGATTACTGTCAGGTATCTCAACTCACCCTCTTATTACCGCTGGATGACAATCGTAATCACTACTACGGCATTGGTAGGGGCAACCACATCAGCCATCGTTATCCTTCCTGCTTTAGGTCTTGTTATCTGTATAGCGCACATATCCAGTCAGGAATGGAAAGAGGGCGCATTTCAAAACCTATTCAAGTATGGAACTGGCTTTTTCATCCTGGTGGGATATGCCCTTTTCTTATATATCAACACCACCTTGGATCTGGGGGTAAACAGCCCTATTAACCAGGATTTTCCAGCAACATTTGAGGGACAATGGTCTTTGATCTTCAATCAAAATAATCCCAGGACCTTACAAATACTAGTAATTTCAACTGTATTATCCTTATTATTTCTAAGGAGAAACAGCAGACGGTTCTTAATCACCTGGATCTTCGCTGTAATTTTAATCTTCCTTAACCCATTAACTGCACCTCTGCTAATTAACTATGTAACATCTTCAAATATATACTGGCGGTTGTTTTACATTTATCCTTTCCCTTTTGTTCTGGTAATAACCTTTTCAACTCTTGGAAAATTTCTGCGAACTCAGAGAATCTGGATCAAATGGGTATCATTCATCATCCTAACCGGTGTTTTACTTCTATCCTTTAAATCCCGTTATTTCCGATCAATTTTTAGATTTAATCCTCAATTCCAATTTCCTCCGGGTTATAAACTACCTCCCAGTGAAGTAATTCTGGCAAATAATATTATTAGTCAGATATCTGAAGGCCCGATGCTCGCTCCACTTCCAATCTCCGGGATGATCCCAATCTTCAGTTCCCAACACCCTCAGATGATCATTCGTTCGGACGAGGTAATCCCCTGGCTTTCTGCCTGCAACCTGCCTGACCAAATAGCAGAAAACAGGCTTGGGGCGGCATCATTTATTGGTGGAGACCCGGAAGGATTTCAGGATTTCCAGGAGTTTCTAGAAATTGAGAGTGTTTACACTAGGTCAATTGTTATTGCAGATGATATGAACAGCGACCCTGTAAACAAGCTGCTCATAACTTATGGATATACAAATGAAATCGTAATCGATTCCTATCAGATTTATTCAAGATGACCTATCGTGGGGATGGGCCCTTCGATACGCGCTCCTCTGTCGCGCTACTCAGGATAGGTGACGGGGTGAAGAGAAAGAAGGTTTAAAGTTTAAGGTTTAAGGTTGAAGGTTGAAGGTTAGAAAATTCACCGCTCGAGGGAGAGAGATAGCTCTCCCGGTTTCGCAGTCGCGGGAGCTGGCTCGTGTACTGAGCTCCTCGTCAAGCTCGGGATTAACTCCGCCGAAGGACTCCTGCTCTAGCGTGTTTAGAGTACTTGAGCTTTGTAAACAAACGCTCTCAATCCGGGGGATAAATCCCCCGGCTAAAAACTGCGCCCGTTGGACTTGTAAGCCCAGACTGAGTAATAGTTTAGCCCAATTTATTGGGCGTTGTTTTTAGCCCGGTCATTCATGACCGGGTGTGCAGGTTAAGTATAAAGACAGATTCCCCTTTCCTTGAGGAAAGGGGCAAGGGGATAGGTCTCATCTAGAGCAGCACCTACCCCCCAGCTCCCTTCCAACTGGAAGGGGGAGCCAGGAACTGTCCAATTTCAACGCTCGCGGGAGCTGACTCTCCCGCTATAGCGTGGTTAATATGCTCAAGGGAGGGAGCCTGTCCTGAGTGAAATCGAAGGGCCAGCTCTCCAGGGCATTATCCCGCAGTAGCTGACTCCTGTCCTGAACGGAATCGAAGGGCTCCTGCTTGAAGGTAGTTATTCAAAAAAATGCTTTCGGAATGAAAACATTAAACTTTAAACATTAAACATTAAACTTTAATCGTTAACCCAATCTTCAGCAGAGTAAAATTGACTTGACACTCGCTCTGTTTTTTCTTTCACGCGGGCTATTTCATTTTTCGTCAGGCGCTTCTGCCAATTCTTGATCACAGTTTTACTGTCGCGCCGCAGGGAATCCGCATCCGCTGGTTTAACAGCCGAGAACTCTGCGATCCGGTTTTCAACATGTTCCGTAAATGGAATCTCTAGCCGGTTGTAAAGGAGCTTGTATTCATGCAGTGGATCTGCCGAGATCTGCTCATGTTTGATAAAGATCCATTTACCTTCATAACTGGCCTGATATTTTAACACCACCGAGTAGATGATATTCCAGAGCAATATACCCTGGTCCACAAGGTCCTGCTCAGTCTCTGCAAATTTGATAATTTCAGATTCGAATTCAGATAGGTGTTTCTCCATCAATAAAGGCTGCTGCAGGAAATGGTCAAAGGGATGAGGCCAATTGGCTTTCATTAAACTCCCCACAAAAGCGGCCGGATGCCGGATTAACAACACCACTTCCATATCAAAGGTATTCGCCAGCCATTCCACCGCCAAAATTGCCAGGGGGTCTTTCATCAGGGGGCGTTTTCCGGTTCTCCTGGCATTCAGCATTTGTCCCTGGTACCGGATCTGTTTTTTGACCTCATTCAGCGATCCATACTTGAGGGTATTCTGTAAGATGTGCGGCCGGTAGGTCAAACAATCCTGAATATACTCGTAATGGGTGGCTTCATTCTCTTCGCAGACATAGGTATACCAGTGCTTAAAATGGGGTCGGGGCGTCCCCGGGTGATATTTGATGTTAAAGGGTTCATTAACATAGGCAACAGCAGGCGGAATGGACAGCATATTACCGGCCCAGGTGGAGCCAGAACGGTGTGAACCCGTAACCAGGATTGGTTTCTGTGACCTGATAACCATCTAAGATTTCCTTTCTTGACTACCAAGTATAACCTATCTCTAAAGAAGAAAACCTGGGAGGAGTTAATGGGTATAAGGTATAAGGTATAAGGTATA
>JBARSJ010000227.1:0-1565 GCA_049644685.1 Anaerolineales bacterium
ATGGCTGACCGGCCAGATCACCTTCATAAGCGAACTGGCCGATCATCAGACTCGCTCGACGCGCATGGAAATCACTGTTGCCAACGAGCAGAAGCTCGTCCGAAGCGGGCAGATCGTTTCGGTCAACCTCACCCGCAGGGTTCTGAAAGACGCCGTGATGATCCCGCTGCTGGCTGTTCTCCCCATGGAGGAAGGAACGGCCGTGTACGTTGTCAATTCGACCGAGGCCAAACGTAAGATGGTGAAACTCGGGATCATCAAGGGCGATCGCGTCCGGATCGAGAGCGGCCTCGAACCCGGCGACAAGCTGATCATCGCCGGACACCGTTTCGTCGCCCCTGGACAGAAGGTAAACGTATCAGAGAGTAAATAGCCCGCTATGCTGCTGACCGACGTCGCCATCCGAAACCGGACCACTGTTGCCGTGCTGGGTCTGCTCATAATCCTGATGGGCAGCTACAGCTACATGTCCCTGCCTCGCGAGGCGTCCCCGGACATTCCCATTCCCTATATCATGGTCACGACAACCTACGAGGGCGTCTCACCGGAGGACATGGAAACGTCCGTGACGATGAAGATCGAGAAGGAGCTTAACGGCATCCGGGGAGTCGAGGAAATCACATCCAGCAGCGCCGAGGGCATGTCGTTTATAAGCGTGGAGTTCGCGCCCGACGTGCTCAGCGACGTGGCGCTGCAGCGCGTTCGCGACCGAGTGGATATGGCTAAAGGGGAACTGCCGCTGGACGCCGAAGATCCGGTAATCACGGAGATCAACTTTGCCGAGCTGCCCATAATGCTGATCAGCATTGCCGGAGATGTCTCGCCCGTCCAGCTCAAGGAGGTCGCCGACGACGTGCAGGACGCGCTCGAGTCGGTGCCCGGCGTGCTCAAGGTGGAAATGGCCGGCGATCTGGAACCCGAAATCCGGCTGGAGTTCGACCCCGCGCGCATCGCCGAGTACAGCCTTACGATTCCGGAGATACTGGCCCTTATTCCATCGGAGAATGTGAACATCTCCGCCGGGGGCATGGAGACCGAGGGGACGAAATTCAACGTTCGAATTCCCGCCGAGTTCGCCACGCCCCAGGATGTGGACCATCTGCTGTTGACCGTGCGCAGCGGCAAGCCGATCTACCTGTCGGATGTCGCGGCGGTGCGATATACCTTCAAGGACCGAACCAGCTACTCGCGCCTCGACGGTATTGATAACATCACGCTGAGTGTAAGCAAGCGCGTCGGATCCAACGCGGTTCACGTTTCCGATTATGTCAAGGCGGTGATCGACAAAGCACAGGAGCAGGCCGGGGACATGCTGAAGTTCGACATCACCTACGATATGTCGAAGATGGTCCGCAACATGGTCGCCGACCTCGAGAACAACATCGCCTCGGCGCTGGTCCTGGTCACCGCCGTCCTGCTGCTGTTCCTCGGCTGGCGCCCGAGCACAATTGTCGCGATGATCATTCCGCTGAGCATGTTGATCACTTTCTTCCTCGTCCAGATGCTGGATTACACATTGAATATGATCGTGCTGTTCAGCCTGGTGCTCGTGCTCGGGATGCTGG
>JBARSJ010000228.1:0-25103 GCA_049644685.1 Anaerolineales bacterium
GACCTGGACTGGGACAAAGGCACGCTGACCATCAATCGCCAGCTGACACGAATCCAGGGGGAAGGGCTGGTGCTCACACCGCCAAAAACCCAGGCCGGCCGGCGCACACTCCAGCTGGGATCATCCACCAGGACCATTCTCAAAGAGCACCGCAAAGCTCAGATCCAGAGGCGCCTCTGCCGCGACCCAGGCATATTGGATTTAGGTCTGGTGTTCACCCAGAACAGCGGCGCTCCCTACGGCCCCAGGCAGGTCCAGAAGGCATTCAAAGCTATCCTTGCTGTTGCCGGCTTACCGGACATGCGCTTCCACGACCTGCGCCACACCGCCGCCACCCACATGCTGGCCAACGGGATCGATCTGCTCACCGTGTCCCGGCGCTTGGGTCACAGCAGGGCCAGCACCACGCTGGACACCTATGCCCACATGGTTCCTGGCACGCAGGAAAAAGCTGCGGCAGTGATGGATGAGATCACCACACCGGTATCCTGGCCGGCTGATTTGGTTGCACCACTTAGGGCAACTGCACCAAAATTGCACCAAAAACCCGAGTGATTGCACCCGGTTGCACCCGAATTGCACCGCGAATCAGGCGCCAGAAAAAACCCACCTTAAGAAATTCATCATTAAATCAAAAAAATGAATTTTCAGTGCCTTGAATTGACGATAAATTAACCTGGTGTATAATAGTTTTACACACGCACCCGTAGCTCAATGGATAGAGCGTCTGACTTCGAATCAGCAGGTTGGGGGTTCGAGTCCCTCCGGGTGCGCCTGAAACACCCCTTTACCAGGGGTGTTTTTGCGCTTTTGTCCCATTTACGCCATATTTCCACTTGCCCGATGAGGGAAATTTCACTTCTAATGCAACTGGAAATAATTAATATTGAAATTTGAATTTGTATAGGGGTTAGATGTCGACTGAAAAACGACGGATCATTTTCATTTTTTTGAAACAACTCACCGTTCCCAAGAATCACCGATTACCAAATTTTGTTCGATATCCCAGGAGCAGTAAATAGCCTTCATTGTCAAAGGAGATAATCTTTAAAATTTGCAAGGAAAAGAAAAACAGAAAAAGGATATTGTATATCGTGTACCGTTTCCAAAGCCGACGAAAATCCTGAGTAAGGCGATATAACCACTCGAATCCACTTTCGCGGATCCATTTTGGAGCTTGCCGGATCCTGCCGCTAAAAAAATCAAAGGTAGCACCAGACGGCATCATGATGGTTCCCTGGATTTTATCTAAATGTTCTTGAATCCATACATCTTGTTTAGGAGAACCTAAGCCAACCCAGATAAAATCAGGTTGAAGAGCATTAACCATCTCGCAGAATTCTTTATCCTCCTGATCTGTGAGTGCCCTGAAGGGAGGGGTGTGTTTTCCGACAATATGTATCCCCTCATATCTTTCTTTCAGGTACTCTTCAATTTTGTCATTAGCGCCCGGATATCCACCGTATAGAAAAAAAGAATAGCCTTTTTCTTCCGCTTTGCTGCTGATTTCGTTCATCAGATCTGGCGCATAAAATCGTTCGCTTTCTTTATTATGGAATTTGCGCGCCCAGATTAAAAACGGCTTTCCATCACTGCCTGACAGGTCAACGTTGTTATACATATCCCGCAATTGTTTATTGAATAGTGCGGATACACAGATATGGACATTAATGACAGCTAACGCATGTGACCGGGAATTCTTGTCAGCCAGCCATTCATCAAAAATCGGATACATATCATCATACGAAAGGCAGCCTATGTTAATCCCAAGCATATTCATAACTTTCATTTTTACTTCACCTTAAAGCGCAATTCATATCCCTAATCATCCAGGTTGACCTTCTTATTATGAATTTGGTCGTATGCCCATTCATAGGTTTGTTTCAATCCATTCTGAAGCGGGGTGAATACATCCCAGCCAAGTATAAGCTTAGCTTTATCATAGTTTCCAGAACGCCCGCCATCTCCCTCAGGTTTGTTTTTATCAAATTTAATGGGGATCTCTTTTCCGCTTTCTTTGATAACAGCCTGAGCGAGTTCAGCAATGGTCGTTTCTTGAGCTGTGCCAATCTGGATCGCCCCTTCATTCATTCCTTTTAATGGAAGCCTGATAATTGCGTCTACCACATCACCAATAAAGACGAAATCCCTGGCCTGTTTGCCGGATCCCCAGACAACAAAATCTTCATCAGGGTATCTAATTGCTTTGCGAATCAGGCTTGGGATAACCTGAGATCGGTTGATTGACAGCGATGATCGCGGTCCATAAATATTGTGCAGGCGGAGAATACCAACATTCATATCCGAATATCGTCCTAATAGTTCTGCTTCGTACTCCCCCATTAATTTTGACCATCCGTAAGCTGACTCTGGATCAGCCGGGGAGATTTGCTCTTCCACCAATGGTGTGCCGCCAGGTTTTTCCTGCAGTTTTTGTGGATAGCTGCAAGCTGTACCAATATATACCAATTGTTTGATGCCCGCTTCCTCAGCAGCAGTAAACATATTGGTATTAATCAAAATATTTGCTCGGAAAATAAATGGTTCATTCGCAAAGACAAAATCAATCCCGGCTACTATATCTGCCAGGTGAAATACAATATCAGGCTTTGCCCACAAACAAGCAGAGAGAGCTGCATCATATTCTCGCAAGTCACCCAGCATAAACTGCTCGTTGAGATCAATCCAATTACCACCGTCATCTTTTTGGAAATTTTCCAGAGAACCACGCCAGAGGTTATCAACCACATAAACATCTGCGCCTAACCGCACAAGTATCTCCACCAACCAGGACCCTATGAAACCAGCCCCACCCGAAACAAGCATCCTTTTTCCGGAATACCAATTAATCTCAAATTTTTCTGTATCCAACCTTTCAAGAATATCAGAAATCAATAAACTGGACATAAGAGAACACCTCCATCGCGACTTTTCAGTCAAATAATGACTGATAATCTATTTTCTTGAAAATCTGGCATTTTCCGCCGATGGTTGCATCCAATACTTCTCGGTCGTCTGCCTCGAAAGCTTTGCGAGAAATTTCAAATTCAATCTCTGATCTCAGCAAGTCTGGAAGCTGCCATTTAAAACCTTTGGGGAAATATTGGGCGTGAAAATGGCTCTCATCTAGCTCAGGTGTGCGGGTTTCTGTTTCACTTGGTATACCTTTATCTTTATAGTTATGGTCAAGCCCAATCAGGTACACTTTTTGAAATCCCATGTAATAAGCCAATTGAAGAGCTACAAAAGTTACCGTTGCTCCAAATACCACGGGGCGCGTTAAATCATACTGAAAGGAATCTTTTATTGTCATTTTCGACTTTATAAAAAATGTTCTGGAATCAGGCTCTCCATAATAAGAACGCCGATTCCAATTAAGGAACTTCGGCATATTTAATAGCGCAATTTCTTTCGCCCACTGCTCTAAAATCAGCTCGTTAACGGCTACATGATATGTTGGTCGAAAAGATGACCTTTCGAAATTTAAGTATATTCTATTCAAGCCAAAGGTATACTCGTTTTCCAGCAACTCCAAATTTGTTTTGAGCAGGCTGGGGCCGTTTGCTACAATGAAACATCTTTTCCCCTTAAGGATTCCCTGAAATTTTTGAATATATTCCTTATTCTTTTTAGCGAGGGGGTGAAAATTCCAGGCCAATGCATGGGGGATTTCATTCAGGCGAATTTTCAAGGCAGATAATAGGCGAGTCAGTGATATTTCTGACAAGTTAAAACGTCCAATTCTATTCATGTCCGTGATTCCTCTTTAGGCAAATGAAATAATTGGACGGAAAGATAAATCCCTCCAATTTCATTTTTATGACACAATTCAAAAACACGCCAAGGTTGGGATATTTTAGATACATATACTTGTTTCTGACTGGATTAATCGTTTCAAACACGCTGGAAGCGTCTTTGAAAAATTCCTTTTCAGTAAAACCTGCATGTGCACCATAAATATTTTCAAATTTTCCCTGCATCCGGTATATATAATCATTTATATTCCATTTAATCTTATCAAGTCTGGAGGCTTTTTGGCTTGTTCCAATATACGAGAAGAGACGATTTTTATTAGGGAAACCTACAAATAAAACACCACCGGGCTTTAACACACGGTAAATTTCTTTTAAAACCGCCATATGATCAGCCACATGTTCGAGTACATGATAACAATAGACTAGATCAAAAACGTTCCCACCAAAAGCCAACGAGGTTAAGTCCTGTCTCTGGAGCAGCAGGTCCAATTTTTTTGGAAACAAGTTATTTGAGTCAATATTTAGATCAACCCCAACAGTCTTCAGCTTAAATTCCTGGTTTATCAGTACCGCCTCATAGCCCAGCCCAGCTCCTGCAACGAGAATTGTTCCCTCTTTGTTAACCGGGAGGTATTCATCAATTATCCTCTTGTTTACCCTGATCACTTGCAGTAATTTATCCTGATCCACAAGATCCAGAGGTGAATACCCGATCGTTTTAGAGTACCTTTTTTCCATGATTCAAATTGTTTCCTTGATATTCATCCCAAAGCACATCGAGATGATCTAAAGTCTTCCAAGCCGCAGTGATGTCTGCATTGCACCCGCCGAGAAAGTCGAAGGTTAATTCCTGTGAACTGCCCCCAGTTTTAGTACTAGTTGTTATGTTACACCAACACGCTGAAAAGTGCGAACAAAAACCAAATCAGCCAGATTCCCGCAATCACGTAAAATGATAATAAAATGTTCATTACTACACGCAAAAATACAGCACTAAAACAAGGGATCAAAATTAACCTTGAGTTTAAAGCGTTGGATTTAATTTTAATCAAGTTCGGCCACTAAATTCATCAGGCTATCTTCACCAGCTCCAGGTGCGATCGGGATTCAACCTTCCCAAATTCAACAAGCTATACTAATATTGTGACTTACTCGAAAACCAGGGAATCATCAGCCACATCAGAGGAGTGCCTTCGTAAAAACATGACTAATCTTTTCCCTACCCTGAACTTGTCGCGCTCCTTTAGAGCATTACGCCATCCCAACTTTCGGCTCTTCTTCTGGGGACAGCTTGTTTCTGTCATCGGCGTCTGGATGCAATCTACAGCCCAACAATGGCTGGTCTACCGCATTACGGGCTCACAAACCAGCTTAGGCCTGGTAACTTTTGTCAATTTTTTACCTGTCCTCTTGCTTTCTTTGTTTATGGGTGTGATCGTAGATCAATTTCCCCGCCGTAAAATATTACTTTTAACCAAGGTCTGGTTCATGCTGCTGGCAGGCTTGCTGGCGCTTCTTACCTGGCTGGGAATTGTTCAATACTGGCATATTCTTCTGCTCGCATTTCTGCTTGGCATTGGCAACGCGCTTGATATGCCTGCGAGACAGGCCTTTGTTGTTGAGATGGTGGATGACAATAAAAGCGATGTGATGAATGCAATCGGCCTCAACTCAACCCTTTTCAATGTTGCCCGGATTGTTGGCCCCGCTATTGGCGGTGCGGTTGTTGCTGCTCTGGGAGAGGCTCCCGCCTTTGCTATTAACGGACTTTCCTATCTTTCTGTGATCTTTGCCTTGCTGCTGATGAAATTCTCTCTTCCAGCGATTACATCTTCTCGTGCTAATCCCCTGGAAAAATTGAAGGATGGTTTTCGCTATATCTCCAGTGAAAAAGCCATTCTGGGATTGGTTGCCATGGTCGCTGCTTTCAGCATGTTCGGCTTTGGGTCGCTCACTTTGATTCCCGTTTTTGCCAAGGATGTTCTCCATATCGGAGCCGCCGGCTTTGGGAATTTGTTATCCTGGCAAGGTGTGGGAGCATTGATTGGAGCTTTGCTATTGGTTATCTTTGGCGATCATTTCCAGAAAGGAAAGACCCTCTTATTCAGCCGACTCTTGCTTGGTCCAGGAATTATCGGCCTGGCTCTATCGCGCACGCCCTGGGTGAGCATGGCTTTCATGGCCTTGATTGGCTTCTCATTTATCACTCAACTCGTCTTCACCAACACTCTCATCCAGACTATTGTTCCGGATGAATTGCGAGGACGTGTGCTTAGCACTTATACCTGGGCATTGGGCGGTTTCTACCCTCTCGGCTCTTTGGCGATGGGTTTTCTCGGCGACCGAATTGGCGCCCCCTCAGCAGCACTATTTTCCGGGATAGGCTGTATCCTTCTTGTCTTGTTCAACCTCGCTGTTTTCCCCTCTATGCAAAAGTTAACTTAGCTTTCAACCAAATACTACGATTATTTTTGCCCAGCCGTGCTTACCGCTTATCAGGGAACAGGAAAGAATTGCACCATACACCAGCTTCTAAGTGGTGACCAATCCCCAAAATCTAAATTTTCGATCCACTGAGTCCAACCAGCACCTGTAATAATAAAATCATTTAAAAAAAGGCATTTCGATTCAAAATTTCATTATGCTATACTTCGAATAAATACTAATCATGGAGGAAAATAGATCGTCCGAAACAAGACAGGCTCAAAACGGCAAACAGGGCTGCCAAGAGGTTGACAGGGAAACTTGACGAAGGGGCGACTAGGTGTACGATCTGATCACCGATTACTGAATACTGAAACCGGCTTCACGAAAATCATCAGTTAGACCTCCAAACAACCCATAATACTCAATATCCAACCCAGGGAGACCAAGAATGTCCCGAGACAAAACTGACCCACTCTTTATCCAAGGAGTTCAGAAAACAGGCACTTCAACTCTTGTGGGAATGCTCAACACTCATCCAGAGATTTTCATCTTATATGAAACCAGAATGGATAGATCCCTTGTTTCAAAATACGGCAATCAGCTTTTAGAAGGTTTTCCAGAAGCCCGCAGGTTCTTTCGCAATACTTCAGATATCGGTCAACCATATATGGAATTTACTCGTTTTCTTGAGCGGCGTATCCCGGAATTCCACTACCGTTACCTTGGTGACAAAATTATTTCCCTCGATTCGCAGGAGACCCATCGGGTGAAATCCTACAGGACTATTTACGCAATTCGCGACGTCAGAACGTGGCTGTGCAAAGAACAGATAATAAGACATTATCGCAACGATATAGATCTTATCCCACCAGCTATCGATTATCTACGATATGTCATAGGCATCCATCGTTACTCAAATTGCCTGCGTATTAGACTTGAAGACATAGTGGAGAGAAATGATCAAGTGCTTTCAACCCTGTCGCAATATCTTGACCTTGATATTTCACTTCACGCCGATCACTGGTGGCAGAAAATCGGACAGTATGAAAGCAAAAACCCAAAGAACTTGATTAAATGGTTTAGCGGTCATGCCTCTTCAAAAGTTAAGCCTGATAGATTAGACACTGTAGTTGAAATAAAATCACATCCATTTTGGAATGATTTCTTGCCGCTGTTCGACAAATATTACAAAGCGGAAGTTTTCAGAGAATTCAATATCAACGAGGTGAATGCTGACCTTGCTCAAGCAGAAGATCTACTGGAGTATTCTCCACTCCCTTTAGATCTCTGCTATAAGGATATAACTTCAAAAAGATTTACTGCTAAACAAGATACCGCACCTCAAGGTTATTTCTTTCGTGCACTTCGCAAGATTAATAGCATAGCAAAGAAAAGTAAAAAACATAATTAATATTTGGAATGAGGATAACATTGAAGTGAGCTCAGCCATCAGGACACAACAGGGTTATTAAAATTGAAAAAGGATCAGAACAAAGTTTTGCGAGATCTCATACTCTCCTATGATCGTGCTGTAAACGAACGAGATAATCACCAAATTGCTGATTGGAAGATACACCAGCGTCAAAAATTTCTCCATCTTCTCAATACTGAGGGTAAAACCAAGCTAATCGATATTGGTTCTGGGACAGGAATTCATGGAAATTTCTTTCAGGAACACGATATCGATGTCACCTGTGTAGATATATCACCTGCAAACGTAGCGAAATGCAAGGAAAAAGGGTTGAAGGGCTATGTCTTGAATGTTATGGATTTAGCTTCTCTCGGTCAATATTTTGATTGTGCCGTTGCGTTGAACTCTCTCCTCCATATTTCAACGGATCAATTATCTTTAGCATTATCAAACATACACGATGTTCTGAAACCTAATGGTTTATTCTTCTGGGGACAGTATGGAGGAGAATATCGCGAGGGTGTTTATGATGAAGATAAATATGAACCAAAACGCTTTTTTTCGCTCCTGGATGACACTCAAATACAGGAAAAGGCAGCTAAGATGTTCGACATTGAGGACTTCGTGACAGTCAGCATAAAAGACATTACTCCCCTGTATTTTCAATCACTGATCCTGCGGGTGAAAGACCTGAAATAGCTGCCCATTAACGCATGTTCCTCTAGGATAAACTCAGGACAGAGTACCTGAACGTTTAAAGATTGACTGGGAGACTTGGCGAGGGAGTTACTTGTTGAATATGATAAAACTGAATACTGGAACCCAGCAGCGGTTGCCCTATACCCGAAGGGTAGATATGACTTCCTATGCTTATCGAAGGGCTTGTCCTGAGTTTATCGAAGGGCTTGTCCTGCGGTCATGCTCCAAGTAGAAACTGATATCAAATTCAGCTTTTATTTCTATTAGGTTTACATATATAATCATGGGCATCAGCAAATGAGTCATGCCTCTAGATTGCTTGGACAACAGGCGGAGAATTAATGAAAAATAAAATCACGACTGCAATTCATTCACTGATACGACGCTCAGGATTTGATCTGGTGCGCTATCGAGAGGATCACTCAGTCCAGGCGGCTTATCCGGCAGATTTCAGTGCCGCAAATATTGAAATCTGTGATGCCGTAAAACACTACACAATGACAGGTCCGGTGAGAGTTAATGCGCTGATTGAAGCGGTTTATTATCTTACAGCAAACAATATAACTGGAGCAATGGTTGAATGCGGGGTATGGAAGGGCGGATCAGCAATGGCAATGATGCTGACCCTAAGAAAATTGGGAGATGAAAGTAGAGATTTCTACTTATACGACACCTATGCTGGAATGAGCACTCCCAGCGATGCTGATGTTTCATTTCAAGGAGATAAGGCTCACGACACATTTTCCAAGCTCAAAATTTCCGAGGATGTATCAGACTGGTGTTTATCCCCTTTAGAAGAAGTAAAGCAAAATGCTTTCAGCACTGGCTACAATAAAGACAAGATTTTCTTCGTAAAGGGAAAAGTAGAAGATACGATACCAGAAAATATGCCCCAGAGTATCGCATTGCTTAGACTTGATACTGATTGGTATGAATCCACAAAACATGAGCTAATTCACTTGTTTCCTCTTTTGCGGCCAGGTGGTGTTTTAATTATTGATGATTACGGTCATTGGGAAGGGGCAAGAAAAGCAGTAGATGAATACATTTCCGAAAACAATATTCGCATTCTTCTAAATCGCATTGATTATTCAGGGCGTATCGGAATCAAGACATGATGAATCAACAAGGCTGACTAGCAAGATTCATCACCCAGCGCAGGTTAACTTCTCCAGCTAGTAGGTTGTTTTTTGCATTATTTTTGAGAATTTGATAACCATAGACAGGGAGTGTAGAGTTGTGGTATACTCCCGCGGTTGGTCCGAAAGGTTCAGCAACAATTGAATAAATTATGTTTTGAAAATTCCAAATGGTTGCTCGTCAATGACTGGACGAGCATTTTTCTTGCCGCAGGGGGTAATAGAAGGCGGTTGGTAGAACCCGGGACGTATTCCGCGAGGAACTCGATCAATTCACAAGGGTTGTGACACTTCAGGAGTTATCAAAACGCAACAGGAGATTTTGATGACGAATGATTTTTCGCAGTTAAACCTGCACCCTAACTTGGTACAGGCTATAGCCGATCTCGGCTACACGGCACCGACAGAAGTCCAGTCCCAGGTGATTCCGCTTATGTTGGCAGGAAAGGATGTCCTTGCTCAATCTCAAACCGGATCCGGGAAAACAGCTGCTTTTGCATTTCCAATCTTGCAAAATTTGATCGATGACAGCAATCCCGGAAATATAAAAACTCTGGTACTGACCCCCACTCGGGAATTGGCAATTCAGGTGGCGGATACGATTTCACAATACGGCCGTCATATTAAGGTTCAAGTCCTGGCCGTATACGGTGGACAGCATTACGGAACCTCCAAACGACGGATCAAGAACGGTGTTGATGTGATCGTAGGCACACCTGGCCGCTTGCAAGATTTGATGCGGCAGAATATCCTTGACCTCAGCAATGTTCGCACCGTGATCTTGGATGAAGCGGACGAGATGCTCAGCATGGGATTTGTTGAAGATGTCGAAAACATCCTCAGCGAAACACCTAAGGTTCGCCAGACTACTTTTTTTTCTGCAACGCTGCCAAAATCTATTCGACGTCTGGCAGATAACTATATGAGTGAACCTCAAACTATCATGATCCAGCGTAAACATCTAACTGTTGATACAATCGAACAGCGGTACTACCTGGTTAATGGAAAAAATAAATTAGCTGCCGTAACCCGACTCTTTGAGATTGAAGATATTGGCACAACATTGGTTTTCACAAAAACCCGAATCGGTTCAGGACGTGTGGCTAATGAATTAATTCAACGCGGTTTCCCAGCCGAAGCATTAAACGGTGATCTGGCACAAGATGCCCGCATCCGTGTTTTAGACCGTTTCCGCAAGGGACAAATCAAAGTTTTAGTGGCTACTGACGTGGCTGCACGCGGTCTGGATATTGATGATATTTCCCATGTTTTCAATTTCGATATTCCTACCGACCCCGAAGCCTATGTTCACCGTATTGGACGCACAGGACGCGCGGGTAAAAATGGAGTTGCGATTTCCCTCGTCACACCAGGCGATAAGCGTTACTTGAACCGAATTGAGGGTTACATCAAGCAGCAAGTTCCAAAAGCTGAACTGCCAACAGAAAAAGCTATTCTTGAACGCCGTGAAATAAAGTTGATGGAAAAGATGGAAGTCTGGTTAGAACGTGACCGTTCCAAACGCGAGCAGGAAATGGCAGAATATCTGGTAGCTTCCGGATATGACCCCATCAAGGTAGCAGCGGCGGCTATTAAAATGGCCCGTTCCAATGAAAAACAGCGCCCGATTGAGAAAATTAGCAAAGTTAACCTTTCATCCTCTACTAATAAATATAGTAATAGAAAATCTGCCTCCTATAAGGGTAAAGGTAAGTACAACGGAAGAAATGGACGAGGTCGAAGCAAAGGTAAATCAGATTTTTCTTCTGAAGCCGGGATGGTACGCCTCAGTCTGGGCCGCGGCCGTCAGCATGGCATCAATCCAGGTGAAATTGTGGGCGGCATTGCCTCACGAGCAGATATTCCCGGCCATGGTATTGGCAAAATCACGATTTACGATAAATACACCCTGTTAGATGTGCGGGAAGAATACGTTTCCAATGTTTTGAATAAGACTGGTTCCTATCATTTCCACGATCACCATAATGTCAATATTAAACGGGTGGCGAATTAAGATTCGATTAACAGGCTCAAGCCAGTTGAAATCTCTGGAGAAAAACATAACCTGACAAAGTTTCTCCATTTACACTCTTTCCTAACTAAAAGCTCCCTGGAGGTAAAATCTCCAAAGAGCTTTTGTGGTTAAGCCAAAATTGATTTTAAACCCACCATCTCTTCACAAAGGCTTTGGTCCGGATAACCATCTCGGAAAGCGCCTTGAGCAGGATAAAGTTAAAGACCACGCCAGCTATTACATTTCCCCCAAACCAACCCCAGATGAAAAGCGGAACAGAGCCGGGAGGCAGCAGGTCATAACCCTTCAATACAACCAACACGGACCATAACGAACCGATAATACTGGAGACAACCATAGCCAATAACAGGTATAAATAATCTTTCCCAGTCTTCATGCGGGGATCCAGTTTAAAGCGGCGGAAGACCCAGGCAGGCAGAAAGGCCTGAATGGCATTAGCTGGTAAATACGCCAGGGAAACATAAAAGGGTGTACCGGTAATTGCGTTGGAGAAAAAGGGGAATATTGCTCCCGCAATCACACCCCAGGCTCCAAACCAGATTGAACCAATCTGCTGAACAACGATACCAGTCCAGAAAAAGTTGACCCCAAATTCCAGGGGAAAACTGACGCTCCCAAAGGCGCCAACAACAAACCCAATGGTAATTAACAGGATGGTTATGAAGATATGAGCTATTCTAACAGTTCGTTTTTCACCTTCTTTTACTGTCCAGATATCTTCTTCGCTGAATTCAGATTTATTCTCGTCAAACATCTCTATTCTCCTCCCCGTTAAAAAGAATTAAATAATCTGTCTGAATTGAAGTTTATAAGATAAATTCTACCATCCTCTTTCCAGAACATTCCTGCTTGATAATTAATTCAATACTCATTTATTGAGAAACTTTCATCAAGCATTTCTCAGATTTTCATCACACTTTGACAGATAAGTCCTGCTATAATCCAATCATTCTAATGGAGAAAATAATTCAAATCTCATGGATTTTAATCAACCAGTTTCCCATTTGATCCATAAACGCTATTCCTGCCGCACCTATCAGGATCTACCCATCTCGAATTCCGACCTGGCATTTTTAGAAGATTTTACAGCCGCCTGTCAGATCGGCCCTTTTGGCAATCAAACCCGTTTTAAAGTGGTTGCTGCCCAGGAAGTTGACAACCCGTCATTAAAGGGTTTGGGTACCTATGGATTCATAAAAAATCCAACTGGTTTTATTATCGGAGTCTCGGAGGAAAAATCTGGCGCGCTGGAAGATTTTGGATACTTGATGGAAACCATTCTGCTGCGGGCTACAGATATAGGATTGGGCAGCTGCTGGCTGGGAGGGACTTTCACCAAGAGCCGATTTTCCCGCCAATTATCCCTTCTGAATGGGGAAATAATTCCCGCTGTGGCTTCTGTCGGCTACCCTGCAGATAAATCTGTCTGGGTGGATAAAACTATCCGTGCAGGTGCGAGAGCCCACCGCCGCCTGCCCTGGGAAAACATTTTTTTTACAAAAGAATTCGGTAATCCTCTCAATCCTGATGATGCTGGCAATTATCACGAACCCCTCGAGCTGGTTCGCCTTGCGCCATCTGCCTCTAACAAACAACCCTGGAGGATCTTGAAATTAGGCGGGGACTGGCATTTTTACCTTCAACGTACAGCAAAATACCCTCCTTCAGTTTTTAATTTTCTGCTTAACCTTGCAGATCTCCAACGTGTAGATCTTGGAATCGCCATGGCTCATTTTGAGTTGTCTGCCAGGGAAAATGCACTGGCTGGAAAATGGATCGTTCAACCCCCAGATATCCCTCTTCATGATCAATATACAGAGTACATCACTACCTGGCAGGAAGATGCTGGATATAATTAATAATATTGGATAACTGAATTTCAGTAACTACTAGAGAGGTTTTAGACCAATCATGAATGCATCAAAAACTAACACTTTCGATATCATGCTTCTTGTTGCCCGTCCCGCAGCAGGCAAGAGCGAAATCATAGCCCATTTGAAATCTACACCTATTGAAAAAAGAATCCCGCTTTATCACATTGGGGAGTTCGAGGAATTGGATGATTTCCCCATGTTGTGGACCTGGTTTGAAGAGGATTCTATCTTGTCCCGCTTAGGACACCAGCGTCTGCATACCGACGATACCTCTAACTTTCTTTATCCCTATCTCTGGGATTTGCTGATCGAGCGGATCAACCTGGAATATAGTAAAACACTTCGCGATGAACCCGATTATCATGACCGGAAGACTATGATCATCGAGTTTGCCCGGGGTAGATCTCACGGCGGCTTTTCCCGCGCTTTTGAGTACTTAAGTAAGGAAATTGCTGATCGGCTCGCTATTCTTTATCTAAATGTTTCCTGGGAAGAATCTCTCAGAAAAAACCGGGGTCGCTACAATCCAGACCGCCCCGACAGCATCCTGGAACACGGACTGTCAGACGAAAAAATGGAAAATTTATATCGTCATGTTGACTGGGATGAACTCACCGCCGGTCAACCTGATACAGTTCAAATTCAGGGAGTATCTGTCCCCTATGTTGTTTTCGAAAATGAAGATGACGTTACCAGCCAGGGGGGAGAGTTGCTGGGAGAAAGACTGCAAGAAGTTCTTTCCCAATTACATAAAAAATACATTGAATCTAGAAAATAACCGGTTGTGCGATTTATTAGTCAGCTGCATCAATACCAGAAACAATTTATCTTGAGCGAGGATCTGTCCTCCATGCTGACAGCATCCCCGCTAATTACCAGGACGGACATAATGCCGTTATGGGACGCATGATTGATTTTCTTCGCTCTCTAATTTCAGGGAGAGGGCTGGATCAGTCAAAAATTCTAGAAATAGGGAGTCAGCGCGTCAGTTGCCATCGATCTGAAAAATATAACTACTTAATTTCTTCCTGATCTCTCCGGACAGTGGAGTGATGTCCCCTGGGGAAATCCTGCTGGCAGGGATTTAGTAATTTATTCACCCAGTTACTTTCTTTCTAGATTCACCCTCCTCGTATAATTTATCTGCAATGTTATAATAAATAATGTGTGATTTTCATCACAAAATCAGGTTTTTTACTGTGGAGTCCAATAACATTCTGGTATAAATATACGGTATCCGCACCCTTCCAGATTTATTGGTTATCTGGGAAAAATCTGAAGGAATCTAAGTGTTGATGCAAATATATTTGGGAGGATATGATGTTTGTGAAAGATCGCATGACCTCGGACCTAATTTGCGGGCAACCGGATATGGCTGTTACAGAAGCCCAGGATTTAATGCTTTCAAAAAATATCCGGCATCTCCCCATTGTGATTAACGAAAATAAATTAGTGGGATTAGTTACCCGAACATCTTTGCGCTCTGCACTTCCATCTGATGTTTCCCGTTTCAGCCGCTTTGAAGTCAGCTACACTCTTTCTAAAATTAAGGTTCATACCGTCATGGTAAAAGATGTCATTACTATTGAGCCGGATACTCCAATAGAAACCGCAGCTTTTGTCATGGCTGATAAGAAGATCGGCACCCTACCGGTCGTTCAGGAGGATAAATTGGTCGGCATCATATCCGATAGTGATTTGTTTGCCACTATGACTTCCCTGCTGGGAGCCAATAGCCCAGGTATACGAGTTACAGTTCAGCAGCCAGATCAAAGTGGTGTAATTGCCAGGTTAACCAGCGTTATTGCTGATGCAGGAGGATATTTATCAGTTTGTGTAGGATATTATCCTCAAAATGAACCAGATCAATGGGTATCATTGTGCAAGGTGCAAAATATTGAAGAAAGTAAATTGGTAGAGGTTATTAATAGTATCGAAGATACAACTATTTTAGATATTCGTCATTTTCAGGAGCAAGAATGATTAATGACCATATTCAAACCGCCGGATCTGTTTTAGTGGTTGGCGGAGGCATTGGCGGTATGCGGGCAGCAGTTGACCTCGCTGAAGTCGGATTAAAAGTGTATTTGATTGAGCGTGATGCCAGTTTGGGTGGACGAGTCGCCCAACTGGGATATATGTTCCCCACCCACGATTGCGTCTTGTGCCGCGGCACATCTGATCATGGTTACGGCTGCACCCGGCCAGCCATCTCCCCTGCCTTTATGGATCACAACCGTCATCCCAACATCGAAATCATGACCAGAACACAAATTAAAGACGCTTCAGGTCAGGCCGGTGATTTTAAGATTACATTGCTCCGAGAACCCCGCTATATTGACCCCGCCCTCTGCACTAACTGCGGTCTATGCGCAATCGCCTGCCCTGAGCGCTTGCCCAGTGAATTCCAAGAATCCCTGGTAAGCCGCATGGCTGTCCATAAAAGCGCACCACGTTCTCTCCCGGACACGTACTTCATTGATAAAGGAGATTATTGCGAAGACTGCAACCGCTGCGTAGATGTTTGCCCAACAGATGCCATAAACCTGAAGGAACAACCCCGGGAAGAAACTATTCAGGTTGGTGCAATCATTCTCGCCATGGGGTATACACTTACTGATCCACTTGAGCTGGCAGAATATGGATATGGCCGTTATCTCAACGTTGTTCACAGCATGCAGTATGAAAGATTTGTCAGCCGTTCCGGACCAACCGAAGGTTTGCTGCTTCGACCCTCTGATAACACACCCCCAAAACGCATTGCCTGGCTGCAGTGTATTGGTTCCAGGGATCAGAAACATCCTTACTGTTCCTCAATTTGCTGCATGTATGCAACCAAAGAAGCTGTCTTGGCGAAAGAACGTTTGGATGAAGTCCACTGCCAGATATTTATCATGGACGAAAGGGCATTTAACAAAGAATACAATGCTTATTTTTACCGGTCTACAGAACAGCACGGCGTCCAATACACTCGCTGCCGAATTTCAGATATCCGGGAAGATCCCAAAACCAAAGATTTGATCTTGCACTACCCGGATCCGGAAAATGACGGCCAAATCCGGGAAGATAAATTTGATATGATTGTTCTTTCTGTCGGCGTACAGCCTCCCAGCGGCGCCGAGATTGTATCCAGCCAATTGGGTTTTGATCTCAATCAATATGGTTTCTGCCAAACGGATAAATTTAATCCCCTGGAAACCAGCCAACCCGGTATTTATGTCTGCGGCGCTTTTTCCTCACCCAAAGATATCGCAGAGACCATTATCGATTCCGCCGGCGCAGCCGGTGATGTGATGCGTTTATTCCAAAACAAGTTGGGAGCCTCTTTCTCTAGCCGGGAATTCCCTTTTCTCAGCGATGCTGAATTTCCCCCGGAAAAAGTTATCGGTGATGAAGATCCCAGAATCGGGGTTTTCAGCTGCCGTTGTTATCCCACAATGGAAGGAGTTATCGATATCGAAAGATTATTGGAAAAGTCAGCAGATTTTCCTCACGTTGTTCACACAGAAGAAATTGGTTATGGCTGTTTCCCAGAAGGATTGGAAAAAATCAGGGACTCGATTAATAAACACAATTTGAACCGGGTGGTTGTTGCTGCTTGCAGTCATAGAACTCACGAATCCCTCTTCCAGAAAACTGTCCGCGAAGCCGGGTTAAATTCATACTTGATGGAAATGGTGAATTTACGGGGATTCAGTGCCTGGGTCCATCCTCATCAACCGGAAATGGCCACCAGAAAAGGACTGGAATTAATCCGGCTTGGAATTGGAAGAGCAGCTGTCCTGGAACCTATCTACAAGTCTTCAATCCCGCCCCACCGGCGAGCCTTAGTAATTGGTGGTGGAGTTTCCGGTATGACCGCTGCTCTGTCTATCGCAGATTCCGGTTTTAATGTCGTTCTTATTGAACGGGAGGACTCCCTGGGTGGAAACCTGCAGAAAGTTCAATATCTCGTGGAAGGCGAAAATCCACATAAATTGCTCCGCGATCTTGTAAATCGCCTTATTGCCCATGAACGCATCACAGTATTGACCAGAACCTCTCTTGAGGACCACAGCGGACATGTAGGAGCTTACCGCGCTATCCTTCGCCATCAGGATGGCTCACAGAGCGAGATCTCCCACGGCGTTACAATAGTTGCTACGGGTGGTCAGGAATCACGGGTGAATCATTATCTAATGGGAGAACATCCCGCAGTTCTCACCCAACTGGAACTGGAAAATAAAATAGCTCATCACATCGTAGAGGTATCCACCCTGAAACAGGTTGTGATGATCCAATGTGTAAAACCTAAAGAGGAAACTTACCATTACTGTTCCAGGATTTGCTGCATCAGCACAATAAAAAATGCCATTCGTCTTAAGATTATCAATCCTGCTTGTCAGGTAACCGTTTTATATAAAGACATAATTACCTACGGCTTTAGAGAAAAATATTACACAGAAGCGCGGGAGCGCGGGATAGTATTTGTACGCTACGATGACCACTATCCACCCCGGGTAGAACAAGTTGAGGGAAATATTACTGTCAAACTGAAGGAACAGATGCTCGATCGTGAACTGATCCTCCACCCGGAACTGCTTGTACTCAGCACTTCTATCCAACCATCAAAAGGCACAATAGAACTTGCCAACCTACTGAACGTTCCGATTTCAAATGAAGGATTTTTCCTGGAAGCCCACATTAAAATGCGCCCGATGGATTTTATGGAAGAAGGGATATTTATTTGCGGTATAGCCCATTATCCAAAATTTATTGAAGAGAGCATCAGCCAGGCGCAGGCAACTGCTGGCAGGGCTACAACTATTCTGAGCAAAAATCCTTTTCATTTTGGCGGCACAATCGCGGTCGTAGATCCGGCAAAATGTGTCGGCTGTTTAACCTGCACCCGAACTTGTCCGTTTGAAATCCCCTACATAGATACTCAATATACTGGTGTGGGAGATTTAGGCGGAGCGGCGTATATTGAACCCACCCTCTGCCACGGCTGCGGTACCTGCTCAACAGAATGCCCCGCCAATGCTATCCAGCTGCTAAATTACACAGACGATCAAATTATGGTCCCGGGGTTCCCTGTCCTGGGAAGCTGGGTAGAATTATGAACACAAAAACTTTTGAACCTGAAATTACCGCCTTCATGTGTATCTATTGCGGCTATATGGCAGCTGATACAGCCAGCGCCCTCCGCATCGAGTATCCAGCCAATGTGAAACTCATAAAACTACCCTGCACCGGTAAGGCTGACCCAAAGTATTTATTAAAAGCCTTTGAGGACGGTGCAGACGGGGTTTACATAATTGCCTGCCCAAAGGGTAATTGCCACCATGTCCGGGGAAATGAGCGCGGCGAGCTCCGAGTGGAGCATACAAAAAAAATTCTCGATTCAATCGGCCTGGGTGGAGAGCGATTGAATATGTACTTTATGTCCGGCGGTCAGGGAAAATCGTTTGCAGATGCCGCCAAAGAAATGACGGAACGCATCCGTGAGCTGGGACCCAACCCCCTAAATCATGAAACATAAACCTCATATAAAATAAAAAGCAATCCTATTAACTAGACAGCGCCAGAAACTATTCATTTCCAGCGCTGTCACTTCATTTTTGGTAATTACATTTCAGGTCATGGGGAATATATAATGCTTACCGGTGCGGGGATTATGAAAACTCTCAACCTCGGTTTGATAAGTCGCATTAATATTCCCAGGGGTAAGAACCTCTTCTGGTTTGCCAATTGTATGCAGACAACCGTCTACCAGTAAGGCAACTCGGTCTGCAGTGCCGGAAACTTGGTTGAGGTCATGCATCGCCATCAAAACAGTCAAATCCTGCTTCTTAACCAAAGATTTCAATAAAGCAAGCAAGTTTACCTGGTGCTTAAGGTCAAGATAATTGGTCGGTTCATCCAGCAGCAGAACCGGTGTATCTTGTGCCAGCGCTCTGGCCAGCAGCACTCGCTGTTGTTCTCCTCCGCTGATTTCTGCTAATGTTCTCCCGGAGAGATGGGTCACTGCTGTTTGCTCCATCGCCCAGTAAGTTTTTTCCAGATCCAGTTTACTGGGTTTACCGAGAAAACCAAGATAAGCTGTTCTCCCCAGCAGCACTGCCTGTTCTACAGAAAATGCTCCTCCTAGCTGTCGAGCCTGGGGAACTACCGCGAGCACGCGAGCCCGTTGAGAAGGTGTGTAGGAGGTAATGTTCAGCTTATTTAACAGAACTTCTCCAGCTTTTGCCTTCAGGATTCCACTTAATACACGGATCAATGTTGATTTTCCCGCGCCATTTGGCCCAATTAATCCCAAAATTTCCCCCCGTTTTACGGATAGGGACACATTGTCAAGCGCAGTGACCTCCCCGTAGGCAGCAGATAAAGACCGAATATCTAGAATGGTGTTATCTTCATTTTCAACCCTCACCAGAACACCTCTCTCTTTGCCCTTCTCAGGATCCAGAGGAAAAACGGCGCGCCAACCAGCGCTGTCACAATTCCTACCGGCAATGATCTAGGAGCCATCACTATTCGCGCGGCCAGATCCGATATCAGCAAAGTAAAACCTCCTCCCAGGATAGATAAGGGTATCAGCTTCTTGTAATCACCACCCCAAATCATCCGAATTACATGGGGAACTACAAGACCAACAAACCCTATCACACCAGAAAAAGAAACTGCAGCTGCTGTGGTCAGGGATGCTGCCACAATAATCAAGATTTTTACTTTTTCAACGGGTAGGCCCAGCTGCTGCGCCTGCTCTTCACCAAATTGCAGTACATTTAAGGAATGGCCGCTTAAAATCAACAGGGTCATCCCAGTTACGAGGTATGGAAAAGCAATTATTAATGGCTCCCATCCAGCTACAGTCGATCCACCTAATAAAAAACTCATCGCCTGCAAAATCATTTGATCCGAAACCAGCATCAAAAACGAAGTCAGAGCTGAGGTAAAGGATCCAATAGCTACGCCAGCTAGGATCAAGGTTGTCAGCGGAACGATACGCCCTACTTTTGCCAATGCATAAACAGCGTAAATTGTTCCCAGGGCACCGAGAAACGCACCAACCGGTACCAGATATTTACCCGCCTGTGAGAATGACATTATCGCAATTGCCCCTAATCCAGCCCCAGAGGCAACCCCTATCAGATATGGATCAGCTAACGGATTCCTGAACAGCCCTTGAAATGCCGCCCCGCTTCCTGCCAATGCCGCGCCGGTAAGAGCGACAAGGATAGTGTGCGGCAGCCGGATTTCCCAGAGAATTGTTTCAAAGTACTCGGGCCAGGTTCCAGAAATATCAAACCAGGGCAGTTTTCCCAATAGAATCTGGAGAGCACTGTCCGGAGGAATTGTTACCGCTCCCAGGGCAATGCTCAATACAAATGCTATCACCAGCATTCCGGAAACTGCCAGGAAAGAACGTTTTTTCATAAATTATTTACCAAATAACTCGGGATGGATCATTTCTGCCAGCTGCTCAAAGCCATCTACGAGCCGCGGACCAGGAACACTGAGGATAAACGGATCGAAAGGGAGCAGATTGCCATTTGCTACTGCAGAAATTTTACTCCAGCCAGCCCGTTCCGCTACGCTCTCCGGAGTAATTCCGTACAGTGCGTCTGCTAGCAGGATATAGTCTGGATTCTGAGCAATAAGCTCTTCGGAGCTAATCTGCACCCATTCGCCATCTAAAACATCACCCAGATTTTGTCCTTTGGCTTTATTGATGATATAGGAAATAAAGGTTCCTGCGCCTGTTGTCCAGGGATTGGCAGGATCAGATGCGTCCAATTCATAGAAAACCAGCGGCATATCCTCAACTCCTTCCAATTTCCCTTCCAGAAGGACAACCCGGTCTTTTAAAGAGCTAATCAGTATTTCTGCTTCATCCTCAGTTCCGGTAAGAACTGCAATATCTTTAATATTCTCATACAATCCGGCAAAATCTTCCGGGTTTGCCTGCCAGTACACTGTCAATCCTAAATCCCGCAGCTCCTGAATTGCATCAGCAGCAAAAATTTCCCCGGCTAAAACCAAATCCGGTTCCAGGGCCAGGATATCTTCAACGGGAATCCCATCCCACATAGCTCCTAAATCTGCCGCTTCTAGCGCTCCTTCAGGAAATTGGGAATTAGAGTCCCGACCAACCAGTCGATCGCCAGCGCCGATCCCAAATAGGATTTCGGTCATGTTTGGCGAGATAGAAACAATGATTTTTGCCGGCGTATTCAACTTTATTTCGGCTCCCATGTCATCGGTCACAACATTTCCGCAAGCAGCTACCAGCAGGGATAGAATCGCTGCTAATAATCCAAATCTTAGGTAGTTTTTTTTCATTTTCTCCTCAATAAATATTAATCTGCTTATTATTTTAAACAAAAAATCCCTGTCTCGGACAGGGAAGGCACGTGGATCAGCAATTCTACTTAACCAAGTTCACACCTCCTTACCGCGAGAGTATCATGAACGGACAGCATTGGCGGTCGACCTGGCTTATCGATTTCTTGAAGGATAATCGAATTACAGTTGCGGGTCAGCGTCTGATTTTCACAGACTTCGCCTTTCAGCCTTCACTTTGGGATTACAGGCACCTTTGCTGTATTTTCTTGTTAAACTGCAGGTTTTCTCCAGACAGTAAATATTCTAATCGGAAAACTTATAGATGTCAAATAAAAAAAAAGACCGCTGATCAATCAACTCATCAGCGGTCTCATTTAGAAGGCTCCAGCACAAGGATTTACAAGGTTTCAAATTTCACACCCCAAGCTGTTTGCTTTTGCGACTTGAAAACCCGCTGAATAATCTGTCTCAAACTGAAGCTTTTCTTCTGGTTGTGCTTTGCGGACTTCATAAGATGTCCATATTCTGCTTGTCTGATTAGCTCATTTTGATAAGCTTTACTTTCTGCGTAATTTGTTGTAATCATTTCTTCCTCCAAATCAATTTATTTGATTGAAATATCAACTTATGTGAACATTGTATCAATTATATTTAGTTTGTCAAGTACCAATTTAAGGAATATTGGCTTATTTTGCTATATTATTAATCTTTTGTTGAATTTTCTTAACTTTGAGATGAAAAACACTGTCCATTTTTGCCTTTTTACGGCTTTTCAGCCCTGTTCAGGGGTATTTCCAGGTATTTTGGCTGATTAATGGGTAGGGAAATGTTACACTTGATCTGAAGTCTGGTGGATTCCTCCCCACCCCTGACGAAGGAGACCATGCCGCACTACGATGTGATAGTTATTGGCGCTGGGCCTGCCGGGTTATTAGCTGCCGGGCAGGCTGCGTTGCTGGAAAAAAAAGTTCTGCTGCTTGAGAAAATGAAAACTCCGGGCAGGAAATTACTACTGACAGGGAAAAACCGCTGCAACCTGACCAATACATCTCCTGTCCAGGAAGCCCTGGGTCATTTCAACAAAGGCGGTCGATTCTTAACCCAGTTGTTTTACCGCTATTACTCGGATGAATTGCGGGAGTTCTTTGCTAATTTAGGGCTGCCGACAGTGGTTCAACGCGGAGGACGAGTTTTTCCCCAAAGCGAAAAAGCCCGGGATGTCCTTGAGGTGCTGCTTACCTGGATCCAGAAATTGGGAGTGGAATTAATTACAGGTACAGCTGTGACTGATCTAATCATTCGGGAAGGAAAAATCCATCAGGTTGTAACGGAAAATCAAACTTACCAGGCGCCAGCTGTAATCCTGGCAACTGGCGGAAAAGCATATCCCGGCACAGGATCCACCGGTGACGGATATGCTTTTGCCCGGAGATTCGGACATAAGATCATCCCTCTCCGCCCCGCTCTGGTTCCACTGCTTACTAGGGGAGAAACCGCTCAATATTTACAGGGCTTGAGTTTAAAAAACGTGACCACCAGTGTTTGGGTAAATGAAAAGAAACTTACCCAGATGTTCGGAGAAATGATGTTCACCCATTTTGGTCTTTCAGGACCGGTTATCTTAACGCTAAGCCGGCAAATCGTGAATTATCTAGAGGAAGGAAATCAGGTAGAGATTAAAATTGATCTAAAACCAGCTCTGGATCACACAGCTCTTGATGCTCGACTCTTGAGAGAAATTCAATCTCAGGGCCGGAAACAATTTAGTTCTCTGCTTGAAGAGCTTCTTCCTAAAAAACTAATCCCCATCTGTATTGAGCAGACAGGGATACCCAGAAATAAAAAGCTCAGCCAAATATCCAGCGGGGAACGAAAACTTCTCCGATCCTGGCTCAAAGATGATTTCCAATTTATAATCTCCGGCCATAAGGGATTTGACCAGGCCATTATCACGTCTGGCGGAGTGGATACTTCTGAAGTTAATCCGGAAACCATGGAATCTAAGTTAATTCAAGGACTATACTTTGCTGGAGAAATTCTGGATGTGGATGCGGATACCGGGGGCTACAATCTGCAGGCTGCATTTTCTACAGGATGGGCTGCAGGGAGAGCAACTGGGAGCATTGGTTAAACTAAACCTCCGAGGTCGTAGAGACCTCGGAGGTTTGTACTTAAAGTGATCCGTCAGTTTGAGATATTTAGCAATTCCCGGTAAAGCTGGATCATGCGTTCTGTGATATCCTCCCAGCTGAATTTTTTCGCAAAAGCAAAAGCGTCATGGCCCATCCGATAGCGAAGCGCTTTATCCTGCAGCAGCCCGGATATTCTCTCGCTGAGCGCAACTGGATCATCCACTGGGACATGGTAACCGGTTACTCCATCCTCCACCAGGTGAATTAATCCCCCGACCAAAGAGGCAATTACCGGCGTGCCGCAAGCCATCGCTTCCAGAGCAACCATCCCGAAGGATTCGTAATGGGAAGGCATGATCACCATCTCAGAAGCAGAATAATAATACGGTAATGAATCCTGGCTCTGTTTGCCAAGGAAAGTGACCAGATCCTGCAGGCCATACTCGTCCCTTAATTGATTCAAGAGACGCATATCCTCCGATTCTTTTCCGTCATGGTCTTCCAGATCTCCACCTATCACAGCCAGGCAGAGGTTTTCTTCTACGCCGCCGTTTTCGCGCAGATAACAAATTGCCCGCAACAAAGTCCTAATTCCCTTCAGGGGCTCAATCCTGCCGACAAATAACAGCATTCGTTTGCCTTGCGGGATGCCGACAAATTCTTTTGCCTCATCAGGCGGAATGGGGTAAAAATGGCTCAACTCAACTCCAGGGGAAATTATTTCTATCTTAGCGGGATCTGCGCTATATAGATTCTCAAGCTGAGCTTTTTCCGTCGATGTAGAGGCAATGATTTTATCTGCGATTGAAATTACCCTATTTTCACCATTAACCCGATACTCCCCTTCTGCCTCTTCTGCATTTTGAGCAACTTTTTGTTTCAACTTTCCAAGAGTATGAAACATTTGAATTACAGGAACCTGCCATTGCTCTGCTAATTTCTCTGCTGCCAGACCAGACATCCAATAATGACTGTGAATCAAATCGTATTTGAGGTTTTTTTTCCTGGCGAAACCCAGAATATGATCGGCAAATTCAGGGATTAGGCAGGTCAATTCTTTTTTAGGCAACGGGTATTCCGCACCAGCAGTTATATGAGCGACCCTGTTCCCATAACCCAAGTCGTGCAGTACTTGGGGAACATGTTCATCTTGCGAACGAGTGAACACATCCAGTTGAATTCCTTTCCTGCCAAGATGTCGTGACAGATCCCGCACATAAACATTCATGCCACCTGCATGTTTTCCACCCAGAGTCGCTAACGGGCAGGTATGATATGAAATAACTGCGATTCTCAACTAATC
>JBARSJ010000229.1:0-5243 GCA_049644685.1 Anaerolineales bacterium
CTACCACAGACAGGACAATTCCCACCAGCGCCTGGATAACCGTTTTCTTCTCCATGCCGGGCATAACTACTTCCCCGTCCCCATATTTCCGGAAAAGTTTTCCCCATGTTGTCTTCAGCGCGTCTTCTACCCGCTTACGCCCTACAAAGGGATACCAGTATACATTGTGATAGAAATTGCTGGCGAAATACGCCCAGGGAACCAGAGGACTTTGCAAGAGAACCTTCTCAAACGGTTTCAGCGGACCGTGATAAATCATATGCTGTCCGCTGCTGGCAAAGGTGTCTTCTCTCTTGAAGTTCCAGGATTTTTCCTGGTTGATATCATAGCCGCTGATTTTTATCTGGCTGGGATCGCCAATACCCAGGCCGTGTTCATGAGCCAGGCGGATAAAACGTAAATCCAGGGGATCAAACCCCTGCAGTTTGGCAGAGACAGCATCAATCGCCACCTGATCGGCAGATGCCAGTATTATGTCCTTTTCATGCCAGCGCATGGCCCGGGGACCTGGTCCATCACCGGCAAAGGTGCCGTCCATTACTGCGAATATACCGGGATGGATCTCCTGCTGGATGGCAAGGAGATCAACCAGCGTATCGTGGATAACCCCATGGGTCCAGTGCCTGTCCCGGTGTAAAAGACCGCCAAAGGCATTTTTCATTGCCCCGGTGATAGTGGTGAACACATGGGTTTTTACTGTGGGGAGCTGGATAATGTTCATGCCCAGCAGAGCTTTGGGAATAAATACACCATCGGGATAGACCTTGTCCAATACCAGGTATTTGTGATTTTTTGGATAGAACTCAATCCACTCAAAATCCTGGTTGTAGAGGTAAAGGCAGGGAACACCATATTGATCTGTAACCGCTTTGTGTTTGTTGTTAGCTTCACCGTCACTGGTATCTACCACAACGGTGTCGTTGTGCACGCCCACCAGGTCCTGATATCCGAACGACTGGAGTGATTTAATCACTCCCTCCAGCTGCCAGGGGGTTGTAGAACAAGCCGGGTACCAGGTCTGCCAGGAGATATTGATTTTTAACCCGGTCTGGACTCCTTTCGGCAAAGCGTTTTCTATTCCTGCAAGCTCAAGTAAACGATGATAATCCTCCACTACAGTTTCAGGAGAAGTTTTAAGTACTGTCACCTGGCCTTTTCCGGGAAAATCAGGCATAATATTTCCTTCTTTTGAAAATATAAGTTCTTAGATGATTGTCAATTCACTGTTTTGATTCTATCAGGAAAATTAATTTTCAACCGGGATGTGGATTGAAGGTACCATTTTTTTATAAGCTGCCGGGTAGAAAAATGATAGAATGAAGGTGTCATTTGGGATCAGCGTCTGCATAACCAGAATTGACGCATTGGGATGGGAGTTGAGTATGGTTGAGCTGAATTTTTCAGAGGAAGTTTGGACAGCAATTGAGGGAAAACAGCCACTGGTAGGGCTGGAAACGGCGGTGATAACCCATGGGCTTCCCTATCCAACGAATATCGAGCTGGCACAGGCGATGGAGGAAATTATCCGGGAGGAAGGCGCTGTGCCGGCTACTGTGGGGGTCCTGGGTGGAAAAGCCCAGATTGGTATGAATAAGGATGATCTCCTGCTGCTGGCCCAGGATCGGGAAGTGATCAAGGTTAGTCGGCGGGATTTTTCTCGGGCAGCAGCCAAAAAACTCAATGGAGGAACTACGGTAGCGGGTACTTTAACCGCCCTGAACAAAGCTGGAATCAATGTTTTTGCAACTGGCGGGATCGGCGGTGTTCATCGTAATGCACCTTATGATATCTCGGCTGATCTGCTGACTCTTGCTCAGATACCAGCCCTGGTGGTATGCGCCGGGGCTAAATCAATCCTGGATCTGCCGGCAACCCTGGAGATGCTGGAAACCCTCTCAGTTCCAGTTGTGGGATTTCAAACTTCCCTTTTCCCGGCCTTTTACGCCCGGTCCAGCGGATTGCCTGTTAATTCCCAGGTAGAAGATTCAGAAGGTGCCGCAATACTCGCCAAAGCCCATTGGGAGATGGGGATCAACAGCGCGGTTCTACTGGTGGTTCCGCCTCCCCTGAATGATGCTCTGCCGGATCGTCAGATGCAGGAGGCTGTGGATCAAGCCCTTAAAGATGCTCTGAAGCATAAGATTAGCGGACAGGAAGTTACCCCATTTTTATTAAAAAGAGTCAGCGAAATTACCGGCAAAGCCAGTTTAAAAGCAAACTTAGGACTGCTGCTGAATAACGCCCGGGTAGCAGCCAGGGTCGCGGTGAAAATGGCCAAATTCTAATCTCAGGAATCGGTAGGCGCCGGACTTGGAGTTAGGCTGGGAGAGGGGGTAAGTGTGATTGTGGGGGTGGGGGAAATTGTCGGGGTGGGAGGAACTCCAACCACGGTGAAAAAATTGGAGAGGATGAATTTCGTTCCCAGGAAAATTTGAACTTCATACTCACCCGGCAGCCACAATTCAGGAGATGGATCCCAATCTGTATACCCACTGCCACCGCTGGGCCAGATCCAGGGGGAGGTTTCGTAATGGACCAGGATATCTTCCTGGTACCAGAGCGCGCTCCACTGAATATTGTCTTCCATCTTCGCATAAGTGAATACTGCATAGAGGTGCCCCACAGGATTGGTAAATTGGATCCCAGGACCGATAGGATTATAGTCATCATCCAATCCAATATTTGAGAATATCAAGGGACTGAAGGCAGCTTCAACCGGCGGGGTGAGGATACCTTCAAAGTAAGCCTCGACGGCCAGGGGCATGTGGGGTGTCTGGCTGGGGAGAGGGGTGTAGGATTCCGCCGGGGTGAGAGTGATGGTGGGGGTGAGGGTGATGGTGGGTGTAATTGAGGCGGAAGGGGTAATGGATGGTGTCAGGGTTAGGGGAAGAGTAGGGGATGGGGTGATAAAACGGTAGGCAACCGGTTCGCCAAAAAAATAAACACCAATGCCCAATATAACCCAGAAAATACCCATTACAATCAGCCGCCAGCCGCGTAATATCTGATTCTGCCGCAGCTGGAAGAATTTAATCTTTTTTCCTGAGAGTACAGTTTGGATTCCGGTAATAACGCTGATCAGAAAAAAGATCAGGGCCAATAGAACTGCAGCGATAATTCCGGCTCGGATATCTATTGACATCATCTTATACCTGTTCTGCCTGCACCACCGGATTACTCAGGGTGCCGATTCCTTCGATCTCAATTTCGACCGTGTCTCCATCCTCCAGCTTGGAAACCCCTTCCGGGGTTCCGGTTAGAAGCACATCACCCGGCATCAGGGTCATAAAAGAGGAAGCAAAGGCAATCAGTTGATCCACCAGGAAAACCATCTCCCGGGTTGATGCCATTTGGCGCAGATCACCGTTAACCCGGCAGGATATGATCGCGTCCGCTGAATTGAAATCGGTTTCAATCCAGGGACCAAGGGGGGCAAAACTGTCAAAACCCTTGGACCTGGTCCAGAGCAGGTCTTCGCGCTGGAAAAACCGCTCGGTGACATCGTTACCAATGGTGTAGCCCAGGATGTGTTTTTCCGCATCCTCAGCTGCGATCCAGCGGCCCATTTTGCCAATCACCACTGCCAGCTCGGCTTCCTGCTCAACACGCTGGGATTGGGGAGGGAGGACGATTTCATCCCCGGGTCCGATCACTGCTGAAGGCGGTTTGAAAAAAAGAACCGGTAATTCGGGGACTGACACACCGTGTTCGGCGGCATGGGCAGAATAGTTGCGAGCTGTGCAGATGATTTTTCCCGGTTGGACCGGGCACAAAAGTTTGGCTTTTTCCAGGGGGATTTTTGCCTCTCCCCGCTGGAAGGAACCAAATATATCACCCTTGATGGAACCGATTTTATCCTCCAGCAGCCAGCCGTAGGCAGGTTTTTTATTTCGGTATAGATAACGGACAATACGCATAGTATTTTGGTAGGGCCTAGTCTTAGTTCTTGAGAAAGTTTATCACAAGAGAGGACGCTTTGACAGATTTTGGGTCAATTATAAGTAAGTAGTATATAGTAATTAGTCATGTTTTAGATTATCAAATTATTATGCGCTGATCTTAAGAAACCCTTCAAGGGGTATCGGAAGGTGGTTGAGAACCTGATAGATTGATCCCACTTTTCACTGCTAACTACTTACTAATTACTACTCACTGATTATCCTTCTTCCCCTCCCTTCCTTAATATTCTTCCCGGCGGTATAATATGTTTTGACCGGGCGGTTAGCTCAGCTGGTTAGAGCACCTCCTTTACAAGGAGGGGGTCGTTGGTTCGAGTCCAATACCGCCCACCTTCTTGGTCCCATCCCGAACCACATAGTGAGGAAGAAGAGCAATTCCTGGCCATGCTCAGATTTGAGCAGAAAAGCGAGGTAGAAAGGCTCTCAGAATTCCTTAAATGAGGTTGGGATGGGATTTTCTGTTAAAGAAATTTCTCCAGAGTTTACTAACGAATATATTACTGTGAGAACTGCATCTCAGTTCAGTGATTACAATCGACAATACCTTCGTCGATTGTTGAGAGAGGGAGTATTTAGGACGAGAAAAATTGGACAAATCTGGTTAATCAACCATAAGGATTTTATGGATTATCTTAATGATGCTGCTCGATTAAAAGATAAACGGTTTGGTCCACAATTATTCAGTAATTAACAATAAATATCAATATTTGTTAGCAATTGACTCTTAATTAATAGGGGGATCGTCCATCCTTTACAAAGAGTTACACAGAGTCCATTGTTTCTACTCAGTGGGGGAGATTAAGTCCATAGTCTCCATAGTTTCCACAAGTTCCATCCTAATTGCACCCAAAATGCACCGGAAAATCAATCTATCAACTGGATTGGCGACTCGAGAATTTATTACCCATAATATTAAGCCAATTTCATGAGAAACCGCTGCATTCAAACATGCCATGAATTAAATAGAGTGAATTTAACATTTCGCAAAGAAATCAACCATACGATCAGAGTAATTTTCCTATTGGATTAGAATCCCCGTTTTTGTCCATTCCACGGCTCAGTCTTTCCGGTATTGAATTCTTCCACACCAGGACCTGCTAATTTTCCCAACCGCCATACACCGTAGAGATAACTGATGATCAATAACAGGATAGTATACGGCCAACCCATCAGTGTGCGGATCAACCCCAGGGAATTTGCTGCTCCTTCAAGGTATAACCAATATTCCAACCCAAGCCTAGCCGCAAATCCCACACCCCAGAAAAGGGTTACTTCACTATAGGC